>NZ_JADEXD010000073.1 GCF_015207285.1 Tychonema sp. LEGE 07203 | reverse complement strand
TCTAGGTTCAGTTTTTTGCCTTAAGTCCGCGGTGTGAACCGCTTTCTCTCTGGCGCTTTATTAATGTATCAACTCTCCCCTGAGTTGTCAAGCGTTTTGGCAAACTTTTTTTGATTATTTTTAAAGCTATACACCGTAAGGGTTCCCACTGCTGAGTTAAATCAATTCTGCTATTGCCGGGTTCTGCTTGTCCGGATCTCGCTTCTTTCGATCGGTATTAGTAAGGTTTTTTCAGGGGACTCTTCCGCCAATGGGTAGAATATCTGTACAGATAGATGTTCTATATATATGTGTTCGATCGCCCGCCCATGAAAAAACCTACTACTCGCCCTAGCGCCTTGTTCGTTACCTGCGCTTCACTGCTGATCGGCTGCAGTCAGACCAACACTCCCCAGACCTCAACTACTTCGCCATCTCCAACAGCTTGGTCACAGGGTTCGGCTGCGGGGAACTCTACCGCTATTCCCGTTGGAGTTGGGGTGGCGCAAACCAGCAATGTGGCTTTACTGGGTCAAGAACAGGTGGCTGGGGCAAAAATTGCCGAGAAGTATTTCAACGATAAGGGCGGTGTCGATGGGACGCCGATTAAACTGGTGTTCCAAGATACGGGTGGAGACGAACAGGGGGCGATCAATGCTTTTAATACTCTAATAAATCAGGATCGGGTGGTGGGTATTGTGGGGCCAACCCTCTCGCAACAGGCTTTTAGTGCCGATCCGATCGCCGATCGCGCCAAAGTTCCCGTACTCGGCCCATCTAACACGGCTAAAGGCATTCCCCAGATTGGCGATTATGTAGCCAGAGTCTCCGCGCCTGTGGCGGTGGTGGCACCTAATGCTGTGAAAGCCGCACTGAAGGAAAATCCCAACATTAAGAAAGTAGCCGTGTTTTTTGCTCAGAATGATGCTTTTAGCAAATCTGAGACTGAAACTTTCCAGACAACGGTTAAAGATATGGGCCTGGAATTGGCAACAGTCCAAAAATTCTTGACTACTGATACAGATTTCCAATCTCAAGCCACTAATGCGATAAATGTCAAGCCCGATCTGATAATTATTTCCGGGTTAGCTGCGGATGGAGGCAATTTAATTAAGCAGTTGCGGGAGTTGGGTTACAAAGGCGTTATCATTGGGGGCAACGGTCTGAACACTTCTAATGTATTTTCGGTTTGTAAGGCTCTCTGTGATGGGGTTTTGATTGCCCAAGCATACAGCCCGGAATATGAAAATGAGATCAATAAGGCTTTCCGGGACGCTTATCGCAGTCAATTTAAGAAGGAACCGCCTCAGTTTAGCGCTCAAGCTTTTACCGGGGTGCAAGTTTTTGTTGAGTCATTAAAGGCAATTAATGCTCAGTCTAAGGTTAGCCAAAAGCCTTTGGCCCAATTGCGTACAAAGCTGAATCAGCAGTTGTTGATAGGCAAGTACGATACGCCTTTGGGTGAAATCTCTTTTACGCCGGAAGGTGAAATTAATCAGAAAGAGTTTTATGTAGCCCGGATTAAAATGGATGCAGATGGAACTAACGGTAAGTTTGAGTTTTTGAAATAAACGAAGAAAGAAAAATTTGAGCTTATTTGTGATTCAATGAGTTAAATTGATGCCCATTTTTTAACTGGCGATGGACTTAACTCTGTTTCTGCAACAATTTCTGAATGGTTTGTCGATCGGCAGCGTGTATGCTATTTTTGCACTGGGATACACGCTGGTGTTTTCTATTCTAGGAATTATTAATTTTGCTCACGGTGCAGTGTTTACTTTGGGTGCTTATTTCACCTATACGCTGATGGGGGGCGCTTTCGGTTTTAACGGGTTGTTAGCTAATGCGAGAATTCCCGTACAATTGCCTTTTGCTGTGGCGCTAATTTTGGGCAGTACGCTGGCTGGTTTGGTGGGAGTAATTGTGGAAAGAGTTGCTTTTTTGCCTTTACGTCGCAGAAACTCAGATCCTCTGCTGACGGTGGTTTCTAGTTTGGGGGCGGCGGTGGCGATCGCCAATATTATTCAATATCTTGTCGGGGCTGAGATTTATACTTTTCCTGCTAATACTTACGGTAATTTGCCAGCAGCTATTAACTTTGGTACGGCGGAGCGACAGATTCCGATTCGCACTGTGCAAATAGTGATTTTTGGGGTAGCTGTGGCGATTGTTAGCCTGCTAACTTACTCGATCAATTTTACAAAATTTGGTAAGGCAATGCAGGCGGTGGCGGAAGATGCTACTACTTCTAGTTTGTTGGGGATTAATACTGATAGGTATATTGTTTTGACGTTTTTTGTGAGCAGTTTTCTGGCGGGTTTGGCGGGGGGTTTGGTTGGTTCTAGTGTGAGTATTGCTGGGCCGTATTTTGGTATCGCTTTTGGTTTGAAGGGTTTGGCTGTGATTGTGCTGGGTGGGTTGGGGAGTATTCCTGGGGCGGTTTTGGGTGGGTTTATCATTGGTTTGGTGGAGGCTTTTGTGCCTGGAGATTTTTCGGCTTATAAGGATGCTGTGGCTTTTGCGATATTGTTTATTATGCTACTGGTTAGGCCGCAGGGTTTGTTTGGACGGCGTTTGATTCAGAAAGTTTAGGATGATTGAAATTGGGGCAACCACGGGGGGGTTGCTCCTACAGAAACTAATTAGATCGGAATGATTTAACCGCAGAGGACGCAGAGATCGCAGAGAAAGAGAAGAGAGAAATGAATGATTCTGATGGGAATGGATTTGAGATAAAGTTGGTATTTAAGTATGTTTATAATTTAAACTAAAATCATGGCTGCATTTTTTACTACTTACGGGTTTCTGATTGTTTCGATGTTGCTGGGTGCTATGTTGGGAATGTCGTTATATTTGCCTTTAATGACTGGTCAGTTGTCTCTAGCTAGCCCTGGTTTTTATGCTTTGGGTGGGTATATTGCGGCAATTTTGTCTACGACGGTGTTTGAGCCGACAGGGGGTTTGTTTCCTCTGCCATTGCTGTTGGTGGAGATGATAATTGCAGGGGTTGTTTCGGGGTTGTTGGGGATTTTGGTGGGAATTCCGGCGCTGCGGTTGAGTGGGATTTATTTGGCGATCGCCACTATTGCTTTTGTGGAAATTTTGCGGGTTTTATCGCTGAATCTCGATATCACTGGCGGGGCTGTGGGTATTTTTGGGATTCCGCAACCGTTTGCGACGCCGATCGAGTATTTGTGGATTGTACTGCCTTTGCTTTTGGTAAGTATGGCGATTGTGTATCGGCTGGAACGGATTCGCGTGGGGCGGGCTTTTGCGGCGATTCGGGCTGATGAGTTGGCGGCGGATGCGATCGGCATTAACCCGACTTTTTATAAGGTTTTGGCTTTCGCGTTAGGTGCTGTTTTAGCTGGTGTTGTGGGTGCTGTTAGCGCTCATTTTCTGAATACTTGGAACGCGCGTCAAGGGACTTTTGATGCTAGTATTATTTACTTGACTTCTGTGTTGATTGGTGGTAGTAGAACGTTTCTGGGAGCTGTTTTGGGCGGGATGGTGTTTACTGCTTTACCGGAGGTGTTGAGGGGAATGGCGACTATTCAGGGATTGCCGGTTTGGTTGGCGCAATTTCTGCGGGATGGGCGGTTAATTGTGTTTGGGGTGCTGATTGTTCTGGGGACGATATTTTTTCCGCAAGGTTTGGTGACGCCGGAGTTGTTGAAGAAGTGGAAGAAGGGCGATCGTACTTCTGTTTAGGCGATTATATTATTCGTAGCTAAGTTTATTCACTGCCGTAGAGAAGAAAGTTTAATCGAGAAAGAGTAAGGCGCATCTCCTCCCATTTTTGACAAGAGAACGATATAATCTCCACTGCCTAGATTTCTTTCAATCTTTCCTGGCTTGGAACGAGTAGCAGTTGCTTCAGTTACTGTCAATTAACTGCACAATCCGCCGGGTTTAAACCTCGGTTTATGGCTAAAGCCGTCTCAAGACGACTGAAAAATTCGATCGGGTTAATTAGATGTTTAATGAATTTTATCAACTCGGCTCGCTCGACCACAATCAACAACAGTTCGTAGTGAAGATAGAAGTCCTCACTACGAACTGTTGTTGACTAAAGTCCTCACTGCGGGGAACCGTTTTGATAACTGGCAATCGAACGAAGATGATATTATTCAGTTTTCTGTGAGAGGACTTTCGCCCGACGCTAGGGGTTTAAAACCCTGGCGGTACGCGCAACACAGCCTACTAATTTCTAGCCCCGATTCTTTTCCGACCAAATGCGCGTTGGCAGTCCCCAAATGTAGACAAATCCTTCCGCTGCTTTGTGATCGAATTCATCCTCTGCGCCGTAGGTTGCTAAGTCGAAACTGTACAGCGATTTTTCGGATTTGCGACCCACAATTGTGGCATTTCCTTTGAACAGTTTGATTCGCACGCTTCCAGTTACTCGCTTTTGCGTGTCCTGAATAAATGCGTCTAAAGCGGTTTTTAAAGGATTGTACCAAAGACCGTTGTAAATCATTTGGCTGTAGGTTTCTTCGATGCCTCGCTTGTACCGCGTGACATCTGCTGTCAGGGTTAAGCTTTCTAAGTCTCGGTGCGCGTGCATCAAAACTAAAATCGCCGGCGTTTCGTAAATTTCCCGCGATTTAATCCCGACTAGGCGGTTTTCAATCATGTCGATGCGCCCGACTCCGTGATTTCCAACTATTTCGTTGAGTTGGGTAATTAAGGCGACTGGGGCTAAATCTTTGCCGTTCAAACTAACAGGATTTCCGCTATCGAAACCGATTTCAATGTATTCGGGCGTGTCGGGAGTTTGTTCGATCGCCTTTGTCATCAAATACACCTCTTCTGGCGGTTCCGCCCACGGATCTTCGAGGATTCCAGCTTCGATCGCCATTCCTAACAAATTGCGGTCGATACTGTAAGGTGAAGACTTTTTCACTGGCGACGGAATGCCGCATTTCTCACCGTAAGCAATAGTTTCCTCCCGGCTCATTTTCCACTCCCGCGCCGGTGCTAAAATCTTAATCTTCGGATTTAGCGCGCCGATGGACACATCAAACCGCACTTGATCGTTTCCTTTACCCGTACAACCGTGGGCGATGGCATCTGCACCGTATTTTTCGGCAGCTTCTACTAACAATTTAGCAATCAGCGGGCGGGCCAGCGCCGTAGAAAGCGGATACCGATTTTCGTAAAGCGCGTTAGCTTGAATGGCCCGAAACGCATAATCTTTGACAAATTCCTCGGTAGCATCGATTACCAGCGATTCCGAAGCACCGGATGCTAAAGCTTTTTTGCGGATCGGTTCTAACTCGTCTCCCTGTCCCAAATCCGCCGCCAGAGTAATTACCTCTTCGACGCCCCACTCGTTTTTGAGGTAAGGAATGCAGACGGAGGTATCGACTCCGCCGGAATATGCTAGCACAACTTTTGTAGCGCGACTCATTGCTATTTACATCCTGAATTTAACCGACTTTTTATTATGCACCTAATTGAGATCGATTCTTGTCAGAAATAGTACAGATTTAGATATTCTTTTTTTGCTAAACTTTGCTATTTTCGGACCCAACTGCTGCGAAAAATCTGCTACCGTGGGATACGGTAACTGTGGTGATGGGGAAAAGCCGTGTTTTTTAGTGTTGTGATTCCGACGTACAATCGTAAACCAATTTTGGCAAAATGTCTACTGGCTCTGGAAAATCAGCAGTTTGGTAACAGTGTCACAGATTATGAGGTGATTGTAGTCGATGATGGCTCGACGGACTCGACGATCGAGTGGTTGGCCGCAAATGCCGATTTGTTGCCGCACGTGCGATCGATCTGTCAATCTCACCAAGGCCCCGGCGCCGCCCGAAATTTGGGCGTCGAACAGGCAAAGGGGGATACGATTATTTTTATCGACAGCGATTTGGTCGTTACGGAGCATTTTTTGCAAGCACACGCAGATGCTTTACTACAGGGCTACAAGGATACTGATGCGGTTTTCACTTACGGCAGCGTGATTAATACTTCCAATTTTGAAAATCCCACCTCGGAACCTTACAAAATAACGGATTTTTCGGCGGCTTATTTTGCTACCGGAAATGTGGCGATCGCCCGCCATTGGCTGCTGGAAGCTGGACTGTTTGACAATCGCTTTCAACTTTACGGATGGGAAGATTTAGAATTGGGTGTCAGGTTAAAAAAATTAGGTTTAAAATTGATTAAATGTCCAGAAGCTGTCGGCTACCACTGGCACGCAGCTTTTAACTTAGAGCAAATACCCGGCATGATTGACCGAGAAATTCAGCGCGGAAGAATGGGGGTTTTGTTTTATCAAAAACACCCGAATTGGGACGTGAGGCTGATGATTCAAATGACTGTTATGCACCAAATACTGTGGGGAGTTTTATCTTTGGGCGGGCTGCTGAACGAGCGCACGATGAAACCTTTTTTGCAGTGGTTGATTGACCGAGGCAAGCCGCAGTTAGCTTTGGAAATTGCTCGAATTTTTCTGAATTGGTATAACGTGAAAGCCGTGTATTCTGCTTACGGTGAGTTGCAGGCTAATACCGAGATGCCATAAATTAGTTGATATCGCCCAGCCCAAACAACATATAAAACACTCTCAGAGCTTGTCGGGGGCTTGTATAGTTGCTGTTTGCAGTCAGTATATCTACTGAAAAAAAACCAGTCCGAACAACTAGATAAATAAAGGCAACATCAAGCTTGAAACGCTAGACATCTCAAATAATTCTCGTTTCGCAGCCCTCCTGCTCTTTGCAGGCTTTTTAGAATTCGTCTATGGTAAAAGTTTTACGTTTGATGTAAAGTTCCGTGGTGCGGCGGTGATTTGAGGATTGTCGGCTGTGAAAGCCGATCGCCTCAGATAAGTTTGTCCGCAAAAGGTTTAAAAAATTAAACATTTTTGATACAATTACTATAAATATCGGGGGTGCGCTAGTTTGGCGATCGGACAGTTCCACCGCCTCAACCGAAAAAAGGCTGAGAGTTTGATTTGTACCGATATAAGCTCATAAAAGCATAGTATACAGTCGCTGATTGACCCTGCTCAAAAACGGATGCAAGCTCCCGACTTTTGTCGCCAGCAGCCCTATTTTTTAGACTCCTGTTAAATATCCCAGATTCATCTGCCGCAAGTAAATCTAAAATCCCAAATCGAATAACTGTCAGTGTTCCCAAAATAAGAGGGAGAGCATATCGAAACTTGCATTGCTCAAATCCGCGCCCTAAAGCAACATCTACCAAATAGTCTTGCTCCTGGAAGCTAATGGTTTTATTATTTCAAAATCAGGAAACTTTCCAACTTTTAAACTCGGTTTTCAAATAATTTGAGGGGATATGTTATGAAAGAATCTGACAAAAAATACGCAAAAGCACAAACACTGACACCTGAAACTCCTAGCTTAGAACAAAACATTTTAATCGTTGACGATCACCCCGAAAACTTGCGCCTTTTATCCCAGTTTTTGTCTAAGCGGGGATACAAAGTGCGACCGACACGGGATGGTAAATTGGCTCTTAAATTCGCTCGTTCGACTCGACCGGATTTAATTTTGCTGGACATCATGATGCCCGGTATGGATGGCTATCAAGTTTGCGAACAGCTAAAATCTTGTCCCAAAACAAAAGATATTCCTGTAATTTTTATCAGCTCTTTAAATGAAGTAATTGATAAAGTCAAAGCTTTCGGGCTGGGGGCAGTAGACTACATTACTAAACCGTTTGAAATAGAAGAAGTGGCAGCTCGCGTCGAAAATCAACTGCTGTTCAGCCGACTTTCCCAGCAGATTCTAGCACAAAATGCGCGGCTGCAAGCAGAAATAGAAGAACGCCAGCGGCTGGAAACACAACTGCGAGAAAGCCAGCAGTGGCTGTCGGCAATAATTAAAATGAATCCTAATGTTTTGTATGTTTACGATCTGCTAGAACAGCGGATTTTATATCTGAATCGCGAACTGTATACCGATATTGGCTACTCGCTGGCAGAAATACAGCAAATGCCAGCAGCATTTCTTCCTAACTTGATCCACCCTGAAGATTTGCCTGCATTCTCAGAACATATGAGCCGGATTGAAACATCAAAAGACGGCGAAAATTTTGAATTGGAGTACCGAATCCAGCACAAGAACGGTGAATATCGCTGGTTTCTCAGCCTGGATACTGTGTTTGTCAGAACAGCGGAGGGCAAACCTTGGAAGTTTCTGGGAACTGCTACTGAAATTAGCGATCGCAAACAAGCAGAACTCGAACTGAAAACAGCTTTAGCTGCTTTGGAACGGCAAATCAAGCAAAGATTTTTGCTAGAAACAATTACTCTGGAAATTCGCTACAGCTTAAAGCAAGACCAAGTTTTTCAAACAGCGGCGGCCCAAATTTGTCGAGTTTTTAATGCCGATACCTGCTTGATTCATACCTACACAGAAGATCCAATTCCCCGCATTCCTTGTGTGGCTAAGTACACAAAATCTGAATTGCAGTCGCTTTTAGATGTAGAAGTTCCCGTAGGTGGAAATTCTCACGTTCAGTTTGTGTTGTCCCAAGATCGAGTTGTTGTTTCTGACGATGTTTTTGCAGATCCGATGCTCGAAAATGCTAGAGAGTTGTGCAGTCAAATAGGTTTGAAGTCGATGATAGCCGTCCGCACTTCCTACCAGGGAAAAGCCAACGGAATGATGTGCTTGCACCAGTACGATCGCCGCAAGTGGACGCAAGACGAGATCGGATTATTGAAAACTGTGGCGGCACAAATGGGAATTGCGATCGCCCAAGCCAATCTTCTCGAACAAGACAAACAGCAGCGGCTGAAATTGCAACAAAGCGAAGCTAGTCTAGCAGCAGCCCAGAAAATTGCCCGTATCGGCAGTTGGGAATTTGATGTTGTCACAAATAAGATTACTTGGTCAGAAGAAGTATTCCGCATTTTTGGTCTGGACTCAACCGCAACTGAACCGACATCTGTCCAATTTTTACAGATGTGTCATCCCGACGACAGAGAGTTGTTCCAAGAAACTGTCACCCTTGCTATCTCGCAAGGGATTTCCTACAAAAAAGAGCTGCGAATTTTGCATTCTAGCGGTCAAATCCGATACGTGGAAGCAAGGGGAACATCTGTTTTCAGCGAGGCAACCTCAGAAGTAATCAAACTCTTGGGAACAGTAATGGATATCACCGATCGCAAACAAGCCGAAGCCGCTTTGCAAATTAGCGAAGAACGTTTTTATATGGCATTTGAAGCCAGTGCGATGGGATTGTGGGACTGGAATATTGCCAGGGGAGAAGCATATTTAAACTCGCGCTGGAAGACGATGCTGGGATATGAAATTGAGGAGATAGAAAATAGTTTTGCATCCTGGGAAAAACTGGTACATCCAGAGGATTTGCCATCGGCGACAGCAGCGATAAATGCTCACTGGGAAGGCAAAAATGCGACTTATGAAGTGGAATTTAGGATGCTGGCAAAATCCGGCGAGTGGAAGTGGATTTTGGCTCAGGGGAAGGTGATGGAACGGGATGCCTGGGGAAATCCTTTGCGGATGACGGGCACGCACATCGATATTAGCGATCGCAAACAAGCAGAAGTAAATTTGCAATTTAGCGAACAGCGAGAACGAGAAAAAGCCGAACAGTTAGCACAAACTCTGGCAGACTTAAAAAAGGCTCAAAGTCATCTCATTCAGGCCGAAAAAATGTCAAGTATCGGGCAAATGGTAGCGGGAGTAGCCCACGAAATTAACAACCCGATCAGCTTCATCTATGGCAATATTGTTCCGGCCGCACAGTACGCTCGCGATTTGGTAAAATTGACGCAGATCTACCAGCAAAACTATCCCGAACCAGTTCCCGAAGTTGCCCAAAAATTATCCGAAGTTGATGTAGATTTTATCGGTGAAGACTTCCCGAAAATCATGGCTTCCATGCAAGCGGGTGCTAACCGAATCAAGCAAATTGTGGTATCTTTGCGAAACTTTTCTAGACTAGATGAAAAAGACCTCAAATTAACAGATATTCATGAAGGACTAGAGAGTACGTTGGTGATTTTACAGCACCGATTGCAGTCACATTCAAACGGTAGGAAAATTGAAGTTATTAAAACTTACGGCGAACTGCCAAAAATCGAGTGTTATCCGGCGCAATTAAACCAGGTATTTATGAATTTGCTGTTGAATGCGATCGATGCTGTGGAAGAGTCATTAGTCCTCAGTCAGTCGTCATTAGCAAACAATATTTCAACAGTTACAAATGATGCTGGACAAACGTTTGAGCAAAATCCTCAGATTCAGATTACCACTGAAATAAATAGGGACAATCTAGTGGCGATCCGCATTGTTGATAGCGGGCCCGGTATCCCTCCAGAAGTTCAGTCAAGGATGTTTGACCCGTTTTTTACTACAAAGCCGATCGGCAGCGGCACTGGTTTGGGATTGTCGATTAGTTACCAAATTGTCAAAGACACGCACGGCGGTAAGTTGGAGTGTCATTCAGAGGTTGGGCGGGGAACAGAATTTGCGATCGAACTGCCGATTTCGCAAAAAGTGAAAACTAAAACAGGTTTGTAGTAAGGATTTTAGTCGCATAAATCAGCAGACTAAAGTCCGAACGATCAAACCTTTTGTTAAGGCTAATTGACGGCAAATAACATCAAACCATGACATTTGATTCGATATTTCATGGAAACCATCTGTGGTCTAATTTGATCTTATCTTAATCGTGATAGAATTAAAACCTAATTTTTCTGCTGCTAGACGTTGCACTCTTTCTCTTGGGAATGAATTCAACAGTTGATTTCATACATATTATCTCAACTCCCGTCTGTAGCATCTACTACATTTTAACTGAATTATGACTGATTCAATACGCTTTCTGATGTGTGCTCCCGACCACTACGATGTGGATTATGTGATTAATCCGTGGATGGAAGGCAACGTACACAAATCATCGCGCGATCGCGCCGTCGAACAGTGGGAAAAACTTTACCACGTCCTCAAAGACAACGCGGTAGTAGACTTGGTACCACCGGAAAAAGGCTGGCCGGATATGGTTTTCACAGCTAATGCAGGCTTGCTTTTGGGCAATACCTTCGTCCTCAGCCGTTTCTATCACAAAGAACGCCAAGGCGAAGAACCTTACTTCAAAGCATGGTTTGAAAGCAAAGGTTTCACCGTGCACGAACTCCCCAAAGACTTGCCGTTTGAAGGTGCGGGCGATGCTTTGCTCGATCGCGAAGGACGCTGGTTGTGGGCCGGATACGGATTCCGTTCCGAACTCGACTCGCACCCGTTACTAGCAAAATGGCTCAACATAGAAGTGCTTTCGCTGCGTTTAGTTGACGAACGTTTCTATCATTTAGACACCTGTTTTTGTCCCCTAACAGGCGGCTATTTACTCTACTATCCAGCCGCATTTGACTCGTACTCCAACCGCTTAATTGAAATGCGAGTTGCGCCGGAAAAACGCATTGCCATTGAAGAAGCAGATGCCGCCAATTTTGCCTGCAATGCCGTCAATATTGACAAAACTGTGGTAATGAACAAGGTCAGCGAAGCCTTAAAAACGCGCATCACTAAAGCCGGTTTTCAAGTTATTGAAACGCCGATGAGCGAATTTTTGAAAGCGGGCGGTGCTTGTAAGTGCTTGACTCTGCGGGTGACAGAACCGGTCAAAGAAGATCGATCGGCAAACGTGATGGTCGAAAGCCGCACAATTCACATGGAAGGCCACCTGCTGGATGCTGGCTTGATCAGTCGCGCTTTAGACTTAATTGTCGATCTCGGCGGCAGTTTCCAAGTGCTCAATTTCAATCTGGGAGAGCAGCGGCAAAGTACATCTTCGGCAGACGTTAAAGTTTCGGCTCCTTCCCACGATGTGATGGAAGAAATGATGGGAATGCTGATTGACTTGGGTGCAGTGCCGCCACCGCAAGAGATGTGCGATGCTATTTTAGAACCTGTAGTGCAAGATGGTGTCGGGCCGGATGACTTTTATGTTACTACAATTTATCCCACGGAAGTGCGGGTAAACGGTCAGTGGGTGAAAGCGCAAAATCAGCGGATGGATGGTGCAGTTGCTATTACTGAAACGGCTGATGGTCTAGTGGCTAAATGCAAATTATTGCGCGATTTAAAAGTAGGTGAAAAAGTCGTTGTTGATGTGGTCGGAATCCGCACTATCCGCAAAACAGAATCGCGGGAACAGCGCAATTCTCAAGAATTCAGCTTTATGTCGGGCAGCGTTTCTAGCGAGCGCCGGGTAGAGTTGGTAGTGGAACAAGTAGCCTGGGAATTGCGCCAAATTCGCGATCGGGGCGGTAAAGTTGTAGTTACGGCGGGGCCTGTTGTCATCCACACCGGCGGTGGCGAACATTTAGCGCACTTAATTCGCGAAGGTTACGTGCAAGCGCTGTTAGGTGGAAATGCGATCGCCGTTCACGACATGGAACAATCGAATATGGGAACCTCTTTAGGGGTTGACATGAAACGCGGCGTAGCGGTGCGCGGCGGACACCGACATCACCTGAAAATAATTAACTTTGTGCGGCGTTACGGGAGTATTGCAAAAGCTGTTGAAGCTGGCCTGGTTACTAACGGTGTGATGTACCAGTGCGTGAAGAACAATATACCGTTTTCTCTGGCCGGTTCGATCCGCGATGACGGCCCGCTTCCCGACACGCAAATGGATTTAGTTAAGGCTCAAGAAGAATATACTGAGCTGTTACGGGGTGCAGATATGGTGTTGATGCTGTCGTCTATGCTGCACTCAATTGGTGTGGGAAATATGACGCCGGCGGGTGTGAAGATGGTCTGTGTGGACATTAATCCGGCGGTGGTGACGAAATTGAGCGATCGGGGGTCGATCGAATCTACGGGAGTTGTTACCGATGTGGGATTGTTCTTGAGTTTGTTGGTGAATCAATTGGATAAATTGACCAGCCGCCATCATGTAACTCAATCTGTGTAGATGTAGCGAGTAGGGTGTGTTTTGAAACCCGGAGATCCCCCCTAACCCCCCTTATTAAGGGGGGGGACCCGAAGCACTCTTTCGTCAACCCCTACCCCCCTTTTTAAGGGGAATTTAGGGGGATCGAGACTAGGCTACAACCCTGATTTAGAGGTAGTTTTAGCCTGTTTGTTGACACCAATGGCGGGCAATGCCCACCTTGCGAAATTTCTATAAATATTGAGGAAAAAATCAATGGTAGCAGTCATCGCTGCTGTATCCGCTGAAGTTCTTGCTGAACGTTTTTGAGGCGATTCATCATGTATTCAAAGTTTTCTCTATCTCCTTGAGCATTATACAGGTTCGCTGCTGTTTGCCAGTCGGTTACTGTTGCTCTAATATCTTTTAAGTTAAGACGAACAGTACCCCGAATGCGGTAAGCATCAGCATAGTTCGGTCGAATGCGGATGGCATTATTGCAGTCTACAAGTGCAGCAACATAGTCCCCGATCAGAAGTCGTGACAAACATCGGCTTTGGTGTGCTTCAGCAAAATTAGGATTGAGTTTGATAGCTTGGGTGTAGGCTTCAATTGCTCCTTTATAGTCTTTGTTATTAAAAAAATCGTCACCCCTTGTATAGAAGTCTGTGGAGCTCGCTTGAGATATAATAACTACGGGAGCATGGCTAGACGCAGCATTAGGGATTATACCTATTGTGAGTGGAATTGCCACGATGGTGATAGCTTGGTATAGAAAATTCATGATTAAATTGATTGGTGTATGCAAGTATATTGAGCGCCTTTTTAAGCTTTTGCTCCTTTCCTTTCGGGCGAGTCATGAAATAAAGAGGATAGATTTTAGTTGCTATTAGTCGCTAGAGTCCCAATCCTCAATTTTAACTTCCAGTCCACCCATAAAACTTACTCCTAACCAACTTTTAAGAATGGATTCGTTGATACCAACTGATTGACCAGGCTGTAACGTTTGATCAATTCTCACCAGATGCGTGTAGAGAATTGTATTGCCTTTACCGATCAGAAGCTTTGGAATACCAATCTTGATGGGTCTACTGCTGCGGTTTGTGATGTTACCTTTAATGTTAGCGATATTTTCCCATCCTTCTCTCAAGTCTGAGGATAATCTTAAGTTAGCAATCAAGGGGTTCTGATTTCGTTCTATTGCCTTTATCGCCTCGTCTATCCGTCCTCTCTCACATAATGGCTCAAGGGATATGTGGTTGCCAGTTTTGGGATCTGTCCAGTAGCAGCCCGGATACTCTTGGGCGATCGCACCGCTGTAACCCAAAGGCAAAAACGGAATTACTACAGCAGAAAGGGAAGTCACCACACGCAGAAGTTTCACTCTAGCCATAACACTTCGTTCCTTGAGCTTTTCTAGTGTATTGAGTGCTCAGCCTACAGCTTTTCTCTTAGAAGCGATCTGCGTCAGCGCTTTGAGAATTCTCTCGAATAGCCTTTTGCTTACAGCTACCGCTTTATGTCAAGCTGATCTTTATCACTCTTCCACATAATATAGCGATCGCCCCTAAGCTGAAAAGCGGGAAAAGACGGATCTTTCTAACCTTTCAGTTATAAGTCGGAAAAAGACGGATCGAGGCGGTTAAAGTCGGATATAATAATCGAAGTTTCTCACAGCCTTGATAATGGATATTCGCGAGGTACTCGAATTTGTAGATCAAGTTGTCTACGATAAGACAGGTAAACGCCTCAATGATTTACAGCGTGGAATTATCGAGGGAACTCTGAATCGACTAAAGTATGCTGAGATTGCCGATAGTTATCGTCTTTCGGAAGGTCACGTTAAGGATAGAGGTTACGAGCTTTTGCAAATGTTATCAGATGTGTTTGATGAACCCGTTGACAAACACAATCTTAAATCGGTCTTAGAACGGAAAGGAAATCTCAATATTAGTTTTGGCGATAACAATATTAGCAACATTATGGGTTATATCAATATTTGCTCCGATCGCCCCACTCCTACCCCAAATAAAAGCCAGCCTGCGACTCCTGACTTTCAGCGAGACCAGTATCAAGCCAAAATTGAAATGGTTGGTAAGTTACGCCAATTCGGCTTGAAAGACGAGCAAATAGCAGAGTTGCTGGGGCTAACTTTGGAGGAAGTTAAGCAGGTAGACTCGGAGGAGTAAAAGTAGGGTGCGCCTCGGCGCACTTTACAGGGGCAGTAATGTACTGCGTTACTGGCAAGTTAGATATTGCAATAAAAAGCCTCAGACCCGCAAGTCTGAGGACCGGAGTTCCTGAAAATCGTCACTGCTTATTATTGTCACCAACGAACAGCACAAAATACAAGGGGGGTGAAACCCAGCACGGCAGTTGTTGGCAGACAGAGATTGGTTTGTGACTCGCAGCGCGAAATCAATTTTTGATTCAACATTTCACTGTGCAAAACAATTTCTATCGCCATTTTACCGATCGCGGTCGATCGCGATGCTTGAGTCGGACAACCTTTCCTCGATCGCAATATAAGGCTCGCCGTGAGTCCCTGTATAGATTTGAGTAGGGCGGTAAATGCGGTTTGCTTCTAGCTGTTCCTTCCAGTGGGCCAACCAACCGGCAACGCGGGCGATCGCAAAAACAGGAGTAAATAAGTCGATCGGAATTCCCATTTTCCGATACACCAGACCAGAATAGAAATCTACATTTGCATAAATTCCCTTATGACCCATTTTTTCCTCAACCACTTCTTCCAACAAGATAGCAATGTCGTAATAATCGTCGTGACCGAAATTTTCAAACAACTTTTCTGCCAACCCTTGAAGAATAGTTGCTCTCGGATCTTTCACCTTGTAAACTCGGTGGCCGAAGCCCATGATTTTTTCCTTATTTTCAATGCACTTCTCAACATAAGGTCGCACGTTTTCTACTCCTCCAATTTGGTGCAACATATCAATCACTTCTTCATTCGCTCCCCCGTGCAGCGGCCCGGCCAAAGTGCCAACTGCTGAAGCAATCACCCCGTAAGGGTCTGTCAGCGTCGAAGCTGTTACCATTGCCGAAAATGTAGAAGCATTGATGGTATGTTCGGCGTGAAGAGTCAGACAAGCATCAAAAATATTAGCCAACAGCGGATCGGGTTCTCGCTCGTTGAGCATATAAAGAAAGTTAGCCGAGTAGTTTAAATCGTCCCTCGGCAACAGCGCGTCATTACCCCGCCGCATTTGCTGGAACGCCGCCACCATTGTCGGAATTTTCGCTAGCAGCCGCACGACAGCTTCTCGAATGTATGCTGGGTTAGCCAGAGCTCTGCGCGAGTAGAATAAGCCCAAGGCCGCTGCTGAAGCTTGCAGCGCGTCCATTGGATGTCCTCTTTCGGGAAAACATTTCATCATATCCCGGATGCGATATTTGATCCGGCGGTGATAGCGAATTTCATGCTCGAAAGCTTCTAGTTCTTCCTTTGTCGGAAGTACGCCCCAGATTAATAAATATGCAGTTTCCACAAAGGAACTTTTGAGTGCTAGTTCCTCAATGCTAATCCCGCGATATTCTAGCACCCCTTTTTGTCCATCTACATAACTAATGCTGGACAAGGTGGCGGGAACACCTTCTAAACCTGGTTTGAATTCGCCGACGACCATTGCGATACCGTATTGTGTGAGTTGAATCTAATCAAATTACATTAGCAGAAAGCAAGATAGTGTCGCCGCGCAAACAAACAATAATCAATGAATGTGACTATTTGCTGTCTACCCCAGCAAGAACTTGGGCCCAGTCAGCCAGAACATTTGGCTGCGGCCTACTGGGGAACCGGTTTCGGGGAGGATTAAGCCGATGATACCTGCTTTTTTGAGGATGAGGGCATCTTGCGATCGCCCCCAAACCAAAGTTTGGGCCCAATTGCCCAAATCTGGTTGGTGGCCCACCAGGACTAAGCTGCGGCTGCCTGTTTCCTGCCACTGCTTGTACCACTTCAGCCAGTCCCCGATATCTCCTGATGGTGCCAGGGCTGCGGATTCTGCGATCTTGGAACTCAAGCCGACAGAAAGCAGGATTTGGGCGGTTTGCTGTGCCCGCAGCAGGGGACTGGCGAGAATCAGATCGAACTGAATTTCGAGATCGTACAGCCGCTGGGCAATTTTTCGAGTTTTACGATCGCCCTGTTTAGTCAGCGGCCGTTCTGAGTCGGTATCATATTCTTCGGGTTCGGCTGCGATGCCGTGACGGAACAGATATAGATGCACTTTAGCTGTCCTTTTGATTGCTGTGCGATCGGGCTTAGGGGTGAAATTTGGCGCGATCGACAATTTCGCCTATTCTACAACTGCATTGACCTCGCCCAAAAACCGATAATTGCTTTCCGACACCAGCGTCGGGGCCAGCCGAAAGTTTTAGACTTATTTTCGGGCTCCGAGATTTAATTTTGCAAGTAATATCAAATCCCGTAGCATCCCAATTGTAAAATCCAGTCAACCGTCAACAATCACCGACACTGAAACCATAATCGATCTAATTCATCTGCGTCAATCTGCGTTAATCTGCCTGTATCTGCGGTAAAAAAAAGAGAATGTTTAACCGCAGATGACAATTGATTGACGCTAATTCACGCAGATGCAGAGAAATCATCAGTCATATCAAATCCCGCAGCATTCCAATCGTAAAACCCAGTCAACCGTCAACAATTACGGACTCCGCCATCTCTATCAGGATCAAACACATCTAAATTAAAAAGTGTAAGTTGCTGTACGATAGAATAACTCAAAAAGCCTTTTTAACATTCTCAATTCTTACCCCGATTGAGCTGATTCAATCGAAATCTTAAAGTTTGATTAAATCTTCAAAACCAGATAACTTTTCTTTTTAAACTTGTGTTATATTTCGAGCATTAACTGGCAGATTTTAAAATTTAAACTAAATAACTATTGTCAATTGTCGCTCGATACCGTTTCATTTTTAGACTTTGTTGAGAAGTTTTTTCGGTAGTGGCGCACAAGTAATGTTTTTTCCTGGTTAATCCTTATGCAGAAAGGGTTCCATCGAATTACATCATTGCTTTTGCAGGACTACCTTGTTACCTTCCAACCTCACGCCCACTTACAGCACAGATTTGTCACAATAATCTCAGTCCCTAATTATACAACCAAAGACCACCTCCATGAACACCAACATCGGCCCGATCCTCAAAGTATTCACCCTCTCCGCCGCCCTTTCCCTAGCGATCAAGTACGCAGGGCCTAGCTTATCCATACCTTCAACCGACTTCAACGCCCTCATCGCCGTGTTTAGTCCCAGTATCATTGTAGCTGCACTCCTCGGCTGGCGGTCGCGCCAACAGCAGTAGAACCGCGATCTTCACAAGGTTTAAAAACTATGTTTTTGCCAAATTCTTAATTTCCCGTACAGCTATCGCAACCAAACTAAAGGCACTCACCATGATTTAAAGCATCACAGAATTAGTAACATTTAATTAATTCATTGACTGGTATCCTGAAAATTCATAATACCGCTACAAATTGCACAATATAGAGATTGTTGAGACAGCAAAAATGACAGGCAAATATTCTAAGTTTACAAGTTTTATTATAGCAGACATCTACTTTTAAATCCCCAGGCAACAACTGCCCGATTTTATTTCCAAATAATGCGCGATCGAACCCAGACGCGAGGAATCAGCATAGGAACCAGATATTATTGTACTTAACGAACAAAGCATTGGAAACGAGCCGCGATGGGATAAATCATCAATCATTACAATGGGTTCATCAGTCCCCCTAATCGTAGAAGTAACCAGCACTAATTGGGGGGATAATTATGCCCTAAAGCTTGAGGCTTATGAGTCAATGGGCATCCAAGAATATTGGATTGTAGACTATCTAGGATTGGGCGGCAGACGGTTCATCGGCAACCCCAAACAACCTACTTTTTCGATTTACCAACTAATTGATAGCGAATATCAAATCAAACAATTTAGGGGGGAAGAACGGATTGAGTCCCCAACTTTCCCAGAATTGAACCTGACAGCGCAGCAGGTGTTCGCAAAAGGGAATTGAGGAAACAGCTTCTTGTGGTGTCCGAGTAGAGTATCTTAGTTAAGATAGGAGTCAAGTATCTGACGATTATGCCTAGATCCAGCTACTCCCCCTTCTGAAGAGGGAAAGCAAAAAATTGCTCGAAGTCCCCCTTCTGAAGCAGGGCTGGCTTATTCTCTTGTAGGGGCTGCCCCCCGTGGCTGCCCGCAATCCCTGAAACACCTACAAAATCCTGGATGAGGAGGGTAGGCACGCACCATCCACTACCCTACAAAATCATCGTTTTCTTGAGAATGAAACAGTCCCCCTTCTTAAGGGGGATTTAAGGGGATCGAAACTTAGCTATAAACGAGAGATACAAAGAGTTATAGTCTTATAATTCCCCATACTCTACTCCTCAATCTAAAATCTAAAATCTAAAATCGAATGAAGCTAGGACAGTGGATGGGCTTATTAGCCCTCATCGCATCTTGTTACATCCTGTGGCAAATCCGGCAGGCCCTACTGCTGCTGTTTGCTGCCATCGTCTTAGCCACAGCCTTAAACAGACTAGCACGCTACTTGCAAAAATTCCGACTCCAAAGGCCGATCGCCGTACTTTTATCAATTAGCTTTTTAGTCTTGGTTTTGGTAAGCTTATTCCTGATAATTGTACCTCCCTTTGCCCAGCAATTTCAACAACTAAACCAAAAAGCACCTGAAGGAATCGCCAAACTCAACGATTGGGTAGATCAAATCGAAGCTCGCTTTTCGGGACAATTCGATCAAAGGCTGCCGAATCTCGATGTTAACGATATTATGCGACAACTGCAACCCTTATTCAACCAACTTGTGGGCGGTGCAGGAGCCTTTGTCGGCAATACATTAGGGGTGATCCTCAGCTTTTTGTTAGTGTTAGTTTTGACATTGATGACCTTAGCAGATCCCATCTCTTACCGCCAAGCATTTCTACAACTATTTCCCTCTTTTTACCGCCGGCGAATTGATGGTATTTTAGATGAATGCGAAATAGCTCTCGGTAGGTGGGTCATCGGCGCTCTGATTAGCATGAGTGTGATTGCTTTGTTGAGCTTAATTGGTTTGTCAGTTTTGCAAGTTCCCCTACCGCTAGCTCACGCGGTAGTAGCAGGATTTCTTAACTTAATTCCAAATATAGGCCCCACAATCAGCGTCATCCCGCCGATGACGATCGCACTTTTAGACTCTCCCTTACAATCCGGTTTAGTCCTAATTCTTTACTTCCTAATTCAACAGTTTGAAAGCAACATTCTCACTCCCTACGTCATGGCACAGCAGGTATCCTTGCTGCCAGCAGTAACATTAATAGCTCAAGTATTCTTCGCCACCTTTTTTGGGTTTCTAGGACTATTGCTTGCCCTGCCTCTCACCGTTGTAGCTCAAGTTTGGATTAGGGAAGTATTAATTAAAGACATCCTAAACCAGTGGGACGCTAATCCTAAAACCTTAGCAGCAATCGATTCTGCGATCGACGAAGAGTACGAATCTTTGGGAGTAAAAAATCACAAGTCAGAAAGCCTTCCAGAGCCAAAATCAGACATCCCAGATCCTGCAGAAAATGACGACACTGCAACTCAATAACTAAAGTTAGCAGTCAGGAATCTAGTCGTTGTTTATTTTCATATTGAGAACAAAAGTCCTCTATACAAACTTAGTAAAATTGTGGTAGGAACGCCCTTGAATAATTGTCTTAAGTCCTAGGGCGATCGACCGCATTTGGGCCCGCGCCAAAAATCTGTTGGACGGTTAACTTCAACTCTGTAAATGCGGGCGAAAAAACTCAATCGCTGGGCCGGAACAGACTGACTCGATACTCGCCATCAACCCAATGGTAAACTAAATCTGACTTAAAACTTGAGTTGAGCGACAAGGTAGCCAGCTACTTATGAACGAGCTCCGGTTGCTTAAAATATCTCAAAAATCCCTCGATTGTGCAGTGAGTCAGGGTTTCCCGATTTTTCAGGATACCAGTCAATAAATTTATCGGTCGATCGCCAAAACAGCATTTTTCCGATCGACCTTCGATACTCGATCGAAAAAACTAAAATCTAAAAACTAAAAACTAAAAACTAAAATAGTCTTATGAGATCGATCGACGAAATCAACGATAAAATCAGCCAAGGCAAAGCCACAGTCTGGACGATCGAAGAACTCAAAAACCGAGTCAAAGAAACCAGCATTACCCAAGCCGCCAAAGAAGTCGATGTCATCACCGCAGGCACCTTCGAGCCGATGGAATCCTCCGGTGCCATCATCAACCTCGGCCATACCGATCCCCCGATCAAAATCCGCCAGTGCTGGCTGGACGGCGTTTTAGCCTACTCCGGCTTTGGGGCTGTAGACCTGTACTTGGGAGCCACCCAAGTAGCCGAAGACGGCGAAGAATCCCGCGAACGGGGAGGCGGACACGTCATCGAAGACTTAATCGCCGGGAAACCCGTGCAGTTGCGAGCCTTGGGGCAAGTCACAGACTGCTACCCCCGCGCCTCCTTTGAAACCACAATTACCCGCGATACCATCAACCAATTTTATTTATTCAATCCCCGGAACGCCTATCAAAACTTTATTGTGGGAGTCAACGGGGGCGATCGCCCGCTGTTCACCTACCTCGGCCCCCTGCAACCAAACCTCGGCAACGCCGTGTATTCGAGCCTGGGAGCCATGTCACCCCTGCTAAACGACCCCCACCTCCAACTCATCGGCATCGGCACCCGCATCTGGCTCGGAGGCGCCACCGGCTACATCACCTGGGAAGGAACCCAGCACTTCCCCCTGCAAAAACGCCAGCCCAACGGCACCCCCATCGGCCCGGCCGCCACCCTCGCACTCATCGGCGACGCCAAACAGATGAACTCCAAATGGGTGCGCGGCTGCTACTTCAAAAACTACGGCCCGTCGCTGATGCTGGGAGTCGGCATCCCCTTTCCAGTCTTAAACGAAACAGTGGTAGCCAACTGTGCAGTCTCCGACAAAAAAATAGTAGCGCCGGTGGTAGATTTCTCTATCCCCCGGCGCGTTCGTCCCACATTCGGTTTAGTCAGCTACGCTCAATTAAAAACTGGTCGAATTCTCATCGAGGGCAAACCGGTGCGGGCGGCCCCCTTGGCGAGTATGTTTCTCTCCCGGCAAGTAGCATTGGAATTGAAGCAGCAAATTGAAGCAGGTCAATTTACCCTCACGGCCCCAGTTGCTCCCCTACCCACCGACAGAGTATTTCTCCCGCAAGATTTGTGGGGGGCCCAAGTCAGGCTGGAATAAACGATTTTAGATTGGCGATTGGGCGATTTTAGATTAACCAGACGCACTAACCGAAAACCTCCAATCTCAAATCTTGCCCTAGGCCTCGGGCTTAGGCTTCTTAACCGGCTTAGGAAGAGGTTCCTTGGGAACAGCAGGTGCTGCTGCTGCGGACTTGATGGTAGGACGCCCTACAGGAGTACCGTCACCGCTGGGCCTAGGAGTAAACGGACGCTTGTTTCCTCCTCCTTTGTAGCCGCCGGGCTTGCTGCCGGGGGGGAATTTCCGCTTTTTAATCGGCAGGGCGCCAATATTGTTGGCCTGCTCGATCGTCAGACTCTCAGCTTTCAATTTGACGTGGAAATCCCAAAAAAATCCGATCGCCTTTGTTCCTACATCCCCCTTGAGTTTCAGCTTAAAAAACTTCATCTTGTCGTCATTCTTGCGGGGAGCTTGCTTGATTTTGACGATGACATACTTTTCTTCCTCTTGCGATTGTTGATAAATCACCTCGCCTCGAATCGAAAAATAGCCATCTTCAACATCAGGTTCCGAGGGCGATACAGATGCCGTCGATGCTTCGGTGCTAGCCTCAATCTCCCCTGCTTCGAGATTTTCCTCATCCGAAGACACTTCGGGAGATTTCTTGAGCGTTTCCGGCTCCCAAACTCCCATAATCTGGGCGTGCAAGTTGCCGTCTTCTTGCCTGGTGCGGGGATAGACCACCCAGAGGTGTTCTTGTTCCAGATCCAGGTGATTTTTGACTAAACTCATGACTCTACCCAGCAAAACTGCATCGATGGCAGTTCCGTCAGCAGCAATCAGCATACCTCTGGTGAATTGCTCTTCGGATTGGGTGTAGCGGCCCCGCACCAAACCAACAGCTCGGTACTGTCTGGGTTCGCTGGGGGGTGGAATCGGATGTTGGCGCATGACGGAGGGTAAGTCATCCTCGGCCTGACTTTCGTTAGCTGCTGGCGCGTCTGTTGGCGCGGGCGGTGCGACGGCGACTGCTGGAGTATCGCTGGCCGATTCCGAAGGCGCTGCTAGCGCAGAGGGTGCAGGAGCATTGCTGGGCGGTTCTTTTGGCTTTGTTTTGTCCTTGGCGGGGGCAGAACTGTAGCGCGGTCGCTGCAGCGTATCCTTTGACGCTGGTGCGTCTGTTGGCGCTGGTGCGTCTGTTGACGCTGGTGCGTCTGTTGGCGCTGGTGCGTCTGTTGTCGCGGGCGCGTCTGTTGTCGCGGGCGCTAGATTTTCCTCAACAGGTGCAGCCGGTGATGGCGGGGAAGACACGGGACTTTCGTCTGGTGTCTCGGGCGCGGAGGCTGTAACTGCGGGCTGATTCACGGCGGACTCGCTCGGCTCGGCCTTGCGAGCAGAAGTAGATTTGGACGATTTGGAAGACCGGTTGGGAGAGGGGTTCATAAAAAACTCCTTGCAGCGGAGACACATCCCTTAAGGGAAATTAGGAATAAACTGAAGAAACTGATTTCACAACTACTAGCACCAAACTTAGGACTTGCGCCGGAAAGTTTGGTTTTGACTCATCAATGCCAGTTTTAAACTTCGCTACGAGCGATCGATCGCTCCGGGATGGGCGGGCTGCTCTAATCCTTGTGGGCAAAGAGTTTGAGAGTTGCTAACCCCACTCGTCGGGTCGATCGGGCGAAAACTGGCACTGGTGGCTAATAGCATTTAGGATATTCAGATACTTCGAGCCCGGACAATCTAGGATATATCCCGATCGATCGCGTGCTGAATACCTGAGCATCAAACCAGGCAATATTTCGCAATGCTTTGAGGAAAAGCCTCAAGGCGCCGTTCCAATCTCTTTGGAGCAGCTTGCTTATTTTACTTACTCCAATTACCTAGCGGGTCGATCCGCCATCTTTTCGGTAATTTTTAGCTCGACCAAACTAAATTGGACGAAAGTCGCAGTTTTTGGGGCTGCGGGTCTTTGTGTCCCAAATTGTTTGACGAGGGTGGAGTTGCGGGTCTGTTACCATATTAGCTGCAAGCAAAAGACTGGTTTGTGAATTGGCACTTTGAAGTTAAGAACTTTTATGGTTACACGGATTCGGTTAAATCGCAGACGCCCCTAGGCGATGGGTTAATTCTTAGAAAATAGTAGATTTTAAGTTGGGATAGTTGAATTATGGAAAAAGCAAACAAGCGTCGCGGGTTGATTAGTGTGGTGGTGGTGCTTTCGCTCATCGCTTTTTTGGGATTTTCTCTGGTTCCAATTTTGGACAGTATTCTCAAGGCCAATCAAACAACCGCTACATCGACTCCAACGCCTACTCAGACTGCGCCCTCTGGCGAGAAGCAAGCGCAGTTGCTGCAAGATCAGGTGAGGGGGTACGAATTGGTTTTGCAGCGCGAACCTGACAATGTAACGGCGCTGCGGGGGTTGTTGCAGGTACGGCTGGAGTTGATCGGACAAGGAGTGGGGGACATTAAGGATGCGATCCCGCCTTTGGAAAAGTTGGCTAAACTGAATCCCGAGACTACTGAATACGGGATTTTGCTGGCTCAGGCGAAGGAACGCACGGGCGATCGCGAAGGGGCGGCTCAGGCTTACAGGTCAATTTTAGCGTCTAAGCCTGGGGAAATTAAGGCTTTGCAGGGGTTGGTGAATTTGCTGTTGGTGCAGCAAAGGCCCGAAGCTGCGATCGGACTGCTGCAAGATACGCTCAAGGCCGCTCCGGCACAAAATCAGGCGAAACCGGGAAGTATTGATGTCACTTCGGTGCAGTTGATTTTGGGACAGGTTTATGCTGTGCAGAAGCGCTACGATGAGGCGCTCGCGATTTATGACGAATCCGCCAAAGCGAATCCGAAAGATTTTCGCCCGATTTTAGCCAAGGCGATCGTGTTTAAGGAACAAGGCAAAACTGACGAGGCAAAAACGCTGTTTGATAAAGCTAGTGAGTTAGCTCCTCCTAACTACAAAGACCAAATTAATCAGTTAGCTAGCGGCACTCCTTCGCCTTCTCCGGCGGCCGATGCGAGTCCCGAAGCGGCATCTCCAGAACCAGCGGCTTCCCCAAGTCCTGAAGGTGCGCTACCTCAGCCTTAAGGAGAGTTTTGCATGAAAGAATTTTGAGTTTTAAGTGAAATAGTTTTAAGTAAAAAACTTAATACTTAATACTCAAAATTTATTGTTTTTTTCCCATTTTAAATTAGCTCGTATCGGGTAAAATAATGGTTATAAGGTTTGTAGAGAGGACTGAAGTCTTCAGATTTTTGTAAGGACTTCAGTTTTCTCTACAAAGCTATTTAATTGCCTTCGTGACCGCAGACATGATATTATGAATTAAGCAAGACTTCGGAGGGAATTATGACCCAAAGCGTTGACCGCGTTGTTCTACCTCCTGCTTTTCCAGACCACACTCAATTACCAGAGTCGGATGGTACTTTTGTGAAAAATTTTCAGGAGCATCCGCAAAGTTTAATTTTAACTGATTCGATCGGCCCGATTTTGCAGGAGCGGCATCCTGACGGACAATATGCGATCGGTCAAGACTGTGGCATTTACTGGCGAGAAACCGAGCCGCCGGAAAAAGGTGCAGAAGCTCCTGATTGGTTTTATGTTCCGAATGTACCTCCTAATATTGACGGTCAAATTCGCCGTTCCTACGTGCTGTGGCGGGAACACATAGCACCGTTAATTGCGTTGGAATTTGCGAGCGGCAACGGGGATGAAGAGCGCGATCGCACTCCTTTATCGCGCACTGATGAAGGGGTAATAACAAAACCTGGCAAGTTTTGGGCCTACGAGCGGGTGATGCGAATTCCCTATTACGGCATCTATGAAATTAACAGCGGGCAATTAGAAGTTTATCGGTTAATTGACGGGTATTACCAACTGTTAGAACTTAACGATCGGGGTCATTTTCCTATTGCACCTTTAGGCGTAGAATTGGGACTTTGGCAAGGCAATTATCAAAATCAAACTATGCTGTGGCTGCGCTGGTGGGACGAGGAAGGTAATTTGCTGTTGATTGGCGATGAAAGAGCCGAATTGGAGAGATTGCGGGGGGAACAACAGCGGGAAAGAGCCGAACAAGAAAGGCTGCGAGCCGAACAAGAAAGGTTGCGAGCCGAACAAGAAAGATTGCGAGCTGACAGTGCAGAGCAGGCACAACAAGCTGAAGCTCAAGCAAGAAGGGCTGCAATTCCCCGGTTGTTGGGAATGGGTTTGAGTGCCCCACAGGTGGCGGAGGCGTTGGGTTTATCGGTGGAGGAAGTCAGGGAGGATGGTGGAGAGTGAGATAGTGGGAAGGAATTGGGAAAAAGGGCGATCGGGCTTAATAGACTTCATCATGAGAACCCATTTTGAGTAATAAAATAGCTTCCTCCTCATCTTCTGGATCGATCGCAAACTCAAATAAAATCCGATAATCGTAATCTATTGAACACGATCGGATACCCGATAAATCTCCTGTCAGTTTGTGAGTTCGCAAGCTGGGGTTAAAGCAAAAGCAGTCTTCAGACAAAAGTTCAAGCGTAGCTTCAATTAAAAGGCGAAGCTGAAGATTTTTACAAACTAACTTTTTGAAAGTACGAATAGATTTGGGAGTCCAAAATTTTCATCAATCATCCAACTCCGCCATAAAATCGGCTACATACCCAAATTTAACATTGCCCTCTGCATATTCTTGACGAACTTCTGCTACTTCCTTGAGTAATTCATTTCGTCGCTGTTGTCGCAGGCGATTCTGAAGAATATCTAGAAGCATGGCTTGATCTTCTAATGATAAAGCTTCTACAGCTTCAAGAGCTTGCTGGAATTGAGATGTCTGTGTCGTTTTACTCATATCTTTTTCTACTCATAACCACGATATTTTGTATTTATTTTAGCAATACTTATCCTAAGCTAGCATTTTTTAGTTGTGATGTGGAGAATTCCTGAGACAAGTTTAAAATTAATTCTCAATCATTTTAGCAACATAGTACCATCAGGCATAACAGTATTGCAAAAGATAGTCATGCGCGTCTGAGCATCAATTAAATTAGCTTGTTCGAGGTCAGCGTCAGTTAAATCGGTATAGTCTAAATTTGCGCCTTCTAAATTGGCTTGGAAGAGGATAGCCCCACTTAAATTAGCGCCCCTCAGATTTGTAAAACTCAAATCAGCCTCACTCAAATCAGCCTCACTTAGATCGGCATTTGTCAAATCAATCCCCTTCAAATTAGCTCCAGCCCCGATATAAATTCCACCTGAATGAGGAGTAATTGTCTCCTCAAAAGTAGTTTCCGAGTCGTAAAGAAATCTATTGAGATTTACGTACTCCAACTGAGATCCACTCAAGTCAGCCCCCATGAGATTTGTACCTTCTAAGGAACCATCAAATAATCGAATGTCTCGCAAATCAGCCTGTCTGAGGTTAGCAGCATTGAACCGGGCGGAATCTGCTTGAGATCCTCTTAAATTCGCTCCTTTCAAACAGGCATTATGCAAACTAGATTCATGTAGTTCAACACCTCTCATGTCGGCGTTAGTCAAATTAGCCCCGTCCAAGTTGCTTTCACTCAAATTGGCTTCCACTAAGCTAGCACTCTCCAGGTTAATTCCTTCTAGTTCGGCATTATCTAGCCTTGCATTATCCAAAACTGCTCTTTCCAGATTAGCACCCTGCAACCGAGCGGAGTTGAGATTAGCACTATGCAAGTTAATTCCTTCTAAATTGGCATCGTGTAATTTCGCGCTCTCCAAATTGACTCCTTTAAAGTTCCTCTCTCCAGCAGAGTAACGCTGTAACAATTCCTCAGAGTTCATAATTCACGGCAGATTAATTGCTTATCGGTGCGGTATAACTCCAAAAACTTGGGAATTATACCCTATCAAAGCAGTATAACACTGCCAAGTTTACAGTCATATCCCAAAGTTGAATAAATGACCAAGTTAGTAGATTGTGTTTACTTCTCTGACCAGACTATTAGTAAGGTGGGCCTCGCCCACCCGACAACTCAATACTTCCTCTCCTGCGGCTCAAACATCGTAATCGCCACCGGCATATAAGCCAAATCAATCCCCGCAGGTGAATAATAAGCCAGCGTATGCTTCAAAAACTTCTCATCATCCCGCTGAGTAAAATCTTCCCGCGAATGAGCTCCCCGACTTTCTTGCCGGTTCAAAGCAGAAGTTAAAATTATTTTCCCGACAACGATTAAACTCCGCAATTCCAAAGCTTCCACAATTTCCGTATTCCACAACTTGCCTTTATCGTCTAAGTAAACTTCCTCATATTGTCGCTCTAAATCCTCCAATTTTTGCAAACCTTCCTGCATCAATTCGGCGCTGCGAAATACTCCGCAATACTCACTCATTGTATCTTGATACTGCTGCCGGATTTGATTGATTCGATATTTTCCGGGACAATCTAAAAGTGCTTGAATTTGCTCTCGGGCTTCGTCAATATAACGCTGTTCGTCTACTGCAGGCAACTTGCGATTTTGGACAAATTGTGCTATGGTTGCGCCAGTAACTTTGCCGTAAACTACGCATTCTAAAAGCGAATTGCTGCCCAAACGGTTGGCGCCGTGAACTGACACGCAAGCTGCTTCGCCGGCTGCAAAAAAACCGTCTACCAAACTGTTAGCACTGATGCGAACTTGCCCGTCGATATTAGTTGGAATTCCGCCCATTGAATAGTGAGCAGTCGGGCGGACGGGCATCGGTTGGTTGACAGAATCAATTCCTAATAAGCGGTGGGCTTCTTCCCAAGCAAAAGGTATTTTGCTCATGATTTTTTCGCGTCCCATGTGCCGCAAATCGAGGTAAATAAAGGGGCCGCCTGCACTACCGTCGAGATTAATTCCTCGGCCTGCGCGAATTTCTAGGGAAATCGATCGCGATGTAATGTCCCTAGGCGCTAATTCCATCCGCGACGGGGCGTAATTGGCCATAAATCGATCGCCCTCGGAATTAATCAGATAAGCACCTTCGCCCCGCACGGCCTCGGAAATCAACACTCCCACCGGATACAAACCCGTCGGGTGAAACTGCACAAATTCCATATCTTCCAGCGGCAATCCAGCCATCGCCGCCATCGCCAAACCGTCACCAGTCGAGGCGTAATCGTTCGAGGTGGTGTTGTAAACCCGACCGTAACCCCCCGTAGCAAACATCACCGCCTTCGCGCGCAGGACGGCAATTTCGCCGTCTATCAGGTTAAACATAACTACGCCCTTGGCTTGCCCTGCTTCCAAAATCAGGCGGGTGACATACCACTCTTGATAGATGTGAACTCCGCAGCGGCGCAGATTGTTGACTAATTCGTGGAGGATGGCGTGACCGGTTTTGTCGGCGGCATAGCAGGTGCGGCGGTGGGAATGTCCGCCGAAAGCGCGCTGGGCAATTCTGCCGTCTTCTAGGCGGGAGAAGAGGACTCCCATGTGCTCTAAATCGATGACTACACCTGGTGCTTCGCGGGTGAGGATTTCTACTGCGTCTTGGTCTGCCAAATAGTCGGAACCCTTTACTGTGTCGAAGGCGTGGGCTTTCCAACTGTCTTCGGGATCGACATTTTGCAGGCTGGATGCCATGCCGCCTTGGGCTGCGACGGAGTGCGATCGAATCGGGTGAGTTTTGGCAACAACTGCTACCCTTAAACTGGGCTGAGTCCGGGCAATTTCTACAGCGGCGCGGCAACCTGCTAAACCGCCGCCTACAATGATTACGTCGTGTTCCAGCATTGTTTGAGTAATTTTGAGTGTTCTCCTCAACTTATCGTGACGCAAAAAAAAACTTCCTATCAAAAGATCGGGAAGTTTTTTAACTTTTGATTTGAGTTGAACATCAAAAGTTAAAATTTTAAATTCGACTAGCCGACGGTTTCGACAGGCTGCTGATTGGATTGATTTCCCGTTGCAGAAGGTTGCTCTTCGGTGGCGGGATCTACCGAAAGCACTTGAATGTTATTTAGGAGAGTTGTCACGAAAGCAAACAGCAAGAAGGGAAGAGACAGCACTAAAATCAAGCCGACGGTAGCCAAGGCGTAGATTTGACGGGCGCTGCTCCAGAGGGCGAGTGCGGACGCTAGACTCAGGAAGATGACTATCAGCCAAACAATGATTTGACCGTAAATGTCGCCAAAGGTGAGGGTACATTTAAGGCGATAGTTTTGGATGTTACTCATTTGATGCCTCGGAAGATTGCTATTACGACTTGTCTAAAAATACTTTGACAGTCTGTCAATACTGACTGTAAATTTCTAATTTTAGAGCGCACAAGTAGGTTTTGCGGGAGTTTTAAACATTTTTATAGAAGTTTGCAACAACACTTTATGAATTTTTGTTTCCGATCGGGAATTTTTGTCGCAACAAGACTTAGGCATTTCTCAGAAAGATGGGGCATGGGGCATGGGG
>NZ_JADEXD010000072.1 GCF_015207285.1 Tychonema sp. LEGE 07203 | reverse complement strand
CCGTAAAGCTCAGCAGCCGTCATGTACCGCAAATTGGTGCGTTCTTTCAAAATTACCCTCGGATCGTTCCGCAAGCGCCAATCAGCTTGACCGTAGCCAACATCTACACCGTAGACGAGGGCTGCACCGGCTTGCAGCAGACAGTCGGTAAAGCCGCCTGTGGAAATGCCGCCGTCGAGACAAATTCTCCCTGCTACGGGAATCGCAAAAACTTCTAAAGCTTTGGCTAGTTTGTCGCCGCCTCTGGAAACGTAGCGCGATCGCTCTTTAATCTTAATTTTTGCTGCAATGTCAACCTCAGTGCCCGGTTTGTCAACTACCTGTTGGTCGATCGAGACTTTCCCCGTCCGAATCAAGGCCTGAGCTTGCTGTCGGGAAGCGCACAAATTTAGGTCTACTAATAAAGTGTCTATTCGTTGTTTAGCCAAGGTTTTTAATCTGTACGCCACGGTTGTTGACAGTAACCAGATTACCACTTACGCAAAAACCCGAATGCGGATTTTTGGCGATTATTTTGGTTTTTCCAGCAGAAGTACCGCTACGAGCCCGCTGCCATTTTTTCCGCGATCGAGATAGCTGCGGGGCGAGACCCCTTATCTTGGATTGTGTGACAGAGATCGCTTTTTGTGGGTAGTTTTATCACAGATATACCTCCGTAGAATCACACAAAAACTTTAGCGAGTAGCGGATTATGTAAATACAGGGGGATGCGCTACACACACAATCAGGGCGATCGACAATGAAAACAATCAACTTTCCTATCAGAAATCCGGCTACTTGTCAAGAAAATCCCTTAGCCTTCGTCAGCGGTAACATCATCCACATTCTTTACCCCAACGGCGAAGTAGAAGCAACAACCACCGAGCAAATCGATCGCCGCCAAACCAAAAATCCCCTCGACAAATGCCTCGTCTGGGGATGTGTTGACGATTTTTAAGCGATAAAAAAAGATCGCTTCGAGACACAAAGGCCAAAAAAAGCGATCGGTTCAAAAGTTGCTAACAGCAAGCGCCAATGGCAATTTGCGGTTCAAACAACCAGCTTGCTTGACTTAAATATCTTGTTCGCTCAATTCGCGAATCATGTAATCAAAAGGTTGCTCCAGGAAAGGCCCCACAGACAAGCCTGCAGCTTCCACCTGAGCCTTAACCATCTCCTTCATAATCCCAATCCCCGTCACCGTCGGGCCAATGGGAACGCTCAGAGAATTGTAAGTTTCCCGCAAACCTTGCAGCACGCGCTCGTCTAGCACGTCGGTACTTCCAGCCACCAGGGCGTAAGTAGCATAGCGCAAGTAATAGTCCATGTCCCGCAGACAAGCCGCGTAACGGCGAGTCGTATAGGCATTTCCACCGGGACGGATCAGTTCCGGCTGTTCGGCAAATAGCTGGATACCAGCTTGCTTGACAATTGCCGCAGCATTGCTGTTGATTGCCGCGGCCGCCTGTACCCGTGCTGTGCCGGTTGCAAAATAAGATTTCAACCGATCGATACCATCTCGGTCTAAATACCTACCAGCAACATCATAATTTTCAATCAGACTCGTAACTGCATCGCGCATAAGTTTCTCTCCCAAAAATCTTTATCAATACTTTGCTATCTGAGATAGACCGCCTATTGTAGACTACTACAAATCGGCCTTTGATTAAGATTTGAGATAGGATTTGCACGATCGGCAGTCAATCCCCGACCAATAGCCGCAAAATTCAGCCGTTCGTTTTGTAAAAACAGCCGAAACACAGACAAAATAAGAATCACAAACTGCCCGATCGCGATCGGATCAATTTTGAATTATTGTATCTTTTGCTACAAAAAAGTGATAGTTGAAGGCCTACGATCGCCCAAACAGTCTGAAATCTGCCGTTAGCCAAGCTTGCAGCTATGGAATCGCCAGCAACCACACCAATATCAGGAGTAAGTGATGTTCCAGACACCCCAAGAAGCCCTAAACTACATAAAAGAAAATAAAATCCAGATCGTTGACCTAAAATTCATCGATATGCCGGGGATCTGGCAACACCTTTCCCTGTACTACGACCAAATCGACGAAACCGCCTTCACAGACGGCATACCCTTCGACGGTTCCAGCATTCGGGGCTGGAAAGCCATCAACGAATCAGACATGACAATGGTCATCGATCCGACCACCGCTTGGATGGACCCGTTCATGGCAGAACCCACCATCAGCTTCATTTGCAGCATCAAAGAGCCCCGCACCGGCGAACCGTACAACCGCTGTCCCCGCACCATAGCTCAAAAAGCCATAGACTACTTACTGACAACCGGTCTCGGCGATACAGCATTCTTCGGCCCGGAAGCAGAATTTTTTATTTTTGACGACGTTCGCTTCGACCAAACCCAAAATTCCGGCTACTATTACGTAGATTCGATCGAAGGTCGCTGGAATTCTGGCAAAGAAGAACCAGGCGGCAACCTCGGCTACAAACCGCGTTACAAAGAAGGTTATTTCCCAGTAGCACCAACCGATACCTCTCAAGACATGAGAACGGAAATGCTGCTGACAATGGCAAAATGCGGCGTACCTATCGAAAAACACCACCACGAAGTCGCCACCGGCGGGCAATGCGAACTCGGTTTCCGCTTTGCCACATTAGTACAAGCCGCCGACTACTTGCTGACATACAAATACGTCATCAAAAACGTCGGCAAAAAATACGGCAAAACCATCACATTCATGCCCAAACCGCTGTTTAATGACAACGGTTCCGGGATGCACGTTCACCAGTCGATTTGGAAAGACGGCAAACCTCTATTTGCAGGCGACCAATATGCAGGTTTCAGTCAAATGGGACTGCATTACATCGGCGGCATTCTCAAGCACGCCCCGGCACTTTTAGCAATCACCAACCCGACGACTAATTCCTACAAGCGTTTGGTTCCGGGCTTTGAAGCACCTGTAAACTTAGCTTACTCTCAAGGAAATCGATCGGCATCAGTACGGATTCCGTTATCGGGAACCAACCCCAAAGCCAAGCGGTTAGAATTCCGCTGTCCCGATGCCACATCAAACCCATATTTAGCATTTGCAGCCATGCTGTGCGCTGGCATAGACGGCATCAAAAATCAAATCGATCCGGGCGAACCTTTGGACGTGGATATCTACGACCTTTCGCCGGAAGAATTGAGCAAGATTCCTTCGACTCCGGGTTCCTTGGAAGGTGCTTTAGAAGCTTTGGAAAAAGACCACAGTTTCTTAACTGAAACCGGCGTATTTACCGAAGAATTCATCCAAACCTGGATTTCCTACAAACTCGACAACGAAGTCAACCCGATGCGGTTGCGTCCTCACCCTTACGAGTTTTCTCTCTACTACGACTGTTAGATAAGTTAAAAATCACACCTCAAAAAAATTAAAATTATCATTTTTTGAGGTGTGATATCATGTGCAATCTAACGATCGCGATCGGATGAGTTTGTGGCGAGGAATGCAAGTCTTGACAATCGAAGGACTTGCATTCCTCACTACAAACCACTTTTATTTTGGGCGATCGACCGGACATGATACTATTCTAAAAAATATCGCCGTTGCAGGCGACTTTTTTTTAGATTTAATTTATTTATGCGAACTCCAATTTCCAATTCCCAATTCCCAATTCCCAATTACCCATTCCCAAATATTAGAACATCTGTATTAGCGCCCAGACTTTGCCGTTACCGGAAACCATCAGGGCGACGCTGTGAGTGGTAGGCCCCATAGTAGCGTCCGAGACATCCTCTACAGCCCATTTATTGGCTTTCTCATCGACAATAAACAAATCGTCAGCGGTAGTGCCTTCTTGAACCCGATATATCTTATTCAAAATGAAACGCTGTCGCGCCTCAGCTTTTGGTATGCCTGTAACTTCATCAGGATCGAGAGAGAGGGCACTGCCTTCTTTTAATGTACCTTTCGAGTTGCTTAAATTGCGATCGCTCTTTTCTGCTATTTGCAGGCTGTGAAGCTGCAAACAAGGCTCAATCTCAGAGATACTTGAGAGAGCAGCTACCGCCCCACTTTTTTCCAAACCCATAACCGCTGCAAAAGCCGTCAAAATTAGCAAAAGCTTGAAAGGATTCACCGTATTTATGCTCCTTTGTTGGTAAAATGCTGCTCTCAGTATAAATTAGCAATTAGCAATTAACAATGACCAAACAATGTCCGATATTTTTGTGATGGTTCGCAATCAAAATAACGTCGCCATGACTTCAGTTGATGGCACTGCCTTCATTACTTTACTGAATCGGGACGGACGGGTACTGGCGGAGGAAACGGTTGCTTTGATGGAGGCAGATGCGGGATTTGATGACTTGGCAGCAGGACAATATACTGTAACAGTCAGGCACGAACAGGTTGAACCGCGATCGGCCAAATGGGATGTCACGATCGGCAATGAAGATCGAGTAATTATACTAACATTTGTTTATCTAGAACCGGAACGGGTACTGCTTCGCATTCTAGCTACAGTTGAAGAGAGACTATAACCATGACAGCTAAAGTTATTCCATCACAGTCAATTAAAATGTTCCGCTATCGAGTGCATTTCTTAGCAAAAGACCTTTGGAAGGAGAAAAACCCAGTTGGTCGGATGAATCTGGCTTTGCAGTTAGCGGATGCGGCGAGTACGCTGGCCAGGTTGGAAGTAGAGGAAGCGCAAAAATTTCAACAAGAGTCGGCTTCGGTTCTGGTTTCAGACTCAACTGAGACTTGATATCAACTTTGGGAATAGGGCGAGCGCGAAGCGGAGGGATTGGGAATTGGGCATTGACAGCCAACTTCTGCATTGCTTTATTGAATGAGCAAGCCGAAAAATTGCGTTACACTTATATAGGTATCTTTACAAAAGAACATAAAATCATGACTGTTGCCTATCCCCGCAAGCTCCGCAACGCAATGGGAGCGCGCGAAATTTTAGCTCAAGTAGTGCGCGATCGCGAAATCCACCTGATCACCCTCAACCGCTACCGCTACAGCGAACAGCGCAGTTGCAAAGACCTCACCGACTTGATCGAACAGCTTGACGGCGAACCGGCCGAACTCGTGCGCGACCTTTCCCGGCACATCTCCGACGAAGCGCGGCACGCCATGTGGCTGACAGATTTGCTGGTAGACATCGGCGAGAAAGTGGGAACGCCGCCGGGAGTTTCCTACATTGACGAATTTGAAAGATTGCTCGACAGCGATCAAAAAGACCCTACCAAAGACCGCGAAGATTTTGTAATTTCTTCCCTAGCGGCGATTAATGTCACCGAGAAGCGGGGATGCGAGTATTTCTCAGCCCACATCCACGCCCTGAAAAAGGCTCCTCAAACCGACGAAAACGTCAAAATTCGCGAAACTATCGAAAAGATTTTTCCCGAAGAAGCAGGCCACGTCCGCTGGGGGAATCGCTGGTTGGGCGCAATTGCTGCCAAAAGCCCGGAACACCGCCAGAAGGTGGAACAGGCAAAACGCAAGTATGTGGCGATCGAACAAGCTGCATTTGAATCGGGAATGGATATTATGCTGGGGGCAGAACTCCGGCGCGTCACCCGCCTGGTGGACATTGCCAACACGATGCCGATGTGGGAACGCCCGCAATATTTGATGGAGCGCTTGCCGGCAACCCTGCTCGCCCCCGACTTGCAAATGACTAGAGTCGATGTCGCTCAGCGCGCCTGGAACCGCGACCCCCAGGCATTTGTGGAGAAATTTGTGCCGATGTTCCTCAACGGGATGAATAATACGCAGAAGAAGCCACAGACGACAAAGCCTAGATCGGCGGTTGAAACCGCGGCTACAGAAACGAAGTCTGCCTCCGCAGACTAAGAGATGTACTCGTTACCAGGAAGAGCCTGGTAACGCAGATGCCGAGGCTCTGCCTCAAATTTTCGCAGTTAAGCGAGGCGGAGCCTTTGGACATCGGTTCCTTTCGCAGAGCCTAGGAACAAGTTACTCTTGACGGAGCTTTAAGATTTAAAATTTACAATCTGAATAAAATAGCAAGTAAACTGATTGTTGGAATAGTTTTTCTTATAAATATTAATCATGACTAACAGCGAACCGAACATACAAACAGCTTCCGCAGAAAGCCAATCGAGTGAAAGCGCGATCGTCGATGCCCAGGTCGAAAAAGCTACAGCAGTCAGCTATTCAGAAGAAATTGAGACTGTGATTGCCAGCATGGCTGTAGACCAAAAAGTCATGGTGGGCCAAAATGAAGCTGGCGGGCATCTTTGGAAATTCAAGTACGGCAGCGTCGAAGTATTCGTACAACTCAGCGGCGAAACCGAAGATGATACTTTGACTGTTTGGGCTTTTGTGCTGCCGTTGCCGGCAAAGAATGAAGCTCAATTAATGCGGAAAATCCTAGAAATGAATTGGCTGTCTACCTTGGAATCTCATTTTGCCATTGTTGACAATAAAGTTGCGGTAATATCGACTCGGACGATCGCCGAAATCTCTGCGGGGGAAATTTCTCGGGTTATTACTATTGTCGCCACCATCGCCGATGACAACGACGACTTGCTACAAGCAGAATTCGGACTGTAGGGTGCAGTCGGCAGTTATTAGTTAACAGTTATAGCCTTTCTGTGCTCTGGTATGAGGTACCATCCGGCATAGGCCGCCGTGGCCAAACCGGCCTTTGTGGCCAAACCTCACAATGCGTGAGAACCGCTATAACAGTTAACAGTTAACAGTTAACAGTTAACTAATGTGCAGTTAACAGTTAACTAATATGCAGGCCCTGCAATCCAAGAAATCGCGATTCCCAGCCCCAAACCGACGACCACTTGAAAGGGTGTGTGTCCCAGCAACTCTTTCAGGCGAGCTTCGTTAAAACTGTGATCTTCTTCAAAAAATTCGTCAATTAGTTGGTTGAGAATGCGGGCTTGTTTGCCGGCGGCTTGGCGGACGCCAGCAGCATCGTACATAACGATAATGGCAAAAATCGTGGCGATCGCAAACTCCGAACTTTCCCACCCCATCGTTTGTCCCACACCAGCGGCTAAAGCGCCGACAAAGGAAGAATGAGCGCTAGGCATTCCGCCGGTGGTTACTAAATTCCGAAGATTGAATTTACGATTTTTGACTAATTCGATCGGCAACTTTAATACTTGAGCCGCCAGACAAGCGATCAAAGCAACCATCAATACATGATTGTTTAAAATGCCGCTGCAAATTTCCTGCATAGTATTTGGTATTTCTAGTTACTGCGGCTTGTAATAAAATCAGCAATTCCCAGCAGCGGTAGAGCTTTGCTCCCAAATACTGCCAGTTGAGACTTCGCATCAGCAACAAGCTGCGAAGCTTGGCGCCGAGACTCATCAATTCCCCACAAACTCGGATACGTCACTTTCCCAGCTTGAACATCTTTGCCAGCAGTTTTGCCCAGTTCTTCTTGAGTTGCCGTAATATCCAGAATGTCGTCAATTATCTGGAAAGCCAGCCCAATATTTTGAGCAAAACGAGACATCCGCTGCAAATCTGCAGCCGAAGCCCCACCCAAAATTCCCCCACAAACTACGCAGGCTTCTAACAGTGCGCCGGTTTTGTGAGCGTGAATGTAATTTAAAGTTTCCAGAGAAACATCTGTTTTTCCTTCCGATTCCAAGTCCACCACTTGGCCGCCGACGAGTCCTGCAGCGCCGGATGCCCGCGCCAAATGGGCGATCGCCTGCAACACCTGCTGGGGGGGTACGTTCTGAGTTTTAGTGGCGATAAACTCAAAAGCATAAGTCAACAAACCATCCCCAGCCAAAATGGCGATATCTTCGCCGTAGACTTTGTGGTTTGTCAGTTTGCCGCGCCGGTAGTCGTCATCGTCCATTGCCGGCAAATCGTCGTGAATTAGCGACATTGTATGGATCATTTCCAAAGCGCAAGCTGTGGGAATTGCCATAGAGGTAGTGCCGCCGGCGAGTTCGCAGCTAGCCAGACACAGGATCGGACGCAAGCGCTTGCCTCCTGCTAGCAGCGAGTAGCGCATGGCTTCGTAAATTTTCTCTGGGTAGATGACCGGTAGTGCACTGTCGAGAGCTACATCGATCGCCTTTTTTTGCTCGACTAGGTAATTAGATAAGTCGAAGGCGGATTCCGGTGTGGAAGAATTCATTTCTGTTGCCAATACCATCCCTTGCTCTCTTGTACTGAATGTGACTGGGGATACTTTGAGTGCTTCGGGTCAGATCGTGCCGACTTTTACGGCGGTGGTTGCCCGCACTCGGAGCATCAATTAATCATTCTACGGGTGTTGTTGCACAGAAAATCTTTGAGTTTTGATAACTTTGTCAAATTACCAGTTTATCTAAAATTTACAACTGTCTCAAGTCTCAAATCCGCTGCTGCAGTCTGGCGACTTCCAAAAACCGCTGCACCGCGGCTGCGGGAGGGTTGCGCCAAATTAGGGCGATCGCCACCTCGCAGGTTGATTCTGGCAAAGATTTGTAAACAACCCCCCGGCGCTGGAAATTTTGCATTGATGCCGGGACGATCGCCACGCCCATCTCGGCCGCCACCAAGCTGATAATTGTCTGCATTTGAATTGCTTCTTGACCGGCGATCGGGCTAAAACCGGCTTGCTGACAAAGACTGACGATGGCATCGTACAATCCCGGAGCCTGGGAACGCCCAAATGAGATGAACGGTTCGCCTGAGAGTTCGCGCAATTCCACAAAAGGGCGATCCGTCAAAGGATGGGTTTCTGGCAGCGCCACCATCAGAGGTTCTCGAAACACGATTTCGGAATTTATGCCGTCTTCTTCCACCGGAGGCCGCACGAAGCCGAGATCGATGCGCCCGCACCGCAACCGCTGCAACTGTTCGTTTGTCGTCAGTTCGTGCAGTTCGAGTTTGACGGCCCAATACCGAGTGCGAAAGGCCTGCAAAATAGGTGGAACCACGTTGTGAGAGGCGGAACTCACAAAGCCTACAGTTAGTTGGCCGAGTTCGCCCCGACTGGTTTGTCTGCCGAGTTGAATTGCTCGATCGACTTGCAGCAGAATTTTTTGCGATTCCTCAAAAAAAACCTGTCCCGCAGCCGTTAGCTGCACCGTCCGCTTGGTGCGGCGAAACAGTTGAAAACCCAATTCTGCCTCCAAATGTTGAATTTGTTGGCTCAGAGGCGGTTGGGCAATGTGCAGTCTTTCGGCTGCGCGAGTGAAATTTAGTTCCTCTGCTACCGCAATAAAGTAACGCAAATGCCGCAGTTCCATAATTTCCCATTCATTAATATTTTAAAAGTATAAGTTGTTATATAAAAAGGTATTGGACATTGATGATGATATTTCATACAGTGATTTATAGGCGGAATTGAGATTGAAAAAATGGCTAATTTGGATCTAAAAATTAGAGAAGCAGAGCTGGCAGATTTAGAATTGATTCTGGCTTTTATTTCGCAAAAAAGCGAGTTTGATGGAGCCAGACATCTGTTAGCAGCGACAACAGATAAATTGCAGGAAACTTTATTTGGCAATCGTCCGCTAGTGCGGGTTTTGTTGGCGGAAGTTGCCGACAAAGCGGTAGGATTTGCCATGTTTTATCCTTCCTATTCTAGTCTTTTGGCGCAGCCGTGCCTCTGGCTTGATGATTTGTTTGTGCAAGCTCCTATGCGCGGTAGGGGAGTTGGTACAGCTTTGTTGCAATATTTGGCACAAGTTGCTGAGTCCACAAATTGCGGGCGGATTGAATGGACTGTTAATACTGGGAATGCGCCTGGTATTGCTTTTTACCAAAAGCAGGGTGCGCGCATTTTGGAAAATATTAGGGTTTGCAGAATTGAGGGAAGTGCGATCTCAGAAGTTGCTAGCAAATAATTTGATTGATGTTGTGACGGAGGATTTTTTTTTATTAACCGCAGAGAACGCAGAGAACACAGAGGAAGAGAACACAGATTTAGGGTAGTTATCATGGCACAAGATTTTTGGAATTCTGCTCTTTATGAGGGAAATCATGTTTTTGTTTGGCAGTACGGTGAATCGCTTTTGGAGTTGCTGGCTCCGAAGGCTGGCGAACGAATTCTGGATTTGGGCTGCGGTACGGGACAGTTAACTGGAAAAATTGCTGAAAGCGGTGCTTTTGTGCATGGTATTGATTCATCTTTGTCTATGATTTCTACGGCAAAAGTTAACTGTCCTCACATTAACTTTTCTGTCGCAGATGCGAGAAGTTTTCAAGTGGAACAGCCGCTGGATGCTGTGTTTTCTAATGCTGTTTTGCACTGGATTAAGCCGCCGGATGCTGCGATCGATTGTGTGGAAAAAGCGCTGAGGCCGGGAGGGCGTTTTGTTGCTGAGTTTGGCGGTAAGGGGAATGTGGGGGCGATCGCCGGTGCACTTTTGAGTGTTTTGTCAGAAATTGGCTTTTCGCAGCCCCAATCGCTTAATCCTTGGTATTTTCCGAGTGTCGGCGAGTATGCTGGGCTTTTGGAAAATCGGGGTTTTGAGGTGGTTTGTGCGGTTTTGTTCGATCGCCCGACTCTCCTAGCCGGCGGCAGCGCTGGTATGGTAAATTGGATTGCAATGTTTGCTGGCGAATTTTTGTCGGGGTTATCTGACGAAGTGCGATCGCACGTAATTAACGCAGTTGAAGAACGTTTGCGGCCGACTCTTTACCGCGATGGTAGTTGGAGTGCGGATTATCGCCGAATTCGCGTTGTTGCTGTCAAGCAATAGTCCGCGCAGCCACAATTTGCCTGTACGGTATTTAATAGATTTCTTGCATAAATTATCTATCCGGCAACAGCAGATTTCAGAGACATAAACACAAATAAACGCAGATAATTGCAAATATTTTGTGAGTGAGTGCAAGAGGTACAATCAATGGCAGAATCGGCATTGTGTAGGGTGCGTCCGGGCGCACCTTACCGCTACAGGTGCATCAAACTATCTTTTTTTGATAACTCGAAACCGTATTTTCCAGCAGCATAGCAACAGTCATCGGCCCGATTCCTCCCGGCACCGGCGTGATAAATTCGGCTACTTTTTTAACAGCATCAAAATCTACATCTCCGGCCAAACGGCTAGTACCGTCTGGATTGACGACGCGGTTAATACCGACATCAATTACTACTGCTCCCGGTTTAACCATATTAGCTGCAACCATTTCTGTGCGGCCGACGGCGGCAATTAAAATATCGGCTTGGTTGGTGACTGATTCTAGGTTTTGCGTCCGCGAATGAGCTACAGTTACAGTACAATCGGCTTCTAACAGCATCAGCGCCATCGGTTTACCTACCAAAATACTCCGGCCCAAAACAACGGCGTTTTTTCCTTTCAAATCAATCTGATATTCCTGCAATAACCGCATCACTCCGGCGGGAGTACAACTGCGTAAACCTTCTTCCCCGCGCACTAAGCGGCCTAAATTTATAGGGTGCAATCCGTCTGCGTCTTTGTCTGGGGCAATCTGATACAGCAGCGCAATTGCATCTAGGTTTTCTGGTAGGGGGAGTTGCACTAAAATGCCGTCTACTCGATCGTCCTCGTTGAGCGCTTTAATTGCAAGTTCGAGCTCAGCTTGAGTCGCATTGGCTGGGTAATGCTTGCCGAAGGAAGCTATGCCAACTTTAGCGCAGGCTCGCTCTTTGTTACGCACGTAAGCCGCGCTGGCTGGGTTGTCCCCCACCATCAGCACTGCAAGTCCCGGAGGACGCCCAATCTGGGGCTGTAGGGCGCGGACTCGATCGCTCAGCTCGCTTTGAATCTTTGTCGCTAAAGCTTTGCCATCTAGTATTTGAGCAGTTTTGGCATCCATTGTAGACTCTGGGTTAGGGGCTGACGATTTTAGATTTTACCTTAATCGCAGACTCGGACTAAACTAGAGGAATTTCGCCTCTTGCGATCGATTCTGGGGATTCTGTTAAAGTAAGTCGTATCTCAAATCTCAAATCAGTTGACTAATGACTACAATTAACCAAGTTTGGATTCAAAGATTCTCCATCGGTTCTTTATTGTTAATACTTACCAGCGGTTTGCTCAGTTGTGGCAACTTACCCATGTCTCAACTAAATCTCGGTTTTAATGTTGCTAGCATTAGCGACATTCAACAAAAGCCTCAAGTCGATGGTGAAGTTTATCTCCGGGGAAAGGTAGAAAATCGCGCTCCGTTTGTGGGGAATGCCGCTTATCAACTTCAAGACGGTACGGGGAAGATTTGGGTTTTAACTAAACAAGCTTTGCCCCAGATTGGCGATGAAGTCTTGCTCAAGGGAGAAGTCCGCTACAAGAGTATTACCCTGAAGGAATTGGCAGGAAAGGATTTAGGTGAAGTTTATGTTGAGGAAATGGAACAACTAAAGCGCACTTCAGCAGCCGATCGAGCAAAATAGGTAAAAGCTAATTTTTTTTAATAATTAAGTTTGTCCGTTTCATAAAAATCAAAGGTTTGTAGTTGCATTTATAGCCTTTCTCAAAAAAGTGAGGTATGCCCTATGCCCACGGAGGCCTATGCCCTATGCCCGGTTTGGCCTATGCTCACGGAGGCCGAAAGTACCTCATCTTTATGAGAAAAGCTATAGCAATCTGAGTCTGTTTATTTATGCTAAGTCGCGACAGGGGCTGATTTACCAGCTTGTTCGTTTATACAGCAATCCTCGCATCAGTTGCGTAATTGTTGTAGGGTATATTGCCAGATTGCCCCCATATATCGGGGGTAGGCAAAAAAAGGCACTACCCACATATAGAACCCATTTGACATCTTTGAGTTTTTAGGTTGGGTGACGAGAAATATAGACAGAAACCCGGTTTCTGAGATTTACGCAGGCGAGAAACCGGGTTTCTTGGAGTTTTAGGTTGGGTGACGAGAAATATAGACAGAAACCCGGTTTCTGAGATTTACGCAGAATAGATATCAAATGGGTTCTATACCGATTCTCAAGCATCGTGAGGTATGCCCCATGCCCCATGCCCCATGCCCTATGCCCTATTCCGGATAGTACCTCCTCTTTCTGAGAAAGGCTATATAACATCAATTCAATCCTGAGATTTGAGACTAATAATTAATCCCAAATCTCAAAAACTGCACCCTTTCTCACCCAACAGCAACCTTAACCGCCGCCCCAACAAACTGCTCGTAATCCTCCAACAACCACGGCGGCAAACAACTATTCGCATCCTGAACCTGCAACTGCCCAGGGCGACAAAACAGCATCGCTGCCAACAAATTATGTACAGATTTAGGCGTTCCAAACCCTTTACTCAACTCAGCAACTAACGAATTGAAAAACGCGCGATCGCTCTCATTCAGAGGCTCATTAACAAACCCGCAGCCCCACAGAGCCTTGTAACCCTTACCGAAATCGCTCCTGTACAAAATCTCTAATTGTTCGGCAGAAACACTCAGACACAAATCAGCAATTTGCTTGCGAATTGACTGCAAATCTGCTATTACCAATTCATCCGTGGGGTCGATTTCATAAAAATTGACCGCAGCAGTTAATTGATTGAGAAACTGTGGCAGATAATCTTGTTTCACAAGTGTTTGTTCGGTTGCGGCAAATCCACTCTCAAACACCTTTTCGTAATCATCAATCAACCACTGCGGCAAGCGGGTGCGAGCGTCGGGAACCCGCATTTTTCCAGGCACAAAATACAGCATCGCACCCAGCAAAGCATTGATAGCTTGAGGATTCACTAACCCTTTACTAATTTCAGTTAACTGCTGCAAAAACTTCTGTTCTGCTTCAGTCATTGACTCGGCTTGCAACCCGCAGTTAAGTATTGCTTGATATCCCTTGCCAACTTCTCCTCGGTAAACATTTGGTAATTGTTCGGAGGGAACATTTAGCCAAAAATCAGCTAGCTGTTTGCGGATTTGGCGGAGTTCTAAAACTACAGATTCATCAGAAGGATCGATGCGGTAAAGATTGACGCATCCTAGCAGTTGATTGGTAAATTGCGGAGATTGAATGTATTTCGCTAGCAAGTCAGAACTTGACTCGGACTTGACGGCGGCTTCTGTCTCAAAAACTTGTTCGTAATCTCCAATTAACCAGTGCGGTAAACGGTTACGAGCGTCGGGAATCCGCATAGTTTCTGGTGGAAAATATAGCATTCCTGCCAGCAAGGCATTGACAGCTTTCGGATGCACTAATCCTTTGCTAATTTGGGTTAATTGCTGCAAAAATATTTGTTCGCTTTCCATCATCGCTTGACGTTGAAAGCCGCTTTCTAGCAGGATTTTGTAGCTGTTACCGGGCGTACTTTGGTAGGCGGTTTCGATATTTTCGGCGGGAAGATTCAGCCAAAAATCAGCGATTTGTTTGCGGATTTGACGCAATTCTGATATTGCTGAGATGTTTGATGAATTTTTTTGGTAAAGCTTGACGGCATTCGAGAGTTTCTCGCCCAAATCGGCTGGTTTGGGAATGCTATCCTGCAAGCTGCGGGCTGCTTCTAGGTGGCTGCTTTGCCATGTGCCGAAGAGTTCTTGGAATAATTTGCCGATCGCCCCTGAATATGCCACACTGTCAAAACAGGCGGGATTGCCCTGCATTTTTTCCTTAATTTCCTGCCGTTTTTGCAGCCGCAACTGCGGGTTAGTGCCCAGATTAACGGCTAGCTGAATGTAAGATGCTTCGTCACGGGCAATTAAATCTGGCATTGAGAGCGATCGTACCACAGCCGCCCCCATTCTCGATCGCAAAGTATTCCCATCCCTGACAACAGTTGGAAGTCCCACCTCTAGCGGATCTACCAGAGAAGTCGTCCCCGCATAGGGATAAGAATCCAAATAAACATCCCCCAACTTCAAAACTTCTTTAACATCCGCACGGTTAGGAAAACTCTTCAACACCCGCAAACGATTACTCTCAATGCCATACTTAGCAAAAACGGCATTCATATTATTCACAAAAGCCCCCCCTGGATAATGATTAGTCCAGCTAGGGCCGAAGGGCATTAAAAACAGCAGCGAATTAGGAACAGCAGCAATAATCTTTGCCCATGTTTCCCTTAATTCCGGCACTAGCTTATACAAATTAGCACTCGAAATAAAGACAACCGATTCCTCAGAAATGCCGATACTATTTCTGGTTAAATTAATGTTAGGAGTGTAAGGTTCGAGGGTATAGCTAAAACAGCACCCCGATCCGTCAATCGTTGCTAATTTCTCGCGATAATGCTCCTGCCCTTCAGTTGCAGGTTCCATCAACTTACCAGCAATGTAATAGTCAATATGTCGCATTCCTGTGGTGACGGGAGAATTGAAACAGGTAGTTTGTACCCGCGCTAATCGATGAAGTGCCAGTAAACTAATCGGATGAGTAACCGCAGTAACATTAGTAGCAATCAGCAGAATATCTAAGTCATCAGCACGGATTGTCTGAACTTGACTTGGCAAGTCATTAGACAGTTTAACCAGTCTGTCAGCGCGACTCTGACAATACTGTTCTAGTTTATTCCCGTCGAGATTAAGAGCGTATAAAATAATTTCAAATTGCTCTCGGTTCAGATGTTCAAAAGCGGGTAACGTGGCGAAAGTTTCCGTCATCGCCCCAAAATGTTTGGTCAGCACACCGAGGCGAATTTTCTGCCTGTTTGCAGCTCTAGCCGGAAAAATGCAATCAATCGCAGCCCCACGATTTTTCATGGCGTATTCAATAATATCTGCCCGCTTTGTGTAGATATCCTTGAGATTTTTATTGTTGAAGTACAGAGGAATAAAGTTAGCACTTTGAGTGAAATACCAGGCGATATCCTGCCACACTTGTGACTTTGGGTTCTTGAAGATATTGCTATGCAAATAACTGACCCATCCCTGCACGTATTGGCAATAATTGTCAGCCTCTCCTATTTCTTGAAATAGAGTAGGGGCGGCAAACATAAATTTGAGATAGTCGCTGACAAACCAATTAGGTATAGCTGCACTTTCATACTTCAACAGTAACTGGTCAGCACGACGATAGAGAGCGGCTGCTAGTAGGTAGTTAATATCTTTGGGAGTTTTAATTCCCTGGGAGAGATTTGCTGCTAGTCGATCGATAATTGTCTTTTCGGCATCTGTCAGCGCTTCATCTTTGATATTGCTGTTTAGCAGTAGCTGCTGCGCCTTACCTGCATCGCCTCCATAGGCATTTGCCAGTTGTTCTGTGGAGAGACTCAGCCAATAATTTGCGAGTTGCTGGCGGGATTGGCGGATGTTAGCGATGCTGACTTGGTTAGCTTGGTCTTTTTGATACTCTCTCACATATTGGGACAACAAAGTTAAAAATTGTTCGGGTTTGTTAAATTCTACTAATTCATTAGCAATTAAATTGCCGTGTTGCTGCAAAATTTGCTGTGACCAACGCACTTCTTCTGGTTTATAAAGTTGAGAGTGGAGGTGAATAATTGTGGCTCTCATTAACTCTAATTTTGGGCGGTCGCCAGCCATTTTTTGGGTTCTGCTAGAGCCGTCGCCGTGCTGCCTGTAATAGAGATAAGGCTTAGGCAACCGATCGCCCAACCAGCCTTTTTCATAGGCAGAAACCCAAAATTCCCAATCTTCGCATCCCAGCTTCATCACTTTTTTCAAGCCGCCTACTTGCTCGTAAATCTCCCTTCTAAACAAGGAAGTAGCAGGGGCTTGATTGTCTCTCAAAAACCGATTGGCATCAAAATCACCGTGAACAACTAAATCGCAGTTTGCTCCGAAGTGCTGCACATCTGTATAAACAAAACCAACCTTGGGTTTTGCTAATAAAATTTCCACGCACTCTTCTATAAAATTGGGATGAAGTTTATCATCAGCATCTAGGAATAAAATAAACTTTCCTGACGACTGCTGAACGCCAACATTTCTCGAATCAGCCGGCCCCGTGTTCGGTTTATCTATGAGGCGAAGCGATTTTTGAGGATACAGTGTAATTAAATAATTGGTAAAGTTGCTGGTATCATCAGTGCTGCCATCATTGACAATGATGCACTCCCAATTTGGATAAGTTTGACTGACTACACTTTCAACAGCTTCTCTGAGCAAAGCTGCATGGTTGTAGCAGGGAATGATTACGCTGACGAGTGTTTCTGCAAAGGTGCGGTAGGGCATAGCATTTAGCTGTGATGGAGAGATGGAAACAGGTAATGTAGTGGCTGGTTTTACACCTCGGCGGGCGATCCCATATTCATCCCATATTTGCCGAGTTTCTTGCTGCGATATTGGCGATGAATGTTCCAAACCTTGTGGATTTTCGCAGTACAAACCGAGAATTTCTGGCAGGTGCACAATATTTTCGGTTTTGCCAATCCGCAGCCAAAACTCGTAATCGCCAGCCGCCGTAAATTTGGTTCGGAAATAGCCGTATTTTTCGTGCAGCGATTTTCTCCACATTGGTTGCGGGCCAATAATGCAGCGTCGTTCGAGTTCGCTGTATTCAAATGCTGGCCAATTCCAGCGCTTTTCGGCTGGGGTTTTTGCAAAAGTATCGTTAGCTGTGCTGGTAATTAATTGGTCAGCATAAACCAGACTTACTGTGGGGTTTTCGTCCAAGTATTTCGCCATGATTTCTAGGGCATCGGGGCGGTGTCTGTCATCGGTGTTAGCATTAGTAACGCAAGCTCCGCGCGACATCTTAATGCCTCGATTCCAGGCTGCATATAGTGTTTCGCGTTCAGAAGTGCGATCGTACACAATATTCGGATATTTCGCTTGAAATTCCCGCACAACAGACTGTTCATTTTCTTGGGAACCGCTGTCAATTACTATGATTTCGAGTTGACCTTGTTTGTACAGCGTTTGCTCTATCAAGTCTTGCAAGCAGCCGCGGATAAATTTTTCGGAATTGTAAGTAGAAACGATCGCAGATACTTTAAAAGCCGACGGCACAGACTGGGAGCGTTCAACTGCAGAGCGCTGTAAATTGATTTGGTCGCTAGTTTCATATCTAATTCTCTGCTGATATTTGTCAATTATTTGCACAGCTTGCACAGCGACGCTTGTTAGTTCTGCTTGTAACTGATTGGGATTATTAGACAGCATCTCCTGAAAATTCCGTGATAAATCCGGCTGGAAAAATCCTGTAAAGTGAATTCCCATCTTTTGCCAAAAATCGTTTATATAATTCACCGGGTGTTTGAGATGATAGGCGATCGCAGTTTCTAAATATTTAACAGTCCACCCTTTTTTCTGAGCGATCAGCGGTATCCACAAATCCCACCAAGGAAGACCTAAGCAGAATTGAGAATTAGGAAAATGTTTTAATAATTCCTTGTCAAAGAAGAAGAAATCAAATCCCTTAGCATAAATTTCTCCCGCTGCTGCTTCGGCGGGAGAATCAATATCAGTTCGCGAACCAAAAACTACGGCATTTTCAGCCTGTTTGCATATAAATGAAATCAAATCGCCATCGGCTTTCAAGCGGATATCTGAATTAACAATTCCGCAGATTTTTGTACCGCAATCGCGCAAATAAATAAACAGATCGTCAATATAGACTAACGGTTTTCCAGCCTCTGCCCGCCCATCGCGTTTTACCTCATGAAAAGCAACATTTTTATAGATTGGCTGTAATTGGCTAATTTCTTCCCGGCTATTGAGCGAAACAGCTTCAAATCCAAGGGAAAGCCAGCTTTCTACAGCCGCCCGCTGATTTGCTATATTTCCCGGTGCAATACTCGTTAATATTGCCACACTGTGGCTATCGAAAGCTGGCGATTTTCTCAAGCTAAAACGATCGGTATATTCAAGGCTGACTGTAGTTTTGACATAAAAAGCATCCCCCCAAGATGGATGAGATGGAGTGGCCACTGCTACTCGTTGAAAGCCATAGGTTCTTAGAAAATCATCCACTTGTTCGATTAACGCACACCCTTCATACAGTTCTTCGCAATTAACTTCTGTACTGATTGCATCAATATATTTTAAAGTTTCCCTCGCCCCTTCCAAAGCCAAAAGTTCTGCACCTTGAATATCAATAACCAGGATATTAAACTCCGATGAATCCAGTCGGCTTTCCTGCATTAGCGAGTCAAGAGTTCTCGACGGTACGGTTACTTGATTAACCTCCACCATCCCTGGGTAAATTTCCTTGTGAAGCTTTAGCGGCAGAATGCTGCTGCTCATATCGTGGGAATTCACCCGCAAATTAACTGTGCCATTTTGGTTGCTGACAGCGCAGTTTGCCAGCCACACATTAGGTATCCCTGCTATATGCACTTTCAACCTTTCAAAAACAGACGGGTTAGCTTCCACAAAAAGCACTTTTTCCGCACCCATCACTTGATAGTCCTGCATTTCTTGCCCTTCGTGAGCGCCTATGTGGATAATACCTCTGGCCTTAATCGAGTGTTGATGGCAAAGATTTTGTAAATCGAGATACCCTACCGTTACACCTACTTCTTTACTGATTTGCGGTACGGTTTTTTTCTCCGATATATTTTGTTGGTCTAACTCAAATTTTGCGTAGATATCTCCCCACAGCAACGCATCATTAGCAGACTCTAAATAATTTAAAAGCTGGTCGTCAGAAATCCATTCAGAAAATACCAAATTGCTGGCTTCGCCGTTGGCAAGGTTGAACAGTTTGTATCCCAAACGTTTAAGGTGATTGATGCAATTTTTCGTGTCTTCAATAAATTCTATAGCAAATTCAAATGATAGGTAGGGAATTGGTGTCGATAGTCCTTTTAATACCTGATACTCAAATCCTTCAACATCTATTTTACAAAACTGCGGTTTTCCCCAGATTTTTATCATCTCATCTAAGGTAGTAACTTCGACTGTAATACTTCGATCCCACTCATATTTTGAAAAACGTCCTGTCTTCCATTTTGGCGAAAATGTTGATATGTAATTAGCATCAGTACATACTGAAAGCTGCATAGTCCCCGCTTGCTCGCCCAAGCCTTTATCGAGGATGACAGCCTGGGGATTTTGCTGGTATTTTTTAGTTAAAATAGCTAAACAATCCGGTTGGGGTTCAAAGCATATTACTTTTGCCCCAGCAGCTAAATACAAATCTGCTTTCTGCCCAATGTTAGCCCCGACATCAAAAACAGTATCTCCTGCCTTAACAAAATAGCTAATAAAATTACTTGCCATTGATAGTTTAATGTCCATTTTTCTTGCTTGATTATTGTTATTTGTCACAAGTGAAAGCCAAAATCCAGACTTTTGTCCACCGTCAATCTTAAATTTCGACTTTTTACAGTATCATTTTATAGAGCGTCCGGGCTTGGGCGCTGAAACTTTTTGAGTTGTTCTGTTTCTGGTAGCAGGCGATCGCACTGCTATTTCTCCAAGGCTTATTCACAGTTATACGCTCATACACTACATCGATTCAAAAGTGGTGGCGATCGCCACCACTTTTGATAATCTTGACAAATTATGCTTTATAGTGTAAGAAAATACCCAAAAATTAGGACAATACCCGAATCTCCTGACGCGACCCAGGGCTGTTCCGTTCCCGCGAGCTGAGACCGCCGCAGCATGGCCGGGATTCCTCACCAGACAAAAACAAGTTACAATTACGTTAAGATTGATGAACATAAATAAAAATTCCCAAATCACAGGGACTAAATAATTAGGAGGATCGACCTCGGTGGATAAACGCTGGAGAAACGCTGGCCTGTACGCACTGCTGGCTATTGTAGTCATTGCCTTAGCAACGGCATTTTTTGACAAACAGCCCCCAAGCCGGGAAGTTTGGAAGTACAGTCAATTCATTCAGGAAGTCGAAGGCAAGAGAGTAGACAAAATAAATATCAGTTCCGATCGCAGCAAAGCCTTGGTAACTGCTCAGGACGGCAGCAAGGTACTCGTCAACCTGCCAAACGACCCGGAACTGATTAACATCCTGACCAAAAATAACGTAGACATTTCAGTTCTGCCCCAAAGCGACGAAGGTTTCTGGGTAAAAGCCCTCAGCAGCCTGTTCTTCCCCATCCTGCTGTTGGTGGGACTGTTTTTCCTGGTGCGGCGCGCCCAAAACGGGCCGGGCAACCAAGCCATGAACTTCGGCAAATCCAAAGCTAGAGTTCAAATGGAGCCTCAAACTCAGGTGACATTCGGCGACGTGGCCGGCATCGAACAAGCCAAGCTAGAACTGGCAGAAGTCGTGGACTTCTTGAAAAATGCCGATCGCTTCACCGCAGTCGGAGCAAAAATTCCCAAAGGCGTGCTGCTGGTAGGCCCTCCCGGAACAGGCAAAACTTTGCTAGCCAAAGCAGTTGCTGGCGAAGCAGGCGTTCCCTTCTTCTCGATTTCCGGTTCGGAATTTGTGGAAATGTTCGTAGGTGTGGGTGCTTCCCGCGTCCGAGACTTGTTTGAACAAGCTAAAACGAACGCTCCTTGTATCGTATTTATCGATGAAATTGACGCGGTAGGCCGCCAGCGGGGAGCTGGTTTGGGCGGCGGTAACGACGAACGGGAACAAACCCTGAACCAGTTGCTGACGGAAATGGACGGTTTTGAGGGCAATACAGGCATCATTTTGATTGCTGCTACGAACCGCCCCGACGTGCTGGATGCTGCGCTGCTGCGCCCGGGCCGTTTCGATCGCCAAGTTGTGGTCGATCGCCCCGACTTCGCCGGCCGCCTGGAAATTCTCAACGTTCACGCCCGCGGCAAAACCTTGTCAAAAGATGTGGACTTGGAAAAAATCGCCCGCCGGACACCCGGTTTCACAGGTGCCGATTTGGCCAACCTGCTCAACGAAGCTGCAATTCTCGCCGCCCGCCGCAACTTGACCGAAGTATCGATGGATGAAGTCAACGATGCGATCGACCGCGTGCTCGCAGGCCCGGAAAAGAAAGACCGCGTGATGAGCGAAAAGCGCAAAACTTTGGTAGCTTACCACGAAGCCGGTCACGCTTTAGTTGGCGCGCTGATGCCCGACTACGATCCGGTGCAGAAAATTAGCATCATCCCCCGCGGCCGCGCTGGCGGTTTGACTTGGTTCACACCGAGCGAAGATCGGATGGATTCCGGCTTGTATTCTCGCTCTTACTTGCAAAATCAAATGGCGGTAGCCTTGGGCGGCCGCATTGCTGAAGAGATTGTCTTCGGCGAGGAAGAAGTCACGACTGGCGCTTCTAATGACTTGCAGCAAGTGGCAAGAGTAGCGCGGCAAATGGTAACTCGCTTCGGAATGAGCGATCGGTTAGGCCCTGTAGCTCTGGGTCGCCAACAAGGGAATATGTTCATGGGTCGCGATATCATGGCCGAACGGGACTTTTCTGAAGAAACCGCAGCCACGATCGACGATGAAGTGCGTTTGTTGGTAGAGCAAGCTTACCTGCGCGCTAAAGACGTGCTGGTTGGCAACCGCCACGTTCTCAACTCCTTGGCAGATATGCTAATAGAAAAGGAAACTGTAGATGCTGATGAATTGCAAAATTTGTTAGCCAACAGCGATGTCAAGATGGCGACTATTGCCTAATTGATTTGGGATTTAAGATTTGAAATTTTGGATGGAATCTAAAGTTTGAAATCAATAATTGGGGTGATTCTGGGATTGTCTGGAATTGCCCCAATTTTTTTGTGGGTTAAGTGCGATCGGCTGTTTCAGTTCAAATCCGCTTACATCGGAATTATACCCTGCAAGCGAGCGCCCCGCTCGCACTGTATCATTTCGATGTAACCCGACTTAATATCACCTTTCGTAGACTTCCCGTCGATGACGTACTTTACTGATGTCGATCGTGCGACTGTCGTCATCAATGGTGTATATTACCCTGTAATCTCCAACCCGAATTCGCCAACCGTTTTTCTCTCCCTTTAACTTGATACAGCCCGGGGGACGTGGCACACTTCCTAAAGCATTTATCTGGGGATAAATGCGACTGCTGATTTCAACGGGCAGAGCATCCAGGTCTTTTTGAGCCGAACGTGCAGTAATTACCAGGTAATCAGACATTCAATTTACCTTTTGCCTGAAGCTGGCGTTGAACTTCTTCCCAAGGAACTCTTGGTTCATCTTTTCTAGATTCAATAGTCAGACAGTCGTAAACATCCTCCCAAAGTTCGCCGTGCTTCTCGAAGTCGAGCATCACCGCGATTTTTTCGCCTTGAGAATCAACTAAAAACTGAAAGTCTGTCGGTTCGCCGCATTCGGCCAGCACGTCGGCCCAAAATGCACTGTGTTCTTTGAGGTCAACAATTGCAGCGGTTTTGTTGCCTAGATTGTCTGTTAAAAATTGAACGCCGCGCATATTGTAGTTTGGCATAGATCGGAGTTAGTAATGTGTACTAAAATTATATGCGAGTCAGAATGATATGAGTGTCAAATTTGGGCTCGTTCCCAATTTAAAATCCTTCGACTGAGCGATCGCGCCGAAGTCTAAAATATAAAATATAAAATCTAAAATTGTATGAATAATGAATCTTGGTTGACACTCCTAAAAAAACACCGGGCGATTGCAGTCATCCGTTCTTCCGAAAAAGAACTCGCTCGGCAGATGGCATCAGCGGTAGCAGCAGGCGGATTCCAGTTTGTTGAAATTACTTGGAACACTCACAAAGCTGCTGAATTAATTGCCGAACTCCGCTCCGAATTCCCTACTTTTAGTATTGGTACCGGCACTTTATTAAACTTAAAACAGTTGCAGCAAGCCATAGATTGCGGCGCTCAATTTTTGTTTACTCCGCACACAGATGTAGCTATGATTAAAACAGCAGTTGATGCCGGAGTGCCGATCGTCCCCGGTGCTTTTTCTCCCACGGAAATTATGACTGCGTGGCAAGCAGGCGCTACCTGCGTTAAAGTGTTTCCGATATCGGGGTTGGGAGGCGCAGCTTACCTGAAAAGCCTGCAAGGCCCTCTGGGACACATTCCTTTGATTCCCACGGGTGGGGTGACAGTGGAAAATGCGAAGGTATTTATTGACGCAGGGGCGATCGCCGTTGGTTTGGCGGGAGACTTATTTCCCAAACACTTAGTGGCAAATGGAGATTGGCGGGCGATCGTCCAAATTGCCCGAACTCTTACCGAAAAGTTAACAACTTGTTAAGCCCTCTTTCCCAATCTAAAATCTACGATCTACAATCTAAAGTAGTACAAGCTAATCTAAAATCTAAAATTTCAAGTCTAAAATCGTTTTGGGTGTGAAGAATGAACAGCATTATCAACTCAACTTACTTTCGCCGCGCCGGAATTTTCTGTGCCGGCTGCGCCCTCACAGTTGCTGCATTTTGTGGCGGGCAAAATCCTGCAATTGCCGGCTCGCAGCACAACAAAATTGCCAATAAAATTATGCAGTTGCAGCAGTCCAGTCAGCGCTGGATTGAAATTGATTTGTCAAGACAAAGATTAACAGCTTGGGAAGGAAACAAACCAGTTTATGCGGTGATTATTTCCAGCGGCAAATCATCGACTCCCACCCGCACGGGAACCTTTGCCGTTCAAACCAAACACCGCGTTACTAGAATGACTGGGGATGACTACGACGTGCCCGACGTTCCCTATACAATGTATTACGACGGAGGAATGGCAATTCACGGCGCTTACTGGCACAATTTGTTTGGCAATCCCGTTACTCACGGCTGCACGAATGTAGCTGTAAATCATGCTAAATGGCTGTTCAATTGGGCCTCGGTGGGGACACCGGTGGTGGTGCACAAATCTTAGGTTTAGGGCATTGGGAATTGGGCATCGGGCATTGGGAATTGGGCATGGGGCATTGGGCAATTGGGCATAGTCGAACATTACTAGAACTTATGCACCGGTAGTCAGAAACCGGGTTTTTGTGCGAAATACTGCGTTACAGCCGGCAGATTCGGTCAAAAACCCGGTTTCTTCGATCGGATGCACCGGTAGTTAGAAACCGGGTTTTTGTGCGAAATACTGCGTTACAGCCCGCAGATTCGGTCAAAAACCCGGTTTCTGAGCTCCTATGCGTTCAGGAATGCTTAACTTAGCTGCACCACGGGTTTATCCTCCAACAACGTTTGATTTGTCAGCAAATCTTCCACGGTAATGCGTAAAAATCGCTGTTCGTCAACGCGGAAGAAGATTTTGATGCGATCGCCCCCCGGATACCCAGGCGGTGTCAATTGCGCGATACTGCGAGCTCCGTCTTTGTCATTTAGCGGCTGTACCGAGGTTTGGCCGGCGATTTGGCGAGTAATTAGCCTGTCGCCGTCAAAATATATCTCCGTGCCGCCAGTTTCCGCTCCCAATTCACCGATAATTAGTTCAATACTCGGCTGATTTTCTAAAGAAGCTCCCAAGACTAATTCTACCGGTTCGCTCATCGGATAAGACTGGCCGGATTTGATTAAACTGTGCCAACTGTGGCAATTTTCGCGGCGGTTCCAGTAACGAATTCCGTAACTGTGATAGAGAAAATCTTTGATTTCTATGCCTTGACTCAGTTGCAGAGCACCTTGGGCGATCGCCTCAAAGGGTTTGTCGCACCGAATTTTTGCCGGCTCGAAATATTGCTCAACCCAACGCTTTACGGCGGGAATTTGAACCGTACCGCCAACGAGCAAAACTGCATCGATGTCGTCAATTTCTAAACCTTGGCGGCGCGCTTGCTGCAATACTTGATTCATGCACTCGTCGAGGTTGTCAAAAAACTGATGTTCGGCGAGGATAGATTCAAAGCGCGATCGGTCTAATTCTAATTCGTAACTCTCAAAATTTTTGTCATCAAAATAAACTTCAACCGCCTGATTTACCAAAGATAACTGAATCTTTAACCGTTCTGCCAATCTCGTTGTAATCGGAGATTTGACCATTTTTTGCGTTTTGACAAAATAGTCAACCAGCCAATTATCAATATCAGAACCGCCCAAATTTTGTCCGGCTTTAGCCAAAACCCTGGCTACTTTTGCCTTTTGTGCCGAAGATTCAGCTAATAATTTTTCGCCCCATTTGAGCAGAAAACCCAGGGGCTTTTTGCCAGCAGAAATGTCGAGGCGCACTAAAGAAAGGTCGAGAGTTCCGCCGCCGAAATCAATGACTAGGAGAATTTCGCGATCGGCTAAACCGTAACCCAAAGCAGCCGCCGTCGGTTCGTCCAACATCCGCACCTGTTCTACTTGCAGAGATTGAGACACTTTACCCAACCAATGGCGGTAAGCTTCAAAACTATCTACCGGCACTGTAAAAATCAAAGAATCTACCGGCAAAGGCAGTTCGCGAATTGAGCTGACAATTTGGCTCAAATACAACTCACCTACTCGTTCAAAATCTACAATCTGCCCGTCAATTTCCGGCACAAAACCCTGAACCGAAGTGCCAATTCCCCGCTTGAAATTGCGGAAAAACCGAGAATCTCCGCTCAAATCTAGACCTCGATCGCGGACTTGCTGACCGAGTATTACTTTATTTTGAGCAGCGTCCTCAACGTAGAGCAAACTGGGAATTAGGGGCGGATTTTGAGCCGAGATTGCCGACAATCCCGGTAATTTCAAAGTTTCGGGCTGCTGGATGGCCTGATTCCAGCGAGCGGCGACGGTGTTGCTAGTTCCAAAGTCAATTGCGATCGTCATTTTACCACAATACACAGCTACTAGAGATTAGATTATATTATGGTATTTAGAGCAGCCAATACAAATATAGCCGAGTCTCAGTTAGGTCAGGTACACTCTCGCAATCGATAATGGGTAATTGGTAACGGGCTAAGCGAAGCGGAGGGCAGAAATCATAACTGGCAGCTAACCAGAACTCAAATTACCAATCCTGCAATTACCTATTACTTACTACCGCTCTTTGAACGTACCTCATGTTACTGAGAACCGCTATCTATATACACACTTTGCTTGACGATTAGGTACAATAAAAGAAGTGGCAAGGGAGCATCTCTGTCGGAAAGCAGCCAAGCTAGAAAGTGAGACGATACCCAAGTGATGTGCTGCATTGAAAATGAAATCGAGCCTGTCTCAATTTATCAAAGTTTAGATAATGTCCAAAGGCAATTATCGCGATCGGAGTTATTCAATGCGCTGCAATTTTTGAGAAATAGAGCATTGATTGAAAAACCAGAACCAGACAATCAAGCGCTTTTCAATTTATCGCCAGTAGTGAGACAATAAGCTGTCGCGCAAATAAACATTGCATATTCAGGGTGATGCTCAGAGCAACGGCCCACTCATTGTGAAGATTGTTTTTTACATAAAATTTAAATGCCGCAACAGCTTATATGATGACAAAATGCCGAACTGCCTTGGCTGCGGTGGTGGGACGAAGAAGGCAATGTGCTGTTGACGGGTGATGAGCGAGCCGAACAAGAGCGACAGCGTGCCGATCGCGAGCAACAGGAAAAAGAATTAGCTCAACAACAAGCCGAACAAGAACGACAGCGTGCCGATCGACTGGTGGCTCAGTTAAGAGCTTTGGGTATCGATCCTGAAGCGTAAAATTAAGCGATTTACCGCTGCGCGGGGGAGTTTATGAGATTATTGATTTTAGGCAATTACGGTTTATAAAACCCCCTCCTACAAGGTTGTTTCCTGAAATACTGTTTGTCAGGTGCATCGCTATTAGATTGTCGATTTTTATGGGGAATTTTCTAGGGCGACACACCCTACAGATACTTTTGGGTGAGTTTTGAGAATTAGTAGAACTTTTCACGACTGCAACCACTTCATGAACTTATTCGTCGCAGTACCAATAGACTCTCCCACTTGTTTCTTCAAACGCCACCGCTGGAACGCTTGCTCGTAATCTTCCCCTTCAGTTTGATACAGATTCCAAGCATTCAGCGACAATCCTAAGCCCCAGGTTAGTAAAATAAACAGCGACCAAGAAAGCTCGTGAGATCCTGCTAGATTAAACAAAACTAAAAAAGTATTGACTATGCCGTACTTTGTCACATTTTTACGCAATTTGCCGCGGCGGTAAGTGTTAAAAACTAACTTTTCTTGAACTTCTCCTCTAGTTGCCAGCCATTGCTGTTCCGCCACCACAATATCCTGTTCGGAGATGCCCAATTCCGCTGCTATCTCGAACAACTGCACTCTGGATAATTCTCCTTCATCTTGTCGGCGGGCGATCGCAATTTGCAGAATGCCTTGAGCATCCTCTGAACCGTAAACTTGGCTTATTTGAGTTTCATTAGTTGCCATAGCGAGTTTCCTATAATATCCGGCATTATTTCTATCATACATATAACCGCAGTCAAACCGCAGGTAGGAAGAGATGGCGGATTTCAACACCCTTTTAAGAACAGGCAAGATGCCTGTTCCACAATAACTAAACTCTGTTGTGGAAGAGGTATCTTGCATCGCGGATTGCAACACCCTTTTAAGAACAGGCAAGATGCCTGTTCCACAATAACTAAACTCTGTTGTGGAACAGGCATCTTGCCTGTTCCCGATAAAGGTACAAAATACCAATAACTAACCCAAAGTATACATCCAGCCATCCCTGGCGCAAATCCTCACAAGTCCGTCCCAAACTACAGGAGTCGCCTCAAAAGATAAACCCGGTTTAAATCTCCCCGATTCTATTACTTTCAAACGGTAAAACTCGCCTTTAGCATTTTTCAAAGCATTCCGATCGCCAGACTTCGCTCGTTCCCAATTCAAATTAAACAAATAAACACCGTTGTATCCCGCACTTATCAGTTTATTGCCATCGGTAAAAATTGGAGTTGAAATAGAAGAACCTATTTGTTTTTGAAAGACTATTACCGGAGTATTGTAGGATTGGTTTCGCCAAGGAACAGCAATTTTTTTGCCTGTAATCATATCTTGGGAACCGATGTACAAATTGCCGTCGATCGCATTTGTGGCAAACAGCGCCGGAAACTCCCCGGAATTGTACTCGTCATTCAACGCCACCGAGCCGATGATCCCGCCTTCCCAGCTAGAAACTCGGCGGTTTCCAGTCGGCAAAAACCATTCGACGCTGGCATTCGGTTCCTTGTTTGGATTCAGTTTTAGGACTCCGCCGTTGCCCTGAATGTATTGTTTTTCTACGGCACAAAACAGTTTTCCAGATTTAGAAATTACAGCACTTCCATCCAAATCTGAACCTGTATAAAAATCCCACACAATCTTTTTTTCGGCAATGCTAATACCGTAAATGTGACCGGAACCAGCAGCTATAAATATTCGATCTTTGAGCCTTGATGGCGATGATTCAGCTACCAAGTTGCCGCCGTGCTTCCTGATATCTGCTGCTGCATAAAGTTGTACTTCTGACAAGATTCTTGGTTGTTTGATTCCTTGTTTGAGCTTGGCATTACTTGTGGAACTATCGAGAAAATAGCCGATCGCATTTTCCCCCGCATTGAACAAAACGCCGCCGCCGATATCCAAAGCGCTGCTATCGTTATCTTGGCTGTAGCTGGGCGTTCTCCTGATGTCCAGTTTCCAAAGTTCCTTGCCAGTTCTAAAAGATATTGCCCTAAAACTCGGCACGACACTTTTACCACCACCGCCGCTGCGGCTGCCTTGCAAAATCACAATTCTGTTTTCGGCGCTGGCTTTTTTATCGATATAAATTGTTGATGAACCTTTGATTATATCATCAAATTTATAGCGCCAAACTTCTTTATTGGTAGCCAGATCTATTTTTCGCAAATTGTGGTCAAAAGCACCTATAATTAAATAAGTTTTTCCCCGGTCTCTGGTAATTGTCGGCTGTCCAGTCCAACCCGCGCCGCTCCAAACTGCAGACCGCCTTCCCAGAAAAGTCCGACCGCTGCCGAGTGGAAATTGGTCGATTAACTTCAAGCTTTTCGGAACACCTCTGCCGTAAAACCGGCGCTTGTCGTTGCCTAAAAAGGTCGGGACTAATAATTCTATTTCTGGGTCTGCTTTTGCCAAAAAATTGTTAAGATTGGTTTCTAATAAAGCTCGATCCGAAAATGCAGTTTGCCCCAGTTCGAGAACAGCAGGAGGAACAGCAGCAATCAGCAAAAATTGTCCTAGCTGTTGATTGAAGGTTCTCCGAGATGATAAACTCATGTTAGATAGAGATAATCAGCAATAATATTAAAACATAATTATCGGCAACAACTCAATTAAAACATATCGCGCTAAACTGCTAGAGAAGTGACAAGCTTACTGAGTACGAGTTAAAGTATATTTGATTATGGTCAACCGTCTTGCTCAATCCCAAAGCCTTTACCTGCGGAAACACGCCGAAAATCCGATCGACTGGTGGCCCTGGTGCGACGAAGCCTTAGAAACGGCCCGGAGCGAAAATAAACCGATTTTCCTGTCAATTGGCTATTCTAGCTGCCACTGGTGCACGGTGATGGAAGGGGAAGCATTTTCCGATCGCGCGATCGCCCAATACATGAATTCGCAGTTTGTACCGATAAAAGTCGATCGCGAAGAACGCCCGGACATCGACAGCATATATATGCAAACCTTGCAAATGATGACCGGTCAAGGCGGTTGGCCGCTCAACGTTTTTCTCACTCCCGACGAGCGAATTCCCTTCTACGGCGGCACTTATTTCCCCGTAGAACCCCGCTACGGAAGACCCGGATTCTTAGAAGTTTTGCAAGCAATTCGCCGCTTTTACGACACAGAAAAAGGCAAAGTAGAAGCCTTCAAAGCAGAGATTTTAGGCAACCTCCAACAGTCGGCAGCGCTGTCAGCAGGAACCGCAGAACTAAATCGCGAAATCTTCCAAAAAGGTTGGGAACTCAACACCGGAATTATTGCCGGCAGCAATCCCGGGCCGAGTTTTCCAATGATGCCTTATGCTGAGCTAGCACTGCGGGGAACGCGCTTTAATTTTGATTCAAAATACGACAGCAAACAAGTCTGCACTCAGCGCGGATTAGACTTAGCATTGGGCGGCATTTACGACCATGTAGCCGGCGGATTTCACCGCTACACGGTTGATGCAACTTGGACTGTGCCGCACTTTGAAAAAATGCTCTACGACAACGGTCAAATTGTGGAATATTTGGCGAATTTGTGGAGTGCGGGAATCCAAGAACCGGCTTTTGAAAGTGCGATCGCCCGGACAGTTCAATGGTTGAAGCGAGAAATGACCGCGCCGACAGGTTATTTTTACGCAGCACAGGATGCTGACAGTTTTACCCCCCCAACCC
>NZ_JADEXD010000071.1 GCF_015207285.1 Tychonema sp. LEGE 07203 | reverse complement strand
TAGTAAGGGGGGGCTAGGGGGGGTTACACCGCAAAAAACTGCCATTACAGCCGACAATATCTCTGTCGGGAACGGTTCCGACGAACTAATTCGATCGCTCTTAATTGCAACTTGTTTAGGCGGCAAAGGCTCAATTTTTGTTGCAAATCCGACCTTTTCCATGTATGCAATTATCGCCCAAACTCTCGGCATTCCCGTTGTCAGCGCTCCGCGAAAAGAGGATTATTTTGAAATTGATATCGAGGCGGCTAAAAGGGCGATCGAATCAACACAAAATCCCCCCGTGCGCGCCGTCTTTGTCGTTCATCCCAATTCCCCCACAGCCAATGCTTTGACACCAGATGAGGTGGATTGGTTGGAAAAATTGCCACCCGATATTTTAGTAGTAATTGACGAAGCTTATTTTGAATTCAGCCAAAACACCTTAGCAGACAGATTGCACCAACACCCGAACTGGATAATTTTGCGGACATTTTCCAAAGCATTTCGACTAGCGTCAATGAGAGTCGGATATGCGATCGCCGATCCCGAACTCGCAGCCGCCTTAGAAAAAATCCGCCTCCCCTACAACCTGCCCGCATTTTCTCAAATCGCCGCAGAATTCGCCCTAGCCCAAAGACAATTATTGCTAGCAACAATTCCCGAAACTATATCAGAAAGATCCAAATTAATTGCAGCGCTAACTCAGCATCGAAAATTGCAAATTTGGCCCAGTGCGGCTAACTTTGTGTACCTGCGGGTGAAAGCCAGCGACAGCGAAGCAGCGGAACAGGAACACCAACAAATCATGCAGCAGTTAAAAAATCGAGGAACGTTAATTCGTCACACAGGCGGAGGTTTGCGAATTACGGTTGGTAGCCCGGAGGAAAATCAGCGGACAGTCGATCGAATCGCAGCGATTTTGATTTGACAACAGCCCTTAAAAATGGTATGAATTGAAGAAAATTACCATGCCATTTTTAATTATTAATCTGTCGCGCCGCCCGAATAGTTTGGGGAAATACACCTACTAAAAGCGCCAAAGCTTCATCGGGAATTTGTGCTACTATTTCCGCATCAAAATATTGTTCAAACTGAGTTAAAATCATTTGTGCGCGTTCCAAAGCGGCCGGCTTTGCAGTTAACTGTTCGGTTAATCGCACCCAATGCCGCCGAATTCCAAAAGCTTTCTGTCTTTCTTCGGGAGATTGAGGACAAACTAAACAAAAATCGCCCACGGGAATCGCCCCCCCAGAATCAATGTCAAAAACACCGCCAACCGCAGCCCCCGGCCCGGCAAACTCTGCGTGGAAGCGCTTAATCAAAATTAGACCGTTCCGGCGACGGCTATCTACCATCAACAGTTGGCCGCTGTTGATTTGTGCGAGAATTTCAGAGGGGTTGGTGTACTCAGTCAAATCTGTGCCCCGGTTTCAATGTCGCAAGTCCGGGTCTGCACAAAGGCCGCCGCAGACAATACAATTAGAAGTAAGATTAGAGCTGGATGAAGTATCAATTTTTTGCTCCTCCCGCTGCCGATCGAGATTATTCATTTAAACTTATAAATCAATACTGTCACAAGGTGGTAGCTTGAGCGCGATCGAATATCAAATGCAGGTTGAACAAGTAGTAGACACCCTGAAAGCAGAACTCCCGACGCTTTTTGAGAAAGACATCTCCTACGGCATCTATACAAAAGGCGTTTATTTTCAAGATCCAGTCAACAAATTTCAAGGAAAAATTAACTACCGCATTATCTTTTGGACGTTGCGGTTTCACGGGCAACTATTTTTCAGCGAGATTTACTTCGACCTGCACGACGTGAATCAGACTGCCTTGGATACTATTGTGGCAAATTGGACGGTTCGCGGCATCCTGCGCGTGCCCTGGAAGGCTGGGATCTTTTTCAACGGCTATTCTACCTACAAGCTGGATGAGAACAATTTAATTTACCAACATATCGACACCTGGGACAGACAACCAGGAGAGATTTTAAAGCAATTTTTGGGAAAGAGTTAGGATGCGGGGCCGGGACAAGCTAACAAAAGCGATCGGGCAAATAACGGCAATAGCTTTGTCGCAATCTTACAGTTCGGGCCGCGGGGTCATCTCAATCTAAATCTAATCCTCTTTTGGGACTGCTGGCTGCGACAATTTCTGCTCTTGCTTGTGCTGCCATCGCTCCCCGATCTTGCTCTGTGTTTTTGGCGATTATTTCCCAAGATTTTCTGAGTGCATGACAAACAATGTAGCGCAATAGCGATCGGCAAAAAAAACACACCGCCAAGGTGACAGTCGGAATGCCGATACTAGCTGTGACAAACTCGATCGCCATTGGATCGGAGAACCAGCTTTGGGCTAATGCCAGTAAATTGTTTATCTAAAGCCCTAAGTTTCCGAGGATTCTTGCCCGTTTGATTTAGATTGGCGATCGGGTGAACAGACCAAATTATCCACCGCAGAAATCCTGAATCCAGGAGCAATATAGTCCTCCGGTAAGTATTTTTCAGACATGGTATTTTGATTGCCATCCCGCACCGCCCGGTAATGGGGCGAAAGAATTTCAATACCCGCTTCATTACACTTGTCCTGGATATTTTGGTGCAGTTCCGAGTAAATCTTTGCCATAATCTTAGGCTTATTAGTGTAGGCATTAATTTCATAGCTGACATAAAAATCATCCAGGCTGGTTTGCAGCACGAATGGCGCGGGTTCTGCCAAGATGTGTGACGTTGCACTCGCCGCCCCGATCAGGGCTTCATGCACCATTCGCCACGGCAAATCGTAGCCGAGAGTAATCGTTGTGTGGAGGATCAGCGGAGGCGTTTGGGAGTCTTGAGCCGCAGCACTGTAGTTAATAATATGGGCATTGAGAACAGATGCGTTCGGAATAGTAATCACCACATTCTTGATCGTGAGAATGCGAGTTACCAGCAGCGTTTTTTCCACAATATCGCCGATCGCATCCCCCACCTTAACCCGATCGCCCACCTCAAACGCACGGGTATAAATCAAAATAACTCCTGCAACTACATTAGCTACAGCAGCCGATGAACCGATCGAAAGCAGCAAACCCAGAAAAACCGAAACACCTTGAACAGCAGGAGACTTCGCCCCAGGCAAGTAGGGGAAAGCAACGATTACCGCCAAAGCAATAATTAAAAAAGTCATTAATTTACTCGTAGGTCTTGCCCACTCTGGATAAAATCCAGGCACTGTAAAATCTCCCCTACCAATTTCCGCAAAAATAGATTTAAAAATTTTCAGGATGTAGTAGGTGAGAACAACGACCAAAGCAACAATAAATAAATTCGGCAAATAGGCAAAAAATGCTTGAAAAGCACCCCCTACTGCTTGCAAAAGGTAGCTAGACAAAGATTTACCAATCTGATTAGTCCAGGGAAACAGGCTCAAAACCAGAAGCAAATAGACATAAAACAGCCCTAAAAACAAAACTAATCGCAGAAAATTTATAACCCTAGTTAGCAAGTTCGTAATTTGAGTCGCCGGTAAAATTTCAATATTTTGAACGCTCAGTGCCGGAATTCGGCTGCCTTGCCAGGAGTCTAACTTCTGCAGGATTTTGGATAGGATATGACTCAATATCTTAAAAATAATCAGCAGAGCAACCGTCGCTAAGAAAGCATAAAGAGCGCCAAATAAAATATTTTTTAGGCTGCGAGATTCTCGATATTGTTTGATCGAACTTTTAATTTTGTTGATATATTCAATACTAAGTTCTTGCCGAGTTTTTCTAGCAGCTTTGGCATCGGCATCTACAAGGGTTAATATCACCTTATCCCCCAGCATCAAATTAGTCGTGTTTTCCTCATCTTCAATCTTCAGCGAATCAATTGGAATCGATGAATTTTGGGCGAGGGTTTCAATTCGATTGCTCACCGTCTGCGCCCGTTCTTCTGGGGAAAATGAGCCGACTTTTGATTGAATTACAAATAGCTCCTCGCCTGACAAAACAACAGGCGAGCCATCGATATTAGTGCTACTGGGGACACTTTCTTGCCCGTAAGCCAATGGGGTAGTTATGGCGATTAAACAGATTACCACAGCCAGGACAATCAGTTCTCTCAAGCTTTTTTTGCTCATGACTCTCTTTTGTCTATCTTTTTATATAGAACCCATTTGATATCTATTCTGCGTAATACCAATGAAATAAAGTAGCGCTAGATATTACCCCCCCAACCCCCCGCGACTTCGGGGGGGCTAAGAATTCATCCATAGCACATATGAAAGAAAAATGGTGTAAATCTCAGAAGCCGGGTTTCTCTCTATATTTCTCGTCACCCAACCCAAAAACTCAAAAATGTCAAATGGGTTCTATACAGACAGTTTATATTTTTGATACAGCAAAAAAGACAAACTTAACAAAAAGTTATGTTGGGGCAGCAAACAGTCATGCGATTTTAGATTTTAGATTTTAGATTTACCCCACGGATAAATTCGGGGGCTTGAGAATTTTAGATTTTGGATTGGTTCCACGGATAAATCGCGTGGCGGGTACCACCTTTGAAATTCGCTTGTCAACTGTTTTCTTCAAATAGTAGTAGGGGACTGCACGTAAACCGTAGGGTCTTCCATTGTAAACACAATACCGTGGACTGAAAGGGATTTAGCAATTTGAACACTTGCTAACTCTAGTAAGCGTTTACGCACCTCGATCGCATTATCTTGAGAACCTAAAATTGCCAAACTTACCCTCAATCTTTTGCCCGATTCATCGGCGAGAGCAATATTTGTGCTGTTAGCATCAATTCCTGATAGGAAAGCAGTTTTTTCTATTATAACTTGCTGCACTAGGGCGTATTCTCGTTCTCCTAAAACACTGGCAAAGTCCATATACAGTAACACCATAATTTTTTTGGCAAGAGTAACGTTTTCAATTTCTACACTGACTAAGATAGAATTGGGCATCACAATAATTGTACCCGTGCCAAGGGAACGAATTTTTGTCGATCGCAAGCCAATACTTTCTACCTTCCCCAACTCTCCAGCGGGTAGACGGATATAGTCACCAGTAACAAAAGGACGATCTAAATACAACACTAAAGTAGCAATAAGTTGTTCGAGAATTTTTTGGGCAGCAAAAGCGACGGCCAAACCAACTAACCCCAAACTAGCAACCAACCCAATCAAGTCAAAGTTGACGCTGCGGGCAAATGTCACCAGTGCTACAATAAAGATAAAGATATTCAACACGGTCTCAAATACCAGAATTGCATCATCGCTGCTGGGATTAAATTTACCCCCAAACTTGAATCCATAGGTACGCAGGTAGCGGCTAGTAATTTTTTTAGATAACCAATACAAACAGCCAAATACAAATAGATTAACAATCGGTTTGAGCAAACCAAAAACAACTGGTACTAATGTTTCGATTATGGTGAGAGACCAACTTATACAAATACTGAGAACTGAAAATTGCACGAGGCGCTCGCTCGGTTGAATAATTGCCACATAAATATGTTCTGCTGATGAAATATCTAGCTTTTTGATGGCAAATCTCAATAAGGCTGGAGCGTAATGGCTAAATACAAAAGAGCCTCCTAATGCTCCTAAAAATATCAGCCACTGGGGCTGAGAAAACGGGGCAACAATCTGATAGCGAATACTGCGCAATACTGGGAACCATTCCGAACTCACTAGGGCGATCGCTATCCAGGCAGAACCAAAAATAATCTTGGTAAAAATTCCCGTTTCCCACTTAGCTATTCTGGCTACAATTAGCCCTAGAAACCGCAACAGGATAATAATTCCTATGCCAATTAAAATCCACAGACTTCTCTCCAAAACGTATTTTGAAGTTCGTTCTTTTTTAGCTTTGGCTACCGCTATTTCTAAAACATTTTGCCATTGCTTAGCTTGTTGAGATAAAGAAAAGTTTGGTAGAACATCGTTAGCTGTAACTGTCAACAGGTAATTGTTGTTCAAAGAAATTGAGGTAGCACTTGTATTGGAGTCATTACGCACATCAAAAGTTATGACTTTCTGGTTAGAGATTGCCTCAGCCAGTAAATCGTTGGCAAATTGGGTACGTTCCAATGCTGTAAACCGACCGACAGGTTGCAAATAAAACAGCGGAATTCCATCAACTACTACGGGAGAACGAGGGCCGCCAACACTTTCAGCAAAACTCATCGGAGCGGCGAACAGCAACCAGCAGATAGTAAATAAAAAGATTAGTTTAATTTGCCGATTAAATAGCGATTGGAGCATCCACATAAATCGTTGGTTGGTTAACGGTAAAAGAAATATCGTGCTTTTGCAGTTGTTTAGTAATTTGTTGGGTAGCCAAATCGAGCAATTGCCGCCTCAATTCCATAGATAATTCATTAGCACCCAAAATAAAAAAATAAATTTGGGCGCGATTGTCACTGAAGGAAACTTCTGTGCTGCGCCAGTCTAAACCAAAAATATCCACCGTGCTGTCCATCACGGTTTGGCGGATTAGTGCTTGTTTGTCAGCAGATACCTGTTCGGGAAACTCTAGGATCATCACAGACATAACTTTCTTTGCGCCGGTAAAGTTCTCGATGGTAGCTTGAGTCAAGGAGTTATTAGGAATAACTGTGAGAGTGCCTTTACCGGAGATGCGAATTCTAGTCGATCTTAAGCCAATACTTTCTACTCTGCCGAAAGTACCTTGTTTGCCTTGCTGCCCATCTCCTAAGCCAATATAGTCGCCAACAGTAAAAGGGCGATCGAGAGTTAAAACAATCCCTCCCAAAAGTTGTTCTAGAGTCTTTTGAGCTGCAAAGGCAAAGGCAATACCGCCAATCCCCAAGCTAGTAAGTATCCCGGCAACGTTGATGTTGTGGCTAATACAAAAAACTAAAATTAACGTTATGGCGATCGCAAATTCTCCGAGATAGCGAATCAAAAAAATAGACTCGCCTCTTACTTTAGGATTGGACTCAAAAGTGACACCTACAATTGTGGTATTAAAAAAGTCTCGAAATAGACTCCACAGCAAGCAACCGCCAAAAAAAGTGATGCCCCCACTCAGGCAAAATTCCATCAATTTCAGCCATTGAGTGCGAGGGAGCAGAAGCAACATTAATTCCATCGCCGAGAGAGTGAATAACGTCAAAATTATGTTTTTAGAGGCAAGCAATACACGAATATAACCCTGTGTCAATAAATTGGGAGCCAACCAATTTAAGGCTACACTCAAGGCAGGAACCGCCACCATTCCTGCCAATCCGCCAATCCCTCCTGCTATCAAAATTACAGTAATTTGCAGGAAGCGATCGCCATTATCTAAAGGCAGTTGTGCGAGCATAAATAGCGCATCGATTGTTTTTGTCATGGCAAAGTTAAGTGCTAGATTTGAAATCAAAGATTGTATTAGTTATAGCCTTATTGTTCTGCCTGGTCGAGATTATTTCTGGATGGTAGAGTTATTTTCCGAATGGAGTAAAGTTTTGCGTAAGGTTGCCTCTAGTTCCGGTGACAAAGCCAAAGGAATGCTCCCAGAGCGCACGTGCAAATCTCGTTGAGGAAACGGAATTTCGATTTCACGCTCTCGAAACAGTTCTTCAATACGGAAAAATAAATCACTCTTGACGCGATACTGTGCGATCGGTTCAGCAATCCAAACCCGCAGCTCAAAATCCAAGGAACTATCACCAAAACCCAAGAAAAAAACAATCGGTTCCGGAGTCTTCAAGACATCAGAATGTCCCCTACCAGCTTTTAGCAGTGCCTCTTTAACTTGATTGATATCACAGCCGTAGGCAACACCAACCGGAATTCTGATCCGCGAAACAGCATTCTCATAGTTCCAGTTAGTTACGTCATCCTCTAAGAAACGGGAATTGGGCAAAATAATCGAAACTTGGTCTAGGTTGCGAAGCACTGTACTGCGAGCGCCAATACGGATCACAGTACCTTCAATTTTACCTACATTCACAAAGTCGCCTACCCGAATCGGACGTTCAAAGAGCAAAATCAGACCGCTACCAAAGTTTTTAGCGATATCCTGAAACCCAAAACCGATACCAACTCCCAAAGCACTAAAGATAATTGTTAGAGAACTCAGGTCAATTCCCCATATTTGCATCAGAACGATCGTTCCTATAACAACCAGCAAATATTTGGCGATAACAGCAACGGCTTCTTGACTGCCTCGACTGATGCGGGTGACTTGCAAAATTCGCAGTTTAAAGAAGTTGGAAATCGCACCGCTAAGGACAACCCATCCCAGGATCAGAGCAGCTAAAATTAGCAGATCGGTGACTGAGTAATTGTTGCGTCCTACAGACAGGGCTTTGGATGTGAAAGTGCTGACTAAACTGCTGGTTAGGGTGTAACTCCAAATCCGAGTTACCGGAAACAGATTGGTAACGTAAAGGGCAGTGAAAATCCAAAGCGCAACCCTTGCTCCAAACAGAGTTAAGTTAAATAATAAGTTCAAAGCTTTGGGCGAATCATTAACTCCCATTTCTTCGTTTGATGGTTCGACAAATCGCTGGATTGCAGCTTGTCGGGCTAATCGCCACAGCCATCCCAATGCTTTGTGGAGGGCGATCGCCAGCCCGACAGTCGCCGCTGCCAGCACCAGCATATTTTTCATGAATCCGTCGCTTCTTTCATTTTGAGCTTGCTGCAAAGCTTGACGGAGTTTTTGGGCCCAAAGATTAGCTTGTTCGGCGGGCGTGCGATTTTCTTGCACATCGGATTGAGTGACTGTCAGCAAGTATTTGCCATTAACCAGAATGGTGGGGTACCTATCGCGAACTTCAGTTGTGACTCGAACGGTTTCTTGAGATTGCTCAATTTGTTTGAGTCGCAAATTGAGCAAATCGGCTCGTTCGGCGGCTGTCAATGAGTCAGCATCGCTGACGCTAAAAACAGGACGACCATCTACCACAACAGATGTCGCCGTCCTCGCTGCTTGAACGGGTACAGCCTGCAAAACTAAGCTCAGCGCTACGGCTGTGATGATTCCCAGTATTTGGTAACGAACAAATGAAGATTTCCGGCGATTTAACATATTTTACCAATTTCAAAACATGACTGCTAATATCGGGCGATCGCTGTGCTTCTAATAGATTACAAACTGGACATTGGCAGATCGAACCCACTAAATGCAACCATCTAAGCGATCGACGGCGCGCCAGTGCTTCCAAAGCATACACTGGAAGGACATCTTGGTTCTTGATATTTACGTTCTTTTTGCATTATAACTGTCTGAACTCTCATCAAACTTAATGCTGACGCTGCTGATTTATTTAAGCTGAACATTTCTTAACACTCTCAAACAAAGCTTCAGATGCTAGAGGCTATCGCCGCTCAATCGAGAATTGTCTTTGTGCTAGATTCGAGTTAGGGCGATTGAATGTTTAGGTTAGAGTGAAATTTTAAAGAAAACATTTGATGTTAATCAGTTAGGCGATCGCCTGTTGGAACTATTAACCGATATTCAGAACCATATTGAAGTGACATTAACCCGATATAGCAATCCTAAATCATTTGTTAATTTCTTACTCCCGAGCGAGCGGGTTTGGGGATGGTTGGGGTGGGGTAAAAAGTTTACGACTCCTGCAAGGATTGCTATAGAATCCATTTGACATCTTTGAGTTTTTGGGTTGGGTGACGAGAAATATAGAGAGAAACCCGATTTCTGAGATTTACGCAGGCGAGAAACCGGGTTTCTACAAGTTTTTGGTTGGGTGACGAGAAATATAGAGAGAAACCCGATTTCTGAGATTTACGCGGGCGAGAAACCGGGTTTCTACAAGTTTTTGGTTGGGTGACGAGAAATATAGAGAGAAACCCGGTTTCTGAGATTTACGCAGAATAGATATCAAATGGGTTCTATAGCGGTTCTCAAGCTTGGTGAGGTATGGCCGGCCTATGCCCGGCGCGGGCCGGTTTGGTCACTCCTAGCACCTCATAAGCTGTTATACATTTAAATTGTGCATCAAAAATCAATACAAATATTGTGGAATGGGCTTCTAGCCCGTTCCGAATATCCAGTTTAAATGCGCCACAGCTTATGAGAGCACAGAAAGGCTATATATGGTGTTCCGCTTGCTACGGTTTTACCTTTATCGTCTGGGTAGGTTGTGATTCCCAAGGCTGGCTTAAATCGCGGCTCAATGGTGATGGCAGATGATTTTGATGAGCCGGATGCCGGATGAATTTTGGGGGATATAAAAGTTTTACTGGATACCCCTGCTCATATTTTTAACCTCAGTATTTTACCAAATCAGCATCAAGACCCTTTTGACAAGATGTTAAATTTTCAGGCTTTCTGTGAAGGGTTATATCATTTCCGGTTACACTCCTGGTGATGTTGACTGTTGACTGTCAACCGTCAACCGTCAACCGTCAACCGTCAACTCGAATTTACTATTACGATGAAGAGAGGATTTGATATTAACAGTGATTTCCAAGGATGGCAAATTCAAACTCTATGATGAGCCTTTACTTTGGGGTTGATTGCAATAAAAAACCACCGTTGCCAGTGGTTCAAAAACTTATTTTATTTGGGCAGAATCACAGTATGTTTTTTCTCAAATCATCATGTCTCTGACTCAATGCCTGATATTTTTTAGAGCCGCCTTTAGGAGTCTGTAGCCGCTCAGTAATTATCTGATTGTTAGACCATCTCGACCGGATGCCCTGAACCAGCGCAGCGGTCAGAGCGGGAAAGATATCGCCAGTACCGTCCCAATCTTCGGTTATTGGTTCAATCGGTTCAGAATGGCTAAAACCTAAGTTAAATAGGCTGTTCAGTGAGATTTGCTTTGGTGGCAGTATTTCGATTCAACAGCCCTCTGGCCCACAGAACTTGTGAGCGCTCAGGACTTCCGCCTCACAGATATAGATGATGCCTGCATAATCGTCGAAAAACCTCGCTGTGACCTCATTTGAAATCTTCATAGCCATATCCCGAGTGTCGGTGAGCACCTCGATCTTGACATTCGAGTAGGTGTCAGAAACGCTGGGATGTCCCGACGAGCGAACGTTGCGACTGCCTTTACCTCCAGCGTCCACCGCTGTATAACCGGTCGCCCCGGCATCGTCGATGATCTGGCCGATCTTTTTGAGCAGCACCTTTTCCGTGACGATGACGAGCTTGTTGGCTGGCTTTGCCATGTGGGTTACCTCTTGATGTGTGTACTTATTAAACTACATAGAAAGTCAGGAAAACGGCAGCACCGCGTGCTATCCCCCTGATATTATAGCTGCCGCGTTGGTCGCCGACAGATCGCGACCCGTCTGGATTAGCCGCCCATCAGCGCCTGGGCAAGCCCGATGTAGATCGGTATTCCCAAGGCAATCGCAACCGGCGTGCCGACGGCTGTGGACGCGCCGATGTAGGCGGAGGGATTGGCCGACGGGATACCGGCTCGCAAAGTGGGCGGCCCGGAGATGTCTGAACTAGAGGCGGCGATGACGGCCAGAATCACGACGCCGCCAGGGCTGAATCCCGTGGTGACGTGGGCAACCCAGCCGAGACCGAAGGCGATTAACCCATGCACCAGCGGTGCCACAAAGGCATATACGGCGAACCACTGGGCTACCTTACGCAGCTCGGCAAGCCTTGCGGCGGCTTCCATACCCATGATCAGCATCAGGACTGAAAGGAAGCCGCGGAAGAGCGGATCGTAGAAGGTTTTATAGACACTTTCTGGCTGGGTTAGCAGGCCTAGAGCCAGACCGAGCAGCAGTGCCGTTAGGGCAGAACCCTGGAGGCTTTCCTTCACGATGGGCCATATCTTGACCCGATCGTCTGCGGTATCGCGTTGCTCGCTGGGGGCATAGCCTGCGATCGTGCGCTGCCTGTTGAGGAGAGACTCCTGCTTTCTGGTATAAATGCTGGCCAAGACGATCGCAGTCACCAGGGCTGGGATGTCCATGAATGGATAGAGTGCGGCGGCCCAGGGCTCGTATGGGATCTTTTGCTCTTCCAGTAGCGTCAGGGCGGCGGCGAGGGTAGAGCCACTCACGGCACCGAACAAGCCCGCGGTTGCAAGGGCATCCACGACTTTGACGTTCGGCAGGTTTGCCAAGGTGTAGCGCCCGATGAACACGATCAGGATCCCTATTGCCACGGCGAAGAACGCGGGCAACAGTATCTCCGCCGGATTGGATTCGCGGATCGCCTGGCCACCGGTCAGGCCGACTTTCATCAGCAGCATGAAGACGATGAACTGATAGACCGGATCTGGAATTGCTAGTGCGCTACCGAGGGAGGCAACTATCATGCCACCAATTAGAAAACCGAGTGTCGGGGACTGTAACTGCGATATAAAGCGCGTCAAGAATTCGGACAAAAAATCCACGTTGTAATTTCTCCTCGATCGGAATTTAGGGGTCAGGACGGGAGGCAAGCATGACCTCGAATGCTGGGTAGCTGGCTTCCACAGAATCCACGAGGCAATAATTGCCTCCTATGGGGTTAGGAGATTACTGCCTTGCCGTGGTCGGATCGGAAGTTTGTGGGCAATAGAGTTAAAAGTTCCATTGACTTTAACAAATGAGATCGCTTCCTTCCATACGGATAATACTATGATTAGAGTCCATATTCCGCACTTCTTAGCGCAGGCAAAAGTATTTTTACTAGAAAACGTCATTCTAGGAATTTAACCTCAAAAATATTCTCAATAATTAACGGCTATTGATAACTCACAAACACCGACCGATCGAGATTCATATTCCTAGATATTAGCGGAATGCTTGTCTACAAAGAATTACAGCCATTTTTTACATAAAAATCCCCAATTAATGTTAAGACCTGCCGAATGTGGCTTAGAGATTCAGGAAGGGATCGCTTTCAACAGGCAAGTTATATTTGAATTTCATATACGAAACATAAATTAGAGTTGTGTTTGAAGTGCGATCGCATATGTATTGACAATACATTCTCTCAGACAACTACCAACTCGCTTAAGGAAGGAAACAGAAATCTAAACTGTGAGTCTTAGGAATCCCTCGTTTTAGCTAGGGGTGGATGTCAAAATTGATACTCCCCACCGATGAATCGGGGGGATTCTTGATGTATTCCACAAAGAAACTTTCAACGGTGTTACCTCTGGCACCTCTACCCACTTAGCTGGAACGAGTCCAAATCTTGCGTATACTTTGAGCTTTTTTATGCTTTCTGAGTCCACCGCAACGCCAGATAGGTACGCTCAACAATTTACTATTGCTTGTTTAACCAGGCGAAGGTCATGCCGATCCGAGCTAAATCAGGAGTTATAGCCGTTCGAGATCGTTGTGAGGTATGCCCGCTCCCGGCCGCTCCCGGCCACGGAGGCCCGCGGCACCTCATATGAGAACTCGAAATCCTATATAGCAGTTCGATCGCGTGGTGAGGTATGCCCGGCGCGGGCCGGCGCGGGCCTATCCCGGATAGTACCTCATATCAGAGCACAGAAATGCTATACACCTTTTGAAATTGTTTCAACACGTAGATGGTTATTCTTAATCGCTCTAATAAGTAGATCGTTGCAAATTAAAGTTGTGCAATCATTTTGAGGCGACTTCAGGAGTCGCAGCCACGTTCCTCCCCATGTCGGTAGCCCGGGGCTTCCCGCTCGTCTTTGAGTCAAGAGTGATGAATAATCAAATCAGGTAGGGGCAAACCCCCCGTGGTTGCCCCGGTAGACGGGGTAGGCACACACCATCCACTACTCCTACAGGTATTTACGAATGATTTAGGATTGCTATAGAACCCATTTGACATCTTTGAGTTTTTAGGTTGGGTGACGAGAAATATAGAGAGAAACTGGTTTCTGAGATTTACGAAAGGGGCGAGAAACCGGGTTTCTTGGAGTTTTTGGTTGGGTGACGAGAAATATAGACAGAAACCCGGTTTCTGAGATTTACGCAGAATAGATGTCAAATGGGTTCTATAGTATTTTTCTCGGTCTTTTAGTTCGTTAATTTTAGATAATTTCCTGAATTCGAGATTTTGGAGAACCACAATTAACCTTTTGTTAGCTGACAACTATAGCCTTTCGAGCTCTCCTATGAGGTACTATCCGGGATAGGGCATAGGGCCGAAGAGCATTGGGCTATCCTCACCACGCGATCGAACCGCTATAGACCAATTTTACAACTTTGGCTATTTTGGACTCATCGCGGCTGACAAACCGACAGGGGATGAGGAGTGCGCTGTGGAAAATCACCCGCAGCAACAGTACCCACCAGCGTAACTTCCCCTTTCTCATTCACCACCCAACCGCCAGCGGCAACAACTTCTCTTTTTTCTCTCGAACCTGTATCCGTGACATCTCTGTTATCCCGTACATTGCTCGTTGCCGAACCTTCCACCCACGGAAACGGTGTAGATTCGCTGCTGAGGGCATCGTTAGGACTCGGTGGCACTCCCCCTTTACCTGTGACTGTAAACTCGTTCTCGCCCCCTTCGATGCAGGGATTTGCAGCAATTAACGCCGCCCGATCGACCAAATTTTGCGGCAGTTCCACTAAACCTTGAGCCGGATTCACCCCAGAAGAACTAAAAGTAACAGTACCTTGCAAAGCCGGGCCCCCGCTTTGGGAAATCGCGGCGATGTCGCTGCTCCCAAGCAGAGAAGTAGGAGTTACTGGCAAATCTGCAAATTGAGCATCTGTTAATTCCAAATTTCCTCGCACTTGTTCGCGGCTAACGGCGCTAAAGCCGAAAACATTGGGGACATTAATCTTAACCCGACCGCCCCCGGCCGATCGCGCATTAGCAGTAATATCGCTATTTTCCTTGGGTAAAGCAGCCAAAGTATCGCTGTTGATGTTGATATTTCCACCCTCAGAAGTACCTGCATCCGTTGTAATTCTGCTCCCGCGCCGCAACTGGATATTTCGCGCTTGCAGGTTAATATTTGCCCCGACACCCGATACAGTCGTGCCGTCAATACTGGCTTTGTTGTCGAGGGCGATCGAATTTGCGACAACATTAATATTACCACTGCGTCCCGAACCCAAACTCCCGACAGCGATCGTCGCCCCATCCCCTAGAGTCAAGCTTGGGGTAGTAATGCTGATGTTTCCCGCCGCGCCCGTGGGGGGAGCAAGCCGAAATAAAGTCTGAAACAAAGTATCTCCAGAAGCCGTTGCTATACCGGAAGCAGACAAATTATCTGTGGTTCCAATCAGTTTTACCGATTCCGAAGCATTGACAATGATATTTCCGCCATTACCCGCACCTAAAGTAGATGCTCCTATTGCCGCTGCACCTTCAAGAGTCAATCGCCTAGTATTAATCCTCAAATCTCCAGAACTACCACCCGCAACAGTTCCGGTAATTAATTGACTGCGAGCAATACGAGCCGCAGATAAGCTGTCACTTTGGCGGCTACCGGTTAGCGTCACAGAGTCGGCAGCATTTATGGTAATGTTTCCACCCCGGCCGACAGCAGGAATCACACCATTTCTAGATGTAACTCCGCTGGTAGAACTGATCGAAGTTCCCCCTTCGATCAGTAAAGAGCGTGTATTAATTTCTATATTTCCCGCGTTTCCCGTACCGCCAATACTGTTAGTAATAATACCAGTACCGAAGGAACTATCTAATCGGTATTCTGTGAGCAGTACCGAGTCAGAAGCTCTCACGATTAAGTTTCCACCATTACCTGCGCCCACAGTTGCGCTTGATAAAACTGACCCATTACGCACAGTTAGCTTTGCGGTATCAACTGTTAAATTGCCTCCCCTACCTCGATCGAGTGCGCTGGTGAACAGCCCCGACTCGCTGACTTCGACAGATTCAGAAGCTTTAATTGCCACATTCCCCCCTGCTCCTGCACCGTAACTAGGGTTGATGATTAACGCGCCTTCTCGGAGCATTAGTTGCTTAGTATCAACTGTAATATTCCCCGCCGCACCCGCGCCCACTGTCCCGACAGCTATACCGCTTTGCCTGCTTAAAAAGCTAGCAGTTCCTGTTGTGCCGGCCTCGAGAACATTGCGCCGAAAGTTGTCAAATCCAATTCCTGTAATTTCTACAGCATCTGTCGCGCGGACACTGACATTTCCTCCGGCTCCCGTCCCGGTAGTACCAGTTGAAATAAAGGCTTGGTCTAATATTCTTAACTGTGCTGCATCAACTGTAATATCGCGGCCGTTGATACTTCCCAATGTATCGGAAACTAGGGAAGCCCGATCGCGCAAAATCACATTTGAGCCCCGGAGCGCGATCGAGCCACCAGCAGGCCCGCTCGCCGTCACCGCCGATAAACCTGATAATTCAATGTTGCCAAATTTGGCAATATTTGTATAATCTAAACCTAAGCCTATCGGTGTGATATTGAAGCTTACCAAACCAGGACTGGCGACGCTCCCTAATTGAATGTTACCGCTAAAAGCGCTGGCAAAACCATTGTTAAAGATTAAATCTCCTCCTACCATTGCTAAGGTTTGACCGGGAGCAACTGCTAAACCAACAGGTATTTCTGTACCTTCAATTTTTTGAGTAACTCTCGAAGCATTGACAATTGCACCCGGATTGTCTCGAAAGCTTAAGCCCACAGGAATATTAATCGCTAACAAAGGTACTGCGTTGGGATTAGCCGCGCTAAATTCAAAACCGTTATTAAACACAACGCCCGCAGCAGAAGAAGCCAGAAACGACCCGCGCAAATCTAACCGCGCATTTGGCCCGAATACAATCCCTTTGGGGTTAATTAAAAATAAATTAGCATTTCCTGAAACCCCAAGAGTTCCTAAAATATTTGAGGAGTTGCCGCCCGTAACGCGGGTAAAAATGTTAGCAATTCCGCTGGGATTGGCAAAATAAGCTCCCCGCCCTTCTTTGATGTTGAATTCGCCGAAACTGTGAAATAGGTTAACCCCGCGAGTTGCGCCGCCAGTGATTCTATCTGAGGGTAAGTTGTTGATAGTATCGGGAACTGCGCGCGAACTTTCCGCGCCCAAAGTGCCGTCGGGGATGATTTGGGCGAAGGTTTTCGAGGGAAATAGCAACAGGAAGGCAAACAGTAGGCAGTAAGACAGGCGAGACATATAGCCGAGTCTCAGCAACATGAGGTGTTCTCGCGGGCATAGGGCATAGGGCATAGGGCATAGGGCATAGGGCTATCCTCACCAAGCTTGAGAACCGACATAGCTTAAATCCTGTTAGATAAATAATATCGTTTCCGGTTCCATCATAATTATATATTTGGATCGTATCAGTGCGATCGCCCCAGTGTTCGCGACCCAAGTAGCGAGACCGCCACTTAATAAAAATTGACAGTCAGCGCTAAAGATAACTGACAACCTTGCCAGATCCGCAGCCGCAGGCTAATATTTGGCAAAGGTCGAGAACACAATGACAATAATTCCAACTATGAACTACCGAAACCACATCAAGATCGAAGCAAATAAACGCGGTGGTAAGCCTTGTGTGCGCGGCTTGCGAATTACGGTTTATGAAGTGCTTGAGTACCTAGCTTCCGAGATGACTGAAGCAGAAATTATCGATGATTTTCCCGATCTGACGCGAGAAGATTTAAAAGCCTGCATAGCTTATGCTGCCGATCGCGAGCGTCGGTTTATGACCGCTCCCTTATCCGCATGAAATTACTTTTTGATGAAAACTTGTCGCCCAAATTGCCGAACCGTTTGAGCGATATTTTCCCAAATTCGCTTCACGTTCGAGATGTGGGCATGAAATCAACGATCGACCCAGTAGTTTGGGATTATGCATTCATACAACAATTTGATGATTGTCTCGAAAGACGCGGATATGCACGATCTGAGCTTAGTATTTGGGAATCCACCGAAAGTTATTTGGCTTCGCGTTGGAAACTGTTCGACATTGCAAGTTGAAAATTTGCTACGTCGGGATTTTAACGCGATCAAATTATTTTTTGAAGACGAAAATTTATCGCTGCTTGCTTTATCATAATTGTACCGCAACCGCGATACAATTATAAGTTAGCCTGCTACGCGATACTTGACAGAAAGCGCGGTGTTTGAATAAAGTCAATCATGCTCTCGAAAAACCTCAGTCGTTATCTCGTAAACGCTGCCTGACCTTGGAGATGATTCGGAATCTCGATCGAGAGTGTCAAATCAAAGCCCCTAACGCTTTCAATGTCGCTTTTTGAGCATTCATCAATTCCGCCCGGCCTTGAATATTCATGCCTTCATACAGCCGATCGCCCATCAACATCCTAATACAACATCCGGTTGCGAAATCCCACAATTTAATCGTGCGATCGATACCGCCACTTAATAAAATTTGACCGTCAGCGCTAAAGATGAAAGTGTTGGGCGAAGCGTTCGATCGCACTCAACCCAACCTACAATTTAGAAAGCAAAATAATTAATCCGAAAGTAGATACCTTTTTCCTGCAAAGTTCGTGAAGCGGAGCTATCCCGTAGGGAATCGCCAGATCGAGCATTAATCAAAGGAATACCGTAGTCGAGACGCACATTCAACCGATCGCCCATTTGCCAAACCAGCCCCAAACCCGCACCCAACAGCGTGTCAGACTCAGGATTAGCTTTTTCCCCCGAATGGTTCCAGCCTACCCCAAAATCGATAAACGGAGCCACCTGCAACAATCCTTTAACTTTCGGCGCGCGCCAAACAGGGATTCGCACTTCTGCAGATGCGATCGCACCGCTATCAGTTAACAGCAAATCTTGGCGGTATCCGCGCACGCTTTGAACGCCGCCGATCCCGATTTGTTCGAGAGAAAGCAGCGGGCGATCGGCTAATTGAATGTCGGAACGCACTATCAGTAAGGTTTCCGGCGCTAAGAGCCGCACGTACTGCGCTTGTCCGCGCCACGCCAGAAAGTGGCTGTCAGGGCCGCTATTGTTCTCAGTAGCGCCGAACAAATTGCTACCGACGGAAAACTGCGATCGCGCCGCGATCACTTGTCGGGTATTTCGCTGCACGTATTCTTGAAAAAACCGCACCGCCGAAACCCGCGTTTCCCCGCGATCGTTTGCTCCCGCCGACAGCGCAAATGGTTCCCCCAACAGGAATGTATCGCTTTCTTGCCGCGATAAACTTACTCCCAAAGCTAAAGTGCGATCGGGCTTTTCGACAATCGGCTGGCGGTAAGTTAACTCGTAAGTGCGCGATTTACCCTCAATTTCGGCCGCAGCAAAGGGTTCCTCGATCACGTTGGTGCTCGCAGCACCCGCAGCAAACCGAATTGTGCCGTTGCGCGCGTTGACGGGAACTGTGTAGCTGCCGTTAAATTCGTTGCTGCCGTCGGTGTTAGCGTAGGATACCTCCAATCCGTCGCCCAAACCGAGCAAATTTGCTTGATTGACGCGCACGCCGCGCCGAAAACTGCCCACGCTGGGCGATCGGTTGTTGTCTGCGAACACTTCGCCGCTGAGGCTGTCTGCTTCTTTAATCCGCACTTCCAACCTGCTGTTTTCCGGGCGGCTTCCGGCTTGCAATTCGGCGGAAATATTGGCAATTAAGGGGTCTAGTTGCAGCATTTGCAAGGCTTCCAGCAGCCGATATCGATTGAGCGGCCGAATGGTGGCGCGTTCGAGGCGCGATCGCACGTAACTTGAATTCAAGCGCCTGTTTCCCGCGATCGCAATTTCATCTAACCCGCCTTCGACAATCCGAATTTTTACCGCGCCTCCTTCCCTGGGAAAGCTTTGGTTGGCGGGAATTACAGCCCCGGAATTGATGTATCCGGCTGCTACGTATTTTTGAGTGACGGCTGCTTCCGCTGCGATCAGTTCGGCAAAGGTGATTTCGCGCCCCGCAAATTGCTGCGTAACTTCTGCCAGTTCGCGATCGCTAAAAGCCGTGTTGCCCTCAAATTCAAAGCGCTCCACCCGAATTGTACCCGGAATCCCCGGTCTGGTGTCGCCGGGAACAGGTGTTGCTGGGGTTGGCTGGAGGGGAGAGGGCGGAGGCGGTTCGGGGGCGATTGGTGCGGGAAATTCCGGCTCTCTGGGTTGAATTGGGTTGGGAAGTTGGCTGATATTGTTATCAGAATTGTCTGTACCCGCGATCGCGACAAAACTCGGTTCTAATTCCGATGTCACCGGATTGGAAATTAGTTGCGAATCTCGATCGCCCTCCAAACCAATTTTTTGGGCGCTAATACTTTCTTCTAGCGGTTTACCTGAGTTAGAAAGCGCGGTTTCTTGAGTTGTGGCGATCGAGGTGCGATCGGCCCAATTGGCAACTTCTGACTGTAAATCGGGATTTTCTGCAGGTATAATTGGTGGCAAAGCCGATCGATCTGATGCTGGGGCGAGCAAGTCTTCGCGAGTGTCAAGATTATCAGTGCTTCGCTCGTGTCGATCGCGACCGCTACTGACTGCGGTCAAATCCTCAACATGGGAGGTAAAAATTGCAACATTGCTAGCGGATGTTTTCGCTGGCTTTCCCAACCAAACTAAGCCAAAAATTCCAGCGATTAAAAAAAGTTTTTGCGATCGACAAGCCATAGGATCTAATTATCTCGAATAATTGGGTGAAAATCTTTTCAGGAACCCGCGCACCCTAAACTTAAAATTAATCTTAACCGCAAAAAAGCCAACAACCTTCGCCACCAACAGTTTCGCAACGGCCAAAAACCAAAAAATCGCTCCGGTGTTCGTCCCCCAAAACTTACGCATCAACCGGATGCTTATCCGCAAAAACATCTAGGAATTCGATCGCCAACGATATAAAAAATCAATTTATTCGATCGCCCAACCTGCGCTTTGAGGTTGATGGGGCGATCGTACCAATAGCAAGAAACCGGGTTTTTCATAGGTTCACTGCGTCACGGCCCGCAGACAAAGTAAAAAACCCGGTTTCTGAGATTGTGGTGCACAAACTATCAACTACATCATGTCAAGTCGCTGACAAAAACAGTTTGTAGTGCAGACGATTGTCCGTTATCCCGGTTAGCAGTGCAGACACGATATTATGCCGATCGACCAGCACTAGCAGCACCCATTGGAGCCCCGTCAGTCAATCCCACCAACTTAGCACTCAACTCCCACATCCGCTCGCCTTTCTCATCATCCCGCGCCTGCGGAGAAACCTTCTGCACAAAAGATTTGCCATCTTTTTTCTGGCGGTTTCCCCAACTCCAATAAGCGCCAGATTGCTTGTATTCGGGATCTGCAACCACCATCGCCAGCCTTTCCCCCGCCAACTCCTGCGACACGTAACCCCCCGTAATATTCTTTTGAAACAGCGGGAAAAGCTTCTGAAACAAAGGATAGTGATTGCGGAACAGCGGCGTATCCGCAACGCATCCGGGATAAAGCGAAGTGAAATTAATCCCCGTAGATTCGTGAAAGCGGCGGTGCAATTCCCGCATCGTCAGCACGTTGCAAACTTTGCTATCTTTGTAAGCCTTGACCGGTTCAAATTTCTTGCCGTCAACCATCGAAACCGGGTCTTTGAAACCCGCTTCAAAGCCCTCAAAATTTCCCAAATCCGGGCGCGGCGGAATCTTCCCGCCCAACTCGTCTGGATTGTGAGTCACAGTTCCCAAAATCACGATTCTCGCATCGTTATAGTAGGAAGGCTTCATATTTTCCATCATCAGGTTGCACAGCAGGAAATGACCGAGGTGATTCGTAGTCATCGTCAACTCGTAACCCTCCGGGCTCCGCAGCGGTTCCTTAATCAAAGGCATATAAATTGCCGCGTTGCACACCAAAGCATCGAGAGGCCTGCCGCTGGCCTTGAATTCCCTGGCAAACCGGCGCACGCTCTCCAAATCGCCCAAGTCAATCTGCATGATGGAGAAACTGCCTTGAGGTATGCCCAAATCTTGGGCTGCGTCTCCAGCTTTCCGCACGTCGCGACAGGCCATGACTACGTGCCATCCTTTGTCTGCAAGGGCTTTCGCGCCGTACAAGCCGACGCCGGAGGATGCGCCGGTGATGATAACTGTTGACTTGTGATTTTGTGCCATCTTGTTAAAAATGCTTCGCTATTGGTTATTTTTGGAGACTCAAAGGCTGAGCTAGCAGCTCGGATGTTTTGAGATTCCCTCAGCTTAATAGGATAGGGCCAAACGTTCTCGATCTCAACTTTCCCGATGGGCGATCGACACCGGAGCGCATTTTCCTAGATTCAAAAGCACAGGTTCGTAGTGAGGACTTTAGTCCGCTAATTTTGATGCGGACTTTAGTCCTCACTACGAACCTCATCAGGAAATAGCAGCGGAGTCCTGATAAGTCGGGAAATCGATATAACCTTCAGGCCCAAAAGAATACCACACCCCCACTTCAGCAGGCGGATTGAGCGGCCAACCATTAGCGAAACGCTCTACCAAATCTGGATTGCTGATAAAATCGCGACCAAAAGCAATTAAATCCGCAACTTGGCTGTTCAAAGCCGTTTCAGCCTGTTCTTGAGTGTATCCGCAGTTGCCAATCAGCGGCCCGGCAAACACATCGCGAAACTCTCCTATCACCATCGGCGTTCCCAATTCGTGAAAGCCAAATGCCAGACCGTCCACCAAGTGAAGGTAAGCTAAATCACAGGCATTTAACTGCTTTGCGAAATACAGAAAATCTTCTCGATATTCTGGAGAACCCATGTCATTGAAATTACCGTTGGGAGAAAGTCTAACTCCCACTCGGTTTGCCGGAAATACTGTGATAATCGCCTCTACAATTTCCTTAAGAAAACGGTAGCGATTTTCGACTGTCCCACCATAGGAATCAGTGCGGTGATTGGTTCTGGTTTGCAGAAACGTATCAATGAGATAGCCGTTTGCCGCGTGAATTTCTACACCGTCAAAACCTGCCATTTTTGCCCGTTCCGCCGCCTTGCGATAATCTTCTACAACTAGGGAGATTTCATCGGTTTCTAGAGCGCGGGGGGTTTGGTAGGGTTGTTTTCCCGCAGGAGTATGAATGCCTTCTCCGTTGATTTTGACGGCAGATGCTGCAACTGGCAATTGATTGTTTTCATGAAAACTGCTGTGGGAAGCTCGCCCGCAGTGCCAAAGCTGCATGAAAATCGGCGTTTCGCGGGCATGAATCGCAGTTACAATTTGTTTCCAAGCTTCGGCTTGCTCGTCTGAATAAATACCGGGCGTATTCAGCCAACCGTTAGCTTGAGTAGAAACCACCGTAGCTTCTGTAATGATTAAACCAGCTCCGGCTCGCTGAGTGTAATACTCTGCCATCAAAGCATTGGGCATCCGCGATTCACCGGCTCTGCTCCGCGTCAGGGGTGCCATGACTACCCGATTTTTTAAGGTTAAATCTCCGATTTTGAAGGGACTTAGTAGGAGTGGAGAGGTTGTTTGAGTGGTCATAATTTTGATATTTACTCAACTGAAGAATCTGAAAAATTTGAGTTCGATCGCTTCTCAAGATAACTCAAACCGGACTTGCGAACAAATCTTTGTCAGCATATCTCTATATGGTGTCCGCACGCGCGATCCAGTGTTATTTACTCGTTCCCAGGAAGAGCCTGGTAATGCTTCTGGGGCGAGGAAGAGCCTCAATCTTCCATTTTTCCCAGCGAGGCAGAGCAAGAATGATCTCGTTTCCCAGGAAGAGCCTGGGAACCAGTTATAACCAGTTATACCAGTTATTTAATACTGCCAAATTTTTAGTTACTCTAACAGCCAATTAAATAAACCTTTAACTGTAAGGTTGAATTCTCGGGCAAATTCTGGCACTGGTAACAGTACATCGCCTTCATCATAAAATGCTGTTGGTCGATCGCGCAAATAAACAAATACACATTGCTCAGATGGGTCAATCAGCCAACCCATCTGCGTTCCGTGCCTCAAGCAATGCAGAATATTTTTCGTTACTTTAGTTTGGCTTTGGTCGGGCGAAAGAATTTCGATCGTCCAATCTGGCGCAATTGCAAAAACATTAGCCACTTCACCATTTTCCTTGCGAGGAATCCTGTTCCACAGGAATACCGAAACATCGGGTACGATCGATCGCCCGCCAAAAGTGCAGCGGAGTTCACAGAAAGCTCGTGCAATCTTCTTGGATCTTACAACCGAGTTGATTGCAGGGGACAATTCAGTCTGAAGTGCACTGTGTTCTCCTTGTGGCATTGGTTTTTGGACGATCCGTCCATTAATGTATTCGCTGGCGGGTTCCGTCTCCGGCAGTTGCAGAAACTCTTCTAGGGTAAAGTTTTTAGGGGGAGTCTGTACCATTTTAAGGTTTCCTGAACAGAGGCGAGTTGAGATTCCTATGCTTGTAATTCTACAGATATCGATCGCCCGCGTGTTCAAAATGGAGTCGCCGCCTGTAAGTGCAGCCATTCTCCCGACTGCGGGTGTTCAAAGCAAAGTTCCCGCGCGTGCAAGTGCAATCGACTCGCAGCAGCCCGACATCCGTAAAGTCGATCGCCCAAAATCGGTATTCCCAACCCTCCAACATCCGCTGCATGAACCCGCAACTGATGCGTGCGCCCCGTCAGCGGCAAAAACTCGACGCGAGTATGATTTCCCTCCCTCGCCATTACCTCAAAGCCAGTAACGCTGGGCTTTCCGCACTCCCAATTAACTTGTTGGCAAGGGCGATTTTCGGGATCGCCCCAAAGTGGAAGTTCGATCGTCCCGGCATCAATTTTTACAGTCCCAGAAAGCACCGCTTCATAAACTTTGCGAACTTGTTTGTCAGCAAATTGACCGCTCAATTTGCTGTGGGTTTCTTTGTCGCGCGCTAGCAGCAAAATACCCGATGTTTCTAAATCCAATCGGTGCAGCGCCGTCAGTTCTAAACCGTCCGGCAACAAGTTTCGCAAGCGACTTAAAACGCTATCTTGATTGTCGAGATAACGACCTGGAACTGACAGCAATCCAGATGGTTTGTTGACAGTAATTAACCATTTGTCCTCATAAATAATCGGCAGCATTTCTGCAACGGGCAAGATACCCGTTCCACAAGAAATATTATAGTTTTTAGGGCTGGCTTCAACAGCGCCTAAATCTAGAGGTTCTGCCTCCACAATATGTATTTTGGTAGCGGGCAAGATGCCCGTTCCACAAGCCATAATTTTATGAGACACAATCGGATTTTGAGCCAATCCAGAAAGCAAAAAACCCATCAACGGCTGACACCGATCGCCACAAGCACCGTAAAATTCTCCCTGAATCTTATCCCCCGATGGTGGCCCCCACCAAAATTCTGCCATTGCTAGGGGTTTTAAATTATTTGCAGCAGCATAGTGCAGCAATTTGGGCGCGCAACAATCGCCGGTTCCCGTGGGAATAGCACCCGCAGGCATCAATTGCAAGAGCGATCGCGATTTACCCAAAAAATTCACCAGCGTATAGGCCGCGTGCATCTGCGCCTGAAGTTCGCGGGAAAGCTCTTTTCGCTGCTTTTTCAGCGCCCGCATCCGCTCGTCGGCAGCTTCAATTAAGAGTTTGAGCGGCTGCAATGTTTCATCCCGCCGCCGTTTCAATTGCCGGCGTTCAATTTTCTCCAAACGGCTGGCTTGATTCAATTGTTCGAGGGCAATTGAGAGTGCTTCTGATGCGAGAGTTTGAGACAGTAATTGGCGTTTTTGTTCTCGCTGTTGCTTGCCGTTTCGGTGCTGTTCGTTCAAAAATTGCAATTGCAATTCAAACTCGCTCCATAAAGCTTGATACTCTTGTCGCTGCGGCAGTTGATTCAGTGCAATCAGTTCCTGTTTCATCGCCTCCAATTGAGTTAAGGCGCGCGCTTCCTCTCCTTGAACTCGCGATCGTCCCGGAATCGGCGGCACCCAGCCCTCAACAACGCTGCAACCGTTCAGCAGCCCGGAAAATGCTTTGAGTATCCCCTGTTCCCCCGAAGGCATCTCTACCAGCAATAGGCCGTACATCTTGCCCTCGCGATCGAAGCAATCGTCCGCAGCCAGGTACTGCATCAAACCCCTGGCGAGCTCCTCTGACATTCGAGTGCGCGGGAGTCTCAGCAGTTCGCCGCTTTGAGGACAATTACCTTCGTACCAATAATTGCAGGAAAGGTCGATCGGCTTTGAATTGCGATCGGTAAAGCAGTCGGCAAAATCTAAAAGTCTGTGTACAGTTAACATATGAAATTTATTTTGAAATCAGGATGAGGAGATATTTGTTTGTCTCCCGACGGCATTTTACAGCCGAATACTGAAAGCGGGAACTGTGCATAATTTTATACATATAGATTCAAGTTGCTCTCAAATAAATATAATTTGTGGCAAAACACCTGATATGCTAAATTGGTTTCAAAACCGCAGCGAGTTAAGAACAGCATAAGTTAATATATAAGACCGCAAGTTTGTCAACCCACTAAATTTTTTATATGTAAGGCGTATGCCAGACCTCTCGACTTCAGCCACCGAAAATTCCTCAAACGCCCAACCAGCTCTGCTGCCACCGGTTTTAAGAATTTTTGCAGCATTTCCAGATTACGATCGGGGCAATAGATTGTACGCATCGGGAAGGTACGAAGCGGCGATCGTTTGCTATGGAAAAGCGGTGCAAACTAAGCCGGAGTGGGCGAAGGCTTGGCTGAATCTGGGCAAAGCTTACAAGCAACTGCACTCCTATTCGGAAACAGTGGCCTGCTGCGATCGAGCCATCGCCATTAATCCAGAAGAATATTGGGCTTGGGTGCTGCGCGGGACAGCACTGTTAAACTTGCAGAATTACTCAGAAGCGATCGTGGCTTTTGACTCAGCAATTGAAATCAATCCAGAAAAGCACGAAGCTTGGTACCAGCAAGGCAGAGTTTTAGAGGAATTGCAGGAGTGGGATAAAGCAGCAAGCTGTTACAAAAAAGCTACCCAAATTCACCCCAATTTGCCCGCGATGTGGTGCCGGCAAGGCAACGTATTGCTGCAAGCAGAGCGCTACGCTGAAGCCGTGGTGGCCTACGAGCGCGCCCTCAAGCTCGTCTCGACTAATGCAGAAGCTTGGCTGAACCGAGGTTTGGCTCTGATGAAGGCCGAGCGCTACGCCGAAGCTGTAACTTCTTACGATCGCACCATTCAACTACAACCGCAAAACAGTCTGGCTTGGTTCAATCGGGGCATTGCTTCAGCAAAACTGCACAAATACGGAGAAGCAGTCACAGCTTACGATCGCGTGCTGCAACTGCAACCCAACGATTGCGAAGCTTGGTTTTACAAAGGAATGGCGCTCAAACACCACTGGCGCGATGGCGCAATTGCTTGTTTCGATCGGGCAATTGAAATTAATTCTTTTTATCCAGAAGTATGGATCGGGCGCGGTCAAACCCTGTCAGAATCGAGAGATTATGAAGGAGCGATCGCTGCTTTTGACAGAGCAATTCAAATTAATCCAAACTTCCCCGAAGCTTGGCTGGGTAGAGGCATCGCCCTAGCAGAATTGGAACGCTACAAAGATGCAATAATCGCTTACAGCAACGCCCTACAAATAGAAGGAAATTTTCTAGAAGCTTGGAATTTGCGAGGCGAAGCTCTAGAAAACTTGCAGCAGTACGAAGAAGCGATCGCCTGTTATGACAAAGTAATTTCTCTGAGTTCAGAAACAGAAATCACCTCAAAAGTAGGATTGCAGCAAGGCGCGGCCCTGGAAAAATTGCAGCGTTACGAAGAAGCTGTCGCAGCTTACAACCGCGTAATTAAAATCGTCCCCGACAATTTTGAAGCTTGGTTGAAACGCGGCAACACTCTATCAACTTTGCAGCAATACGAACAAGCTCTAGCATCCTACGATCGAGCAATTACTATCTGGCCCGACAGCTATCAAGGCTGGGTGCAGCGAGGTTTGCTGCTAGGAAAAATGCAGCGCTATTCCGAATCGCTCGTCGCATTTGACCAAGTGATTCAACTCAAGCCGGACAACTGGGAAGCTTGGGCGCAGCGGGGCGACGTTTTGCAAAAATTGCAGCGCACTCAAGATGCCATGAACTCTTACGGAGTCGCCCTAGAAATCAAACCCGATTATTACGAAGCTCTAGTCAGTCGAGAAGAATTAAGGCTGAAGGACGCAATCACAGGAAAATGGTAATGGAGATGTTGAAACCAGGAAAAAGCAAGGGAGACGTGCAATTATCTGTGAAAACAAACTCAGGAATTTTTAACAGCAAAAGTATCTTTGTCGAAGATTCAAAATGCTTCAAAAATTCACAGAGATTGGAAAAACTCAGTCAATTTTAGATCCTTCGACTTCGCCCTAAAAGTTTGAAATTGACTGTACAGATTAAGGCGTGCAGAATTAATTACATTTGCATTACTGCATAATATCATCTCCGGTCGATTACCATAACAAAAACATTCCGCACGCGCGATCTAATTTTATTGAATTTATATCGTTTCCGGTTGGATCGAAACGATATTAATCGATCGCACGCGAGAGCAAACTAATTCAAACAAAATAACTTAAGTTTTTCTACATTATAGTTATTTTCACGAACAGCAACAATTAAACATAAAAAAATTAGGTTAGGAAAATCTTCATAGTTTTGATTGCTTAAAAATACCAGTAAGCTCAGCCACATCTGCAGAATGTGGGTTACAATAGCGGCAAAAGTGATATTGTTCACAAAAAAAAAGAATCTTTAGTGAAAATTAGCCGATCGAATCAGCCATACCAGCAAATGTATTGATTTTGCCCGAATAAAGATGTCTAACGTCTACAGCACGGCTCAACTCATTAAAATCCTCGAAGAAGAGCGCCAAGCCTGCTTGCACGGGCGACGTCTCAACTTGACTGAAACTCCTGCTACAGGGAATCCGGTGATCGATCGTTTTCTCAAATCTGAGGGCGTTCAAAAGTTCACTGCTTATCAAAATTTTAAGGCCGCGGTGCACGAATACCAGCGGGAACATCAAGTTTCTGGGATTGTCTGGCGGGAAATGACGGTTAAAGGCAAGACTCTGCGCTATCCGGCGGTGGATGACGAGTTGATAGCTTTACCGGTTGATTTGATTACTCTGACAGCAGCTAAGATTGCGATGTTGGAATTCTGGCAGCAGGTAACTGCGGGGATGGATTTGTATTTGAGTATTAACAGCGGGAAGGATTTTCGATCGATCGAGCCGGTGGATGTAGAGGCTCTAGCCCAGCGCACAGAATGGGCCAGTCTCTCGAAGTGGGAAAAGTTGGATTTTCTCGAAATTTTGTTGCAGTTGGGCTGGGGAAAGCCGGAGGAAGCCTATTATAAGCGGGGATGGCCGACTTCGGGCAGCGAGTACATTCACGCAGTCAAACCGGGGCAGCGGCCGATTTGTTAATTAGTCAGTTGTTAGTTGATAGTTGTCAGTTGTCAGTTGTCAGTTGATAGTTGTCAGTTGATAGTTGTCAGTTGATAGTTGATATGGCAATCCTTGCAGGAGTCGTAAACTTTTTACCCCACCCCAGCCCTCCCCTTACTAAGGGGAGGGAGTAAGAAATTCACAAATGATTTAGGATTGCTATAGTTGATAGTTGATAGTTGAGAAGTAGGGGGCGTAGTAGACACAGTTTTAGTTTGTGGAACTCATACGTGAACCCTAAAGTAATAGTTCAGAAGTTAATGGATGCACTCACCATTTCAGAAACCGGGTTTCTTGCGATATTTCTCGCTCCTGTTCTCAAAAATCGTAGAAACCCGGTTTCTTTCCCTCGCACTAACTAATGACAACTGTCAACTGTCAACTGTCAACTGTCAACTGACAAAGCATCAAGCCAAACCACTGTTTTGGATCTGTCCAAACTTGCACCGACTTTAAACCGCGCTGGGAAAGTTCTTTCTTTACCGTATTGAGATTAAACTTGCGCGAAATTTCGCTGCGGATAGTTTCTCCTGCGGCAAATTCTACGGTTAAATTGAGAGCGCGCAAGTTCGCGGTTTGCGCTTTCATACTTCTCAAGTGCATTTCGATTTGACATTCTTCTTGATTGTAAAAAGCCCAATGCTCGAACTGCGCCAAATCAAAATTTCCTTCATACTTGCGATTTAAATGTCGCAGCATATTCAAGTTAAAGGCTGCTGTCACTCCTTGACTGTCATCGTAGGCGGGTTCTAAAATATCTTTAGATTTGTCCAAGTCAATTCCCAATAAAAAATATTCTCCGGGCTGCAATGCACCGACAATTTGCGAGAAAAATACATCGCATTCTTGATGGTTTAAATTGCCGAGGGTGCTGCCTAGAAAGCAAATCATTCGGGTTGGCAGCGGTGACGGGGCAATTTTAGCTAAGGCTAATTCGTAAGTGCTGACAATTCCGTGAATCTGGAGGGACGGATAATCTGCTAAGAGTTGACAAGCGCTGCTTTCTAGGATAGTCGGACTGATGTCGATCGGCAAATAGTGCAGGGGATATTGCAGTTGGTTGTAAGCATCGAGGAGAATCCGAGTTTTGGTGGAACTGCCGCTGCCGAGTTCGACGATTTCGCACGGGCCCGTCAAACGGGCGATCGCCCCTGCACATTCTTGCAAAATTGCCGTCTCCGTGCGTGTCACGTAGTATTCTGGCAACTGACAAATCAACTCGAACAGCTTCGATCCGCGATCGTCGTAGAAATACTTGGGAGGCACGGTTTTGGGGTTTTGAGTCAACCCGCTAACGACTTCGCTACCTGCGTTGATTTCTGCGGGTGTGGGTGCTGTCGCGCTGACAAGACGCTCTAAGTGCAGGCGATTTTCCTTTGTTGAGGCTCGGTTTGTCGTCTCGGACAGTTTTGGGGATTTCATAGAATAAAATTAGGATGCACCAGTGGTTATAGCACAGGCTCGTGTTGCCAAAAATCAGGCTTAAGCCTGATTTTTTATGCCGCTCTCGGTTTTATATTTTCTCACTAAATGGCGATCGCTCCCCAAATTAAAACTTAAAAAATCTCTACTATAATTAGAAATTATTTTATAAAAGTTTGTTACTGGATCTTTTTAGATTTGAAAAAATTTGGGAGTTTAGCTCAAAAAATCTCGTTTCTAATTCTGTCTCACTCAATTTATATCTCAATACGGTTCACTTAACATATTTATGCCCCGGAGATCCCCCTAAATCCCCCTTAAGAAGGGGGACTTTGAGAGCATTCTTGTCCCACCCCCTACTCCCCTTTTTAAGGGGTGTGCCAGGGAGATCGTCTTAAGTAAAC
>NZ_JADEXD010000070.1 GCF_015207285.1 Tychonema sp. LEGE 07203 | reverse complement strand
ACTTTTTGCAGAAATGCGATTAAAGTTAGCATATATATTTGTTATGAGAGCGGTCGATCGAGATTTTATCATCCGGGCGACCGCTTTTACTTTGTGCGATCGCACCCGAGAATGAAACCGCCCTGCCTTAGTAAGGGGGGACTTGCGGGGGGTAAATTTGACTTTTGCAAGAGGTCTATTAGTCATTAGTCATTAGTCATTAGTCAACAGTCAACAGTCAGTAGGGGCGGTGGATGGTGCGGGCGGGCCCTCTTAACAGTCAACAGTCAACAGCTAACAGTCAACAGTCAACAGTCAACAGCTAACAATTCTAAATTCCTAACAAGCGAGCGGGATTTTGCTTCATCATTAAATCAATTTCAGGTTGAGAGATGCCTTCATCCATCAACTTTTCTACAAATAATTTGTAACCTTCCGCAGGTAAAGGATCGGGTTTTCTTCCCAAATCGGTGCTCAGAACAAAATGCTCGGCTCCGATGAGTTTTATGGCTGCTACCATCTGATTGATTGAAACGTGATGCCAGTTTCTGTGTCCGTCATCGGCGGCATTTTCTCCCATCAAATCGTTGACAAATGCTAATTCTAGAAACGCTCCCATCTGGGCTGCTGTTTGCATATTTTCTAGGGACAAACCGGGTACATCGGCCATTGCGTGGGTAATCAGGATGTTTTTAATGTTGAGAAGTCTGGCTTGCCGGACAACTGCCATAACTTCTGCTGAGGAAATGTGTCCGGTTTCCAACACTAAATTATCTCTAGCTACAATCTTGAGTACCGCTGCTGTTTCTGGTAAAAGTTTGCCGTTTTCTGCTACTTTAATCCCGATTCCCGATTTGTGAAAAACCTTTAAATGATGCTCGGAATCAACGGTTGGCAGCCACACTACTTTACCGTATTTGCCGCCGATGCGGTGCATTGCTTCTACAGCTTGGGGATTAATGCCGCCTGCGGAATGATTGAGAACAATTCCCCCGAAAACTTCGATTTGCGGTACTATTTTATTAACCAAAACTGCCCGCGCTGCGGTGCTGCCATAGTGATTTTTTAAGACAACTGCTTTCATGTGGGCGCTGGCGGCAAATTTAGCTACCTCAAAATCATCCAACCTGCGGGGAATCACATCAGGAGATGAATGGATGTGAAAGTCGATCGCACCTTCAATGATACTTTTTTGTGAGTCCATCGGCTGCGACTGTCCGACAGCATAAACTGGCAGACAAAACCAACAGCAAAAAATCAAAACAAACGTAAAAAAAACAGCCTGCATTCATCCCCTCTTTGCTTCTCTCCTCTGCGCCCTCAGCGTCCTCTGCGGTTCATTACCTCTTAATTCTCTGAAATAAAAGACTTAACCGCATTTGCCAAATCTTCTGCAAACTCTTCATGCAAACCCAAAGTTCCCGGAATAACTCGCGATTCCACTCCCGGTAATTGAGCTAATACTTCCATTTCCGCCTTTGATTTTGGTGGCGCTTTTTCCGCAACTACAACCATCACCGGTACTGTCAATCCTTGGAAGTTGGCGACAAATTCTTCCCGCGTTTTGGCCGGATCTAAACCTCCGGTGACAAAAGCCGCCGAACCAAATCTCGCCCCCGGTTGTTGAGTGACTTTCCGCTTATTTTGAATGAAATCCGCCGTGACTTTGGCTGCATCGGCGTAGACGTGGCGGCGGTACATCAAACTCAGGAATGACGGCGCAGTGTTCAGTTTGTACAGGAATTGACCGATTAAGGGCGATCGTACTAATTCTCTCACCATTCCGTGCCAACCCCTTGGCTGTTTGCTCATTGTCGGCAAAGGCCCGCGCCAAGTCGGTGCAGGTAACACAATCTTCGACCAAACATTCGGCTTTGATTGCGCTAATTGCATCGCATAACCCGCAGCGTGACCGGCCGCCACTACAGCAACAGAACTGTTAAAAACTGACTCCACAAAATCCTTCAAAAATTGATGGTATAATTGCGGTTCGTAGTCGGTGCGCGGGCGCGAAGATTCGCCGAAACCAGGCCAATCTACACTCACTACTTGGAAATTTGGAGCTAACAACTCTGCTAAAGGACGCATTTCTTCCCGCGTGGAAACCGTACTGAAAGCCGGCAGCAACAATACGGGTTTTCCTTCTCCTCTGGTTTCGTAAATAACTTCAATCTGGGTTTCTTTCCAGTTCCAGAGATATTTCTGAACAGTCGCGGGATAGTTGCTAGAATTAGATTTGGTTAAATCAGCAGTTTGAATCATGGCTGTTTTTCCGGTTAGTTTGCTTCTGCTTGCGCGCTAAATTCGCAAGCCACTGCTTTATTTTTCATCATTTGAAAGATGTTATAAAATCCGTTAGCGCGGGAAGGTGTCAGGCTCACATTCAATCCCGTATCTTGAATAAAATCTGGGGTAATGCTAACTATCTCAGCAGGCGTTAATCCGCTCAAACCTTCCACCAGCAAGCCAACTAATCCTTTGACTAACTGAGCGTCAGAATCGCCTTGATACAAAACTTTTCCGTCGGTCAAATTTGCGGTAATATAAACTTGCGATACGCAGCCAGAAACTTTGTTTTCTGGGAGTTTATCGCTTTCGGGAAATGCTGGAAGTCGCTTGGCATACCACAGCAGTTGTTCGTAGCGCTGTTTCGGATCGGAGTGTCGCTGGAAGCGCTGGACGATTTTAGCTAGGGCTGCGGGTAGCGCGGTATTTGCGGACATGATTTCGAGTAGCGGTTGAATTTGCTGATCTTGTACATTCTATTGTACCAGTAGGGCGATCGATATAGTCCTGGACGCACCGATCGCCAGAAATCGGGTTTCTGACACCCGCGCACATCCAAGAAACCCGGTTTCTGCGATAATTTACGCATCCCCCCCCAAAATTGAGGAAGAAACCGGGTTTCTGACACCTCGCGCACATCTAAGAAACCCGGTTTCTGCGATGCTTTTGTTAGTGTTTTGCGGGCCTAAATTAGTAGCCAAAAATCAAAAGCGCCAGTATTTCCCGCCGTGAAAATAGCGCAACAGATTAGCTCAAAAACCAGGTTTTTTTGGTCTTGATGCGTCAGTCCTGAATTAGTCAGATAGTTTGGATAGAGAATCCTGTTTAGGAAGATGCAGCTTTGCTATTTGCGATCGCACTATTGCTATTGGGACAAACAATGCACCGCTAGCCAAATCGATCGCCAACCGAAACCCCAACGCTAAAAAAACCTCTAGCTTCCGTTCTGGAACTGGTTCAATAACAACTGTGTATTGAATCAATTGCATCGGAGATTTTCTTCGTTCAAACGGGTGGACTGAGGTTGGAATTCTTCCCATCCTTTGCAGATTTGTTCGTAACATTGCGAGGGCGAAATCGGTAGATTTCGCAGATAAAAGAACGTGACTTCCCGACCGGATTCCAGCAGCAGAATGATGTCTTTACTTGGGTTATAGGTATCTGCAGCTTGCAAAATATGACCGTTCATGTGGTGATTTTGCAGGATGGCGGTGTCGGGAGCCAATAACCAAGCATTGAGAAAGGGAGCCAAACGACTGCGGGGAACAAAATGCGATTGGAATGTTTCACCAGTAACTCCCATCAATGGGTTATTAAGACTACAAATTACTGCGCCTCGTTCACCATTCAGATAGCCAACCCAAGCGTTATAGCCTAACACCAGCAGATTAGTTGCAATAAAGGATTGCTGCCAATCTTCGCTATTTGTTTCAGATGTCATCATCTATTAAAGATCCAGTATCAAGTTATCAACCTATGCGAAATATGAATTGAGTTGAATTTAGGCATGAATAGCGAAAGTTTTAGGGTGTCAAACTTGGTTGAAATTCCTCCCATCGCCTACAGACTTGTTCGTAGCAATCGGCAGGAGGAATGGCTAGTTTGCTTAATAGATTGACCTCTGTTTGACGACCAAATTTCAGCAATAGCAGAATATCTTGCTCTGGATTGTACTTAGCAGTTGCTGCTATCACAAATGGAATATTCGATGAGTCAACGGATAGCGATCGCAGATAAAATTCCATCAAATTGATAGGAATAAACTGAATGTGAAAAGGAATTGATTCGAGGCTTGTCATTGTAGAATCAAGAACTTGAGTATCTACATCACAGACCACAACACCCCGCCCGAAAGACTCAAATCCCTTCCATCCTGTATAACCAATAACTAGCAAATTGGTGTGAATAAATCCCTGTTGCCAATAGCCAAAATTTCCTTGCCAAACGCTATTTTCCGGTCGCATTTACTTCCTCCCGCAGGATTTTTGCAGCTTCCACCATATTTTTTAGCGCCGGAATTACTTCTTCCCAACGTCGTGTTTTTAAGCCACAATCGGGATTTACCCAAATTTGTTGAGTTGGTAGATTAGCAATGCCAGTTCGCAGTTGTTGCAAAATCTGTTCCGTCGTTGGCACCACTGGACTGTGGATGTCATACACGCCATTACCTACTTGATAGGTGTAACCTGCGGCGGTTATTTCATGCAGCGTTTGGTTATTGCTGCGGCTATTTTCAATCGAAATTACATCGGCATCTAACCGTTCAATATCTTTGATGATATCGCCAAATTCGCAGTAGCACATATGCGTGTGAATTTGAGTTTGAGGATGAGCGCTTGCGGTAGCCAGAAGAAACGCATCTACAGCCCAAGACAGGTATTGATTCCAGTTTTCTACTTTCAGAGGTAAGCCTTCGCGCAATGCTGGTTCATCTACTTGAATTACTTGCGCTCCTGCTGCTTCTAAATCTGCTATTTCATCCCGCAAGGCTAAAGCTATTTGAAATGCTTGTGTTTGTCTGGAAATATCGGTGCGCGGATATGACCAATTTAAAATTGTTACGGGGGCTGTTAGCATTCCCTTAACGGGTTTTTGCGTCAATGATTGCGCTACTTTGAACTCGCGCACAGTCATTGGATCGGTGCGAACAACATCACCGTAAATAATCGGCGGACGCACGTAACGGCTGCCATAGCTTTGTACCCAGCCATTTGCCGTGAAGGCGAATCCATCCAACTGTTGTCCGAAATATTCCACCATATCGGTGCGTTCAAATTCGCCATGCACCAACACATCTAGCCCAATTTCTTCTTGGATTTTAATGCTATCGGCAATTTGAAGGTCGATCGCAGCTTGATAGTTTTCTTGACTCAATTCACCCTTTTTGTAGCGCAGGCGCAGTTTTCGCACTTCCGGGGTTTGAGGAAATGAGCCGATCGTTGTGGTGGGAAAAATCGGCAGAGAAATCTGTTTCGACAACCGCAAGCCGTAGGATAATTTGCGTTGAAAGTCATTGGTTGTCAGGCTGTTCAGACGTTCCTGCACGGCAATATTGGTAGGGCTAAACTCCTCGAAGGTTGTCCAAGCATTGCTAATTTTAGCGCGATCGCTTCCAGTATCTTCTCCGGCTAAACTGCGTGCCAAAAACTTCACAGCTTGCAGCTTTTGTTCGGCAAAACTCAACACGTTGCGGAGAGGTTCCGGCAACTTTGTTTCCCGTGCAGCATCGTAGGGAACAAACTGCAACGATGCCGACGGCTGAATTACAATATCGGGCGTAATTTGCTGAATCTCTTGCAGCACTGGCAGCACTTGTTCTGGACGAATTTGCCAAATATTGCGAGCATCTACAATTCCCACACCCAATCGTTTATCAGCAGGAAATCCCTGTTGTTTAAGCAATTTTAAATTGCATCCGCGAGTAAAATCTAAGCTAATTTTAGCAACTGGTAACTGTATCACCCAAGGATAGGTATCTCCTAAATCATCAAAATAAGTAACTAAATCGATGGGAAGTTTGATTTCAGCGAAGGAACTATAGGTTGACTCAAAGGCTTCTTTGAATTGGCCAGCATCACCCAGAACCAAGGCAGGTTCGTGAATTTGCACTTCATAAATACCCAAGTTTGTTAAGGCTTTCAGCAACGCCAGATAACGTTCTCGCAATCTTAAAATTGCTTCATTTAAGGGTAGGTAAAACCGACTCAATCGCAGTAAAGTAATGGGGCCTAAAACAATAGGAATTACTTTTTCGCCTAATAAAGTTTGAGCGCGATTAACCGTTTCGAGAAAGTCGCTAAAATCAGCAGGCTGCCATTCTGAGGGAATTTCTGGCACCAGGTAGTGATAGTTGGTGTCGAACCATTTAGTCATTTCTAGCGCAGGTATCCCTTCTTTACCCCGCGCCATTGCAAAGTAGCGATCTAAACCTGATAAATCCCGAAAGCGATGGGGGATTAACCCCAGGCGAACTGTCCAATCCAGAACACTATCGTAGAGGGTAGTATCGCCCACACCGATGCGATCTATACCTGTTTTTAGCTGTGTTTGCCAGTTTTCTATTTCTACTTTTCTGATTGTTTGCAATAAATTATTGGCATCTAATTTGCCACTCCAAAATGCTTCTAGTGCGATTTTAACTTCGCGATTTTTACCAATGCGAGGATATCCAATGGTTGCAGTTGAAATTGACATGATTTTTCCTAAGTATGAGTTAATCAATAGAATCATCAGTGCAGAGCGCAATTTACTGAATCTTTACTATTGATATTTTCTGAATTAGCGTATTGAGTTTTTGACATTTCATATAAACTCTATCGGAAACTAATGAGTATCCGATACTGAATTTTATACAGCAATGTCATCAGATTGTAATGTGACGCATCAAAGGCAAAACCATCTGAATTTCTAACACAGTAATAACAAAGCTGTTAGAAATTACATCAGGCAAAAGCACCGCAATATTTCTTGCGTCTAAAACTCGACAATGGTGTTGAGGCTAACTTTTTTTACTCATTATTTCGCCCTAGAAACCTATTCCACCAAAGGTTTGAAGCGAGTTAAGGAGCATAATAGCCGATCGCGCAGCGTCTGGTGAAAAAGAATCGAATTGAAAACAAAATGCTGAAGACATCCGTACCTCGCAGATGAGTTAATGGAACGATAAAATCGGCGGGCATCCTGACTAAGAAGCGACTGTAGGCTTCATCACAGTTGCGGGACAGCGCCGGGTTCGCACCGGACTTTCCCCGTTTCCTCTAGTGGCTGATCTCCACCAGAACCGATTAGGTCATACCATAGCACATTTTCCCAGATATGCAACCCCTAAAGTCAATTATGGCGATCGAATATCATCCAAATAATTAGCCTGCATTTTTGGTAAATTGCGATCGCGCCTCTACTGCAATACTCCGGACAGTTTTTTAGGCAGCCGCTGAAACCCTCACTCTACCGTTAAGATTTTACCTGCTGGGCAAGCTGAAACCTTTACTGTACTGTTGGCGGCGGTCGAAAACTGTCCGGAATACTGTAGTGTGTCCTTTAATTGATAACTATCTAATCTGAATCAAAGAACCCCTAAAAAATGCTAACTAATCAACAGCAGGTTTTAATTTTTTAGGAGGTTGAGGAATTGCAGAAGAATGATGTTCAACAATCATCCATTTACCGTCATTATCCTTGAGGTAAACAAAGGTATATCGGGCGGGAACCACAGTTTTTTTGTTATTTTCACCTCGATAAGTGAAAGTGTAGTAACCGCTATTAATTGCCACATTATCGTAGACTCGAATTACTGGTTTATAGTCTTGAGCCTTCAACTCAGGCAGTTTGGCAAACACTTCAAAATAATCGCGAATTTCCTGCGAAGTATCTCGCTTTTGTTTAGAGACTGTCGCCCAAAGCAGAGCATTGGGACTGTATAATTTCACAACTTCGCCAACAACATTTGGTTTCCCCGATGTCACCGTATCTATCCATTTTTGTGTTGCCGCGGCAACTTCTTTTTTACTGTCTTCAGGGTTGGCGGCAGCTACTTGGGTATTGCCAGTAGCAACTTGTTGTGAATTGTTGGCATCTGGTTTCGGTGAAGTTTCAGCCCTGTTAGGCTGGTCGGCACAGCCAGATGCTAAAAGTAGGGTAACTAACAGAGAAAAAACTTGAGCTTTCATGGTTTTTACCTGGTTGCTTGAGAAATTAGGTTTTAGGAATAAAGATTATCTGCCATAGGATTGTACCATAAATCATTACCTAATTCTGCTCGATGGAGCGAACTTGCAAAAAAAAGATGGCTCAAATATCGAATTTTTTAGGCAGTTACGATTCGGCGGTTGAAACCAGGTTTACATAAACTTTCGTCGGCCTTGGGGCCGACGGGTTTATAAAGAATCTCTAAAACCAGGATTTGGTATGATCTGGTCATATATAGCAATCCTAAATGATTCACAAAATTTGTAGGTAGTGTTAAGAGCGATCGCCCTCGAGCGGGGGTTCTTTATGCGTGGGAATATCCCTACAATCAATGATAAAAATGATGCGAGGATTTCTATATACGCTCGATCGCGATAATGAGAAACCGGGTTTTTTTGTTGAGTGGGTTTAGGACTGTTTGTAGAAGTGAGAAAGCTAAAGGTACTCAAAAGCGCGCAGCGGAAACCTGGTTTTTGAGCCGGACTCCCAATACTATCAAACCGCCCTCAAGTTAGATCCAGAGGCGGCAAACCGCGCAACTGTCGCAGCGAGTTGATACAAAGTTGACAGTCGCAGCCAAACAACGCAACCGCTGCATCGCTTTCTTCTTCCGAAAAATCGAGCATTGTCACCTGTTCATCATCCGGCCGCTGCCAAGTGATTCTTGGTTTAGTATTAGCAGCAGCAGCTTTGGCCCGTAGGCGGACGCAAGTCAGACGCTGAGTGTGGGGCGATCGCGCGCAGCGGGGCGAATCAGCCGATTGGCCTGGTGTTTCGCCAATTTGAGCGGGATTGGCGATCGCGCTCAAAGACATCACAGACCCAAACAGCGTCGGACTTACAAGTAAAGTGAGGAGCAATCGATTCATTTGTCGTCCTTAAGAACTTCAACATACACAGTAGCGGATTATCTGTTGCAATTCAACAATATTTTAGTCCGACATCAGTACAGTTTGCCGTTATTAAGACGGAAAATCCAAATATTTGCCGCCTCAACCTCGAATAATTGTCCGGGTATTGTAAATATTAGCAACCAGCATTTTCTAATAAGTATCACCTTCGCTTCCCTGTTTAAGATTTGTTGTAATTTGAGAAAATTTAGTTCGCCAGCGATCGAAAATTATCCAATGCGGATAAAATAATTTCAGCAAGGGCAACTTCAAGCAGCGAACAAATTTACCTCAAAAACCAGGTGTGGAGTGATGAGTACCGTTTTAGTGGTGGAAGATTCCCGCAGCCAGCAGGAGTGCATTTCGCATCAGTTGAGATGCAGCGGATTGAATGTAATTCAAGCATCTGACGGTGTGGAAGCACTGGATCGAGTTGAGCGAAATTACCCGGATCTAGTATTATTAGATATCGTGATGCCTCGTTTAATTAAAGCCAATCCCGAAACTCGGAATATACCAGTAATATTTTTAACGGGGAAGGGACAGCAGTTAGCTTTATTTTCCAGGGCGATCGATCGCGCGGAGGCCTGTGTTAGCAAACCTTGGCAGCCGAGAGAACTTGTGGCAACAATTAAAAAAGTTTTGCTCAATGCCCGTATAGAGTTCGATCGAGCTTCGGCGGACGCTTGGACGGAATACGGAATTTTAAACCTAAGTGCGATCGAACTCTATCAAAGCCGAACCGATGCTCGGACAAAATATCCCGCTCAAATTATTAAATTTTACGAATCGAGTTTGGCTGCTTTCGAGCAAGCTTTGGCAATGGAACCGAGTCACTCGAATGCCAACAAATATCGAAATCGAGTTCAGACAATCCGGGGAATTTTGATAAAAAAATTAGAGAAAACTCAACATTGCAAAGTATGCGATTATTATTGCGGTAAGGACGGTATCAATTGTGCGGTGCATCCCGCTTTCCCCCCTCAACAACAGTGTCGCGATTGGAAATTCAATTAAACTAAAATGAAAACAAATAACCGCGCTAATTTGCAAAAATTGCTGCAACAAAGAAACGAACGTCCCGAAAAAACCGCAGAAATTGATGCGGAAATTAATGCCACTTTCTGCCAAACTCACGCAATTTTGGTAATCGATATGTCGGGATTTTCGCGAACGACTGTCCGCTACGGAATTATTCATTTTCTGGCGATGATTCACCGGATGCAGGCAATTGTCAAACCGATAATTGCCGAAGGCGGAGGCACTGTCGTTAAGGAGGAAGCAGACAATATTTTTGCAGTGTTTCCGAATGTAAAATCGGCCGTAAATTCTGCACTAGACTCTCTGAAACAAACGGCGGCTGTCAACACAACTCTGCCGCCGGAAATGGATATTTACCTCTGCATTGGGATTGGCTGCGGTGATATTTTGATGCTGGAAGGAGAGGATATGTACGGTTCCGAATTTAATCTGGCATCCAAGCTGGGAGAGGATTTGGCCGAACGGGGAGAGATTTTGCTCACCTCCGCAGCGTTTGAAAACTTGGAAGGAGACAAACAAGATTGGGAAAGAGTGGATTTTTCGATTTCGGGTTTGGAGTTGGTGGCGTACAAGCGCGTACAGCCTGCTTAATCAAACTAAAGAAACCGGGTTTTTTGCTAAATCTGCCGACTGCGACGCAGGATTTTTGTAAAAACCCGGTTTCTGACTGCCCCTGTGTGCCATAAAATTTAAAATTAATGATTGACCAACAAAAAAACTGGCAAACTCTCAATTTAGCGAATATTCAACAGCGGCTGGCTTGGGTGCAACAACAGCCGGACGGAGTTGTTTTTTGCAAAGATTCTGGTGTTCACTATGTCACAGTTAGAAAAGATAAATCTCAAGTCAAACTCTCTTTAGTTGAAAAAGTAAATTTGCATACAGATTTACTGCAATCGGTTCTCGATCTCAACAATCCCCTGCATTTAGTTTCAGAATACACTCAGGCGATGCTGTTAGGTTTAATCTGGCAAAACCAACCTCAAAGAATCTACATCGCTGGATTTGGAGGCGGCAGAATTCCCTTGGTTTTGCACCACTATTTACCGGAAACTGTCATTGAATGTGCGGATGTCGATCCGATCGCGATCGAAGCCGCTACCCAGTGCTTTGGGGTGCAGTTTGACAGCCGACTCAGCGTCACAATCCAAGATGGGAGAGAGTATCTAGAGCAACAAAGTTCAGATATTCAGTACGATATCATCATGACAGACGTATTTTTTGGCAACGGCTACTCTCCGCACCGACTGGCTACCAAAGAATTTTATCAACTCTGCGAAAAACACTTATCAAGCGAAGGAGTTGTGCTAGTAAATCTGCTGCAAAGAGACGAGTTTTATGCGGAAAAGGTGAAGACTTTTCAAAGCATTTTTTCTCAGGTGTGCGTGTCTCCTTGGAAGGATATTAATAGCGTGTTAATTGGGAGTAACAGCCCTATTTTAGAGAGAAGTGAGATTGTTTCCAGAGCAAAATATTTGCAAGACGGGCATGAATTTTCGTTTTCCTTAATCGATAGGGCCCTTGATATTAGAGTAGGTAGAGAATTGGCGGAATCTATAGCTAATTTAGATAAAGCTCAAATTTTGCATGACGATTCGCCGCCTGTTGGCTATTTTGATTCTTGGTTATTCTGATTCTTGATAATAAGTCCGGGTTTACTTTTTGTGCAACAGGCTAGAAACCCTGTTGCTGATGCGGCGGAGTGCGTAATTCCAGCCAAAAGGGAGGCGAGAAACCGGGTTTTTGCGAAGATTCTTCGTTGTTATCCAGAGATTCGGTAAAAAACCCGGTTTCTTTGGCGTAGTGCGTAATTCCAGCCAAAAGGGAGGTGAGAAACCGGGTTTTTGCGAAGATTCTTCGTTGTTATCCAGAGATTCGGTAAAAAACCAATCAAGGTAATAACTTATCCTTTCATATATTCAAGCATCTGCTGTTCCAGCTTGGCCAACAATGTATCGACATCCGTCGCAGCTTCCTCAAAACAAACAGGAGGTTCGGGCTTAGGTTCAAAAAAAATTAGCTTGATTTCACCTTCACCGATCGCCACAATTGCCACTTCTTTTTCTGGTTTATGAGCTTTTAAAATTCCTAAAATTTCCTGAATGTGATTTTTGACTTGGCGGTTCAATTCCTCGATCGCATCTTTTTTGAAATATATAAAACGCGGCTTTTCTACAACATCAATTCCTAAAATATCTTCACTTTCCTCGCCTCTCTCCAAAAATAGCCCCCAAGCCAAAGCAGCTAATTCTTGTTTGTTATCTTTGACAAATGTATCCAACTTGCTGCGCCAGCTATTGGGATTGGGTTTGGACTGGGGGCTATCAAATAAAAACATTTTCTCTCTTTGCTTGTAGAAACTAATATCTTGCAGTTGGCAGTTGGCAGTTGGCAGTTGTCAGTTGTCAGTTGTGAGTAATATCATGTCCGGGTAATCGCCGATTGTGATTGTGTCGTGCGAGCCAGAAGCAGGCACTGTACTCATAATTGATTGACCGGACATAATATAACAACAAATAACCAATAACAAACAACAAATAACCAATTACCAATTACCCAAAACCGTTGCGTTTTTATTTTATACCAGATTGCACGCGCCAGAGCGACGCATAAACTCCGTCGTGTTCGATAAGTTGTTCGTGCTGCCCCGATTCTACCACTAGCCCCTCTTCCATGACACAAATGCAATCGGCATTGCGGACTGTAGAAAGACGGTGGGCGATCGCAATTGTAGTGCGATTCTTGGTAATTCGTTCGAGCGATCGCTGAATTGCCGCCTCCGTCTCGTTATCCACCGCTGAAGTAGCTTCATCAAGAATCAAAATCGGCGGATTTTTCAAAACAGCCCTCGCAATAGCAATGCGCTGCCGCTGTCCCCCCGACAATTTTTGACCGCGTTCCCCTACAATAGTTTTGTAACCCTCCGGCAATTGCGCGATAAACTCGTGAGCTTCCGCAATTTTAGCAGCATTTACTATCTCTCGCTCGCTGGTTTCAAAAGTCCCGTAAGCAATATTTTCTGCCACCGTACCGTGAAACAAAAACACATCTTGACTCACCAATCCGATCGCTCTCCGCAAATCTTTTAAATTCAGGTTATTTAATTCTATACCGTCGAGATAAATCTGACCGTACTGTACCTCGTAAAGCCTCAAAATCAATTTTACCAGCGTACTTTTTCCCGAACCAGTTGCGCCAACAATCGCAGTAGTTTTCCCCGCCGGCAGAGTCAGGGAAAAATACTGCAAAATCGGCTTTCTTTGATTGTAAGAAAAGGTAACATTTTTAAATTCTATTTCGCCCTTAATCGAACTAACCGGCAGCCGAATATCGCCCGTGCGAATGGCGATCGGCGTATCCAACAAATTCATCACCCGATTAGTAGAAGCCATTGCGCGCTGGTATTGATCCAGAGTATCTCCCAGGCGAGTCAGCGGCCACAGCAACCGCTGGGTTAAAAACACCAAAACGCTGTAAGTTCCTACAGACAATCGGCCCGCCACAACCTCCAAACCGCCCAGAAACAGCGTTGCAATAAACCCCAAGAAAATCACCACCCGAATCAGCGGAATAAAAGCAGCCGAAAGTGCGATCGCCCGTTGATTGCTTTGGCGGTAAGCTTGGCTTTGTGTTTCGATGCGCTGAGTTTCGTAATCTTCGGAAGTAAAACTTTTAATAGTAGTAATTCCCGTCAAATTATTCGACAGTTGCCCGTTCAGAAAACTCACCTTTTCCCGCACGTCAGCATAGAGAGGAGCGAGGCGGTTTTGAAAGGCGATCGAACCCCAAATAATAAAAGGGATCGGCAGCATTGACAGCCCAGCAATACCAGGAGATGCAGCAAAAAAAGCCGCGCCGATTACGACAACCGTTGTAATTACCTGAATCACCTCATTAGCGCCGTCGTCCAAAAAACGTTCGAGTTGATTGATATCATCGTTGAGAATAGAAATCAAACCGCCCGTACTGCGTTCTTCAAAATAAGCTAATTCTAATTCCTGCAAGTGGCTGTAAGCTTCCAGACGCAAATCGTGTTCGATATCCTGAGCCAAATTGCGCCACAAATAATCGTAAGCATATTCAAAAACAGATTCCAGCGTCCAAACAATTAAACTCAAAATAGTAATAATTGCCAGTTGCCAAAAAACATCTTTGATGCCCCACTGAGCCAGCATAGAATCTTGTTGTTTCACCACTACATCAACGGCAATACCGATTAATGCTGGCGGCGCTAAATCAAAGAATTTATTCAGCAGCGAGCAAATACTTGCCAGCCAAGTTTTCAGGCGGTAGCGGCGGCCGTACTTCAGCAGCCGCTTCAGGGGATGGACAGGTTTTGATTTATCTGGTGACAATTGAGGATTGGGGGTAATTGGGTAAGATAAGACGGCGCTTGAAACCAGCTTTAGATAAACCAAGTCCGGCGACGCGAACTGAAAAATATAACGTAATTTCGACCGCCTGGTCTTGAACCCTTGGCAATGCGGGTGAGTGTTTGTGTAGACGCGGTTTCAAGCGCAAGCGTCTTCTTTACGCTTTAAATGTTAACACTGGCTTCATTTTAGCGACTAAACCAACTATTTGCGCCTCAACTTGTACGTCAATCACTGGTTGAATTGGCTTGTAAGCGGCCGGTGCTTCTTCGATTCAAAACGGACGCAGAGACAGAATAAGACGGCTTTGGTCGCGTCAGTAAGCGAAGCGTCAAGAATCACCGCACATAAGAGGTCGGTGAGTATGTCAAAGAAAATAGCGCACCGTTGTTACAACCCGACTTCTTTTCGCCCGCAAAGCCGCCTTCAAAAAGAAAGCAGTTTGATTGTGCAGCAGTCCCTCCCACCAATTTCGCGTCACAAACGCCGGAATAATCAGCGTTAAGAACACTCCCGGCCGCAGTTCTTCAAACAAAGTCAAAAAGTGAGTTAAAGGCTCGCCAACAGAACGGTAAGGCGATTCCAGAATTTCCAAAGGAATGTCGGACTGCAAATCTTGCCAAGCAGCTTGCAGTTTTGCTCGATCGGTCAAACCAATATCTACGTGAACCGCTACAACCTCATCAGCAATTAAACGAGCGTAATCCAGGGCTTCCAAAGTTCCCCGGTGCAACTGCCCGACTAACACCACTGCCGGATGTTTTACCGCCTTAACTTTAAGTCTGGGAGGATAAGATATAGGTTCTATGCCCTGAATGCTCAAGCGAGCGGCTACATAGCGATAGTGTCGGTTAATAGCTAAAAATAAACTGACTGCGATCGGAATAGTTACTACCACAACCCAAGCTCCCAAAAGGAATTTGGTAGCGACAATTACAGCCAAAACTCCCGTGGTTGCCACTGCACCAATACCGTTCATCACAGCACTAGATTGCCAACCTTTACCTCGCTCTTTAAACCAGTGAATTACCATTCCCGATTGAGACAGAGTAAAAGAAGTAAAAACTCCAACCGCATACAGCGGAATTATTGCAGTGGTATCGCCTTGGAAGATAATAATTAACAAAGCCGCGCAGAAGCTGAGCAGATTAATGCCATTAGAATAAACCAGCCGATCGCCCAACAGCGACAACTGCCTAGGCAAAAACCCGTCCCGCGCCAAAAAATAACACAGTCGCGGAAAATCCGCATAACTCGTATTCGCCGCCAACAGCAAAATTAACAGAGTTGCAACCTGCAAATAGTAATAAAATATGCCTACTCCAAAAATATCTTTTCCCAACAAAGAAAGCAGGGTTTCATTTTCTCTAGGAATCACTTGATAAATATGGGCCAAGTAACTAATTCCTAAAAACATTACCCCCAGAATTACGCCCAAATAAGTTAAAGTTAGGCGCGCATTCTTCCATTCAGGAGGTTTAAAAGCCAACACACCGTCCGATATCGCTTCAACTCCAGTCAGCGCCGTACAGCCAGCAGCAAAGGCGCGCGCGATCAGAAACAATCCCAAAGGTTCTTTAGCTGGAATATTTTCTAATGCCGGCAAAACATGACCTGTTGCCTGTTGGAATAAACCGCAGCCAATCAAGACAAAAATACCCGCGATAAACGCATAGGTGGGAACCATAAATATTTTGCCAGATTCCCGCAAGCCCCTGAGATTGGCAAACATGATTAAGACAATACAAACTAAACATATTTCCACCCTATAGGGCAGCAGCGAGGGAACTGCTGAAGTCAAGGCTGCCACACCAGCAGAAATACTCACCGTAACTGTGAGTATGTAGTCAATCATCAGGGAAGCTGCTGCGATCAAACCCGGATAAGTACCCAAGTTTTCTCGCGCTACAATGTAAGCGCCGCCGCCGTTTGGGTAAGCTTTAATCGTCTGTCGGTAAGACAGCGCCACGATCGCCAACAGCAAAACAATAATTCCCGAAATAGGTAGCGACAAACTCAAACTGCTGCTCCCCGCTAGTAAGAGTACCAGCAGAGTTTCTTGAGTAGCGTAGGCAACAGACGACAGTGCATCAGAAGCAAGAACAGCTAGTCCTGTAGCGTTGCTCAGCCGTTCGTGAACAGATGCGCTGGTGGGGAGAGATTCACCCAGTAAAACCCGCTTGAGTCGAGAATAAGCGTACATTTAAACTCAATATAGATGCGTCCACAAATCATAATCGAGATGGGGGCAGTTTTCAGCAATTTTTGGCTCACAAGTTGTAATTATTTCTGGCTTTTTGAGTATGCTTTAGCTTGTGTTCGAGAGCTTGCCAATTTTCGGATGCGATATCAGCGATGAACTCGTCGAGACTGTCGCGGTAAATAAAGAGCGATCGCAGCAATTCCTCTCGATTGTATTTCGCCACCATCACTCCCAACTCCGGGTTGCCGCCCCCTACGCGACTCGTATCCCGAAAACCCGAACTCGCCAAATGTCGGGCTAAATCAACAATATGCCGATCGCCCTCAACAGCACAGGCAGCAACCAGCGTCGCGCTAGCCATCAGCGGCAAATGAGAAATCCAAGCCACAGCTCGATCGTGCTCGACAGGGCAGCACCGATAAACCTCAGCGCCCAACAACCGCGCAATTTCCTCAACCTTTTCTAGCGAGTGCGCCGGAGTCTGGGGAGTCGGAGTCACCACGTAAGGCCGCCCCACAAACAAATCCCTTACCGCCGCCTCAATGCCGTTTTGTGCAGTCCCCGCCATCGGGTGTCCCCCCACAAAATTCGGCCACAGAGGAGACACAGCTTGTACTATGGGTGTTTTTACGGAGCCGACATCGGTTACTATAGTATCAGGGGAAAGATAGGGCACCAACTCTCGGGCGATCGACTCGATCGCTCCTAACGGCGTGCAAATAAAAACCAAATCGGCTCTTGCCATCAGAGACAGGTGTATGCTGGCTTCAGAGACAACACCGCTTTCGATCGCGCGATCGCAAGTCTGCTGGCGACTCGAAACCCCAAAAACATCAAACCCGCGCGATCGCAAATCCAGAGCGATCGAGCCACCAATTAAACCAAGTCCGACAATACCGATATTCATAGCAATAAAATGGGGATATTTGATACGGTGCCGCCCCCATGACAGTCGAGGAACTCCTAAAAAAATATGCCGCCGGAGAAAGAAACTTTGCCGGAATCAACCTAACTGAGGCCAACCTCAGCGGCGTCAACTTGAGCGGAGCCAACCTCAAGGGTGCGAATCTGAGTGTAGCAAACCTCAGCGGAGCAAACCTCAGCAAAACCAACCTCACCGGTGCAAAACTCAACATCGCCAGACTCAGCGGAGCCCATCTCGGCGGTGCAAACCTCACCAACGCCGACCTCAACGTCGCCTACCTAGTGCGAGTTGACCTCAAAAAAGCCACACTCACAGGAGCCAAACTGATCAGAGCCGAGCTCATTCGAGCCGAACTCAGCGGAGCCAACCTCAGCGGAGCCAACCTCAGCGGAGCCACCCTCACCGAAGCCACCCTCCGAGGAGCCAACCTCGCTCAAGCCAACCTTCGAGGCGCTCACCTCAGCGGCGCGTACTTGACAGAAGCCAACCTCGAACAAGCCAACCTGCAAGGCGCGGATCTCAGTCGAGCCGACCTCAGCGGCGCAGATTTGCGAGGGACAGAACTCCGACAAGCCAACCTCACTCAAGCCGTACTCAGCGGTGCCGACCTCAGCGGCGTCAATTTGCGCTGGGCAATCCTCAGCGGCTGCAACCTGCGCTGGGCCGACCTCAGCGAAGCCAAATTGAGCGGAGCCGACCTCAGCCGAGCCGACCTCTGCCACGCCAACTTGCTCAATGCCAGTTTAGTTCACGCCGACCTCTCAAACGCCTATCTGATTCGCGCCGACTGGATTGGAGCCGACTTAACCGGAGCCACCCTCACCGGAGCCAAACTCCACGCCGTTTCGCGGCTCGGCATCAAAACCGAAGGCATGACCTGCAAATGGGTCGATCTAAGTCCCAACGGCGACCACAGCCAAATTTACTGGTTAAACTCGGGAGGAACCAACGAATTTTTTCACGAAACCTTACCCACAGTTCGGATTGTGATTGACTCGCCCTTAGACCAAGGCGCTCATTTTGCCTTAGCTGCAACTTATTACCAAATTGCCCAACAATACCCGAGTTTAAGTCAGCCGCCCACCATCGAAGTCAGCTCCAGGCGCACCGTACTCGCCTTTAAAATGGACAGCGACGATAAATTATTTGCCACCGCTTACGTTGCCATCATTCCTTTTAACGACGCCGCCACAACTCAAAAAAACCTGATAGCTTTGATGAAAATGATTCAATCCCACGATGCAGGCAAACTTAACGTCAAAGAATCCAAACACGTCCAATTATCCAGCAAAGCTCTCAACCAAGCTATCAGCAAAGTAGACCAAATCAAAATTTCAAGTTCTTTTCCCAGAATCGGCGAGAGCATCAATTTTTTTCAAATTCCTACACAGATGATTTTAATTAATTCCTGCGGTGAAAAAATCAGTGTATATCACCACCCAGCCTTCGGCAAGCGCCTGATCAAAAAATACGATCCGAACAATTCAACCTCGGCCAAGTTAGCCGAAACCACAAAATTGGGTCAAGCTAATATCGCTACCCTTTTGGATTTTATAAAAGGCTTCCACAATATAGATGTCTAAGCATATTGCATCAAGTTACAAAAAATGCTTATTCTATTTAAAGGTTGGCACAACAAAGCTTTGTTCTAGCTAACACATCAGGGAAAGTGAAAAGCATGGACGCCGAAGAACTCATCGCCAAATATGCAGCAGGAGAAAGAGACTTTACTGCCATCCTCCTGTGCGAGGCAAATCTCAGCAGGATCGATCTGGCCGGGGCTAATTTCAGCGAGGCAATCTTAAGCCTCACCAACCTGAGCGGCACCAATCTGTCCAACGCTAACATGAGAAAAGCCAAACTCAATGTTGCTAGACTCAGCGGTGCCAATCTCAGCAAAGCCAACCTCAGCGGCGCTATCCTCAACGTAGCTAACCTGATTCGAGCCGACCTCAGCGAAGCCAAACTCGTCGAAGCTACACTGATCAGAGCCGAGCTGATCAGAGCCGACCTCAGCGGTGCAAACTTGAGCGGTGCAAACCTCAGCGAAGCAGATTTGAGAGAAGCAACTCTGCGAGAAGCCAATCTGGAGCAAGCCGACCTCAGCGGGGCTCACCTCAGAGGCGCTTCCCTGACAGCGGCCAACTTGGAACGGGCAAACTTGCACAGAGCCGACCTCAGCAGGGCAGACTTGCGAGGTGTCAACCTCTGTAATGCCGAACTCAGACAAGCTAATCTTTCTCAAGCCAACCTCAGCGGCGCTGATTTGCGAGGCGCTAATCTCCGGTGGGCCGACCTCAGCGGGGCGAACCTGACGGGCGCTGACCTCGATGAAGCGAGATTGAGCGGGGCTAACTTGTACGGGGCAAATTTGAGCAACGTCAACCTGTTGAACGCTACTCTGGTACACGCGGATTTGACTCAAGCGAATTTGATTCACGCTGATTGGGTGGGCGCAGATTTGACCGGGGCGGCGCTGACTGGGGCAAAAATTTATGCGGTGTCCAGGTTTAATCTGAAAGCAGACGATATAACCTGCGATTGGGTTGACCTGAGTCCCAACGGCGACCGCAGCCACATTCAGCGGTTTACTTCACAAGAATCTCAACGGTTTTTTAATGCTACACCGCCGACTGTTCAGATTATTGTCGATCGACCCCTAGATCCCGACGCTAACTTTGCCCTGGCGGCTACCTACCGCCAAATTGCCCGTCAATACTCGGGTTTGAGCCATCCTCCCAGCATAGAAGTTAATTCGCGCCGGACAATCATCTCATTTAGAATAGAGCAGGACGATCGACTATTTTCCACAGCTTTCGTTGCCATTATTCCCTTTAGCGACGCAGCATTTACTCAGAAAAATCTCATTACTCTGATCAAGATGATCCAACCCCAAAGCGGCAATAACCTGGGCGTTCGAGTCTCAAATATGGTAGTGCAGTTGAACGTGATGCTGACCAAAACAATCAGAAAAATAGGGGAAATGAAAATTCAGCCGGTTCGCCTCGACCGCGAACTGATGTCGAGTTTTTTCCAATCGCCTACCCAAACCGTACTGGCTAACTCCAGCGCCGAAACTTTGATGGTTCACTATCACCCAGACTTTGGCAGAAACTTGGCAAATTTGCCGGGAACAAACAAAACCTCGATCAATCCTGCAATTAAGGCCCAAAGATTCACAACCCCGCCGCTAAATACGGTGGTTGAGTTTGTCAAAAGCTTTTATCAGCTCGGCGAGTAAATATAGCCGAAGGAAGGAAGAAGTCATTAGTCATTAGTCATCAGTCATGTTTTGCTGTCGCCTCCGAGCTTTCCGTACAACGTCATCAGTCCGATGTCCGTCGGAAGAAGTCAGAAGGAAGAAGGAAGAATGTAAATACAAGTGTCGGCAATAATTTCAGTAATTAAAAATGTAATAACCTCGGGTTTACTATATAATTTAAGTGGAAATCATTTATATTCATGTCGCATAAAAGTTAGCATATAGCCCTTTCATTCAGGTAAAAACAATGGAAGCTGAAGAACTTCTCAAACGATTTGAACTGGTCAAAAGATACACAGAAGGCGACAGAGATTTTACAGGAATCAACCTGAATGAAGCTAATCTCAGCCGCATCAATCTCAGCCAATCAATTTTAAGGCGGGCTAGCTTATTTGTCACCAACATCAGCGGCGCTAACTTGAGCGAAGCTGACTTGAGCGAAGCTAACCTGAATGTAGCTAGACTCAGCAGCACCAATCTCTCGCGGGCAATCTTAAACAGGGCTGCTCTCAACGTAGCAAACTTGGTGAGAGCCGATTTAAGTGGAGCTCAATTAATCGGAGCATCCCTGATTAGAGGCGAATTAGTCCGCTGCGAACTCAGCCAAACAAACTTCAGCGGCGCTAACCTGACTGAAGCCGATTTAAGAGAGGTAAAACTGACGGAAGCTAACTTGTGCGGTGCTAATCTTTCCGGTGCAAATCTCAGAGGTGCTTCGGCTTCATCAGCTAACTTTCAAGGAGCTAACTTGCACGGCGCGGATTTGACAAAAGCAGAACTTAGCGGCGTGAATTTCAGCAGTGCGGATCTCAGACAAGCTTCTTTGCAGCAGGTGAATTTCAGCGGTGCAGATTTGAGCGGAGCTAACCTCAAATGGGCAGATTTGAGCGGAGCTAACCTCAAAGATGCAGATTTGAGCGATGCTAAATTGAGCGGAGCTAACCTTAACGGAGCAGATTTAAGAAATACTAATTTAGCAAATGCTAATTTGGTTCACGCAGATTTGACAGAAACTAACTTGATTAATGCTGATTGGGTGGGCGCAGATTTGACGGGGGCAACTTTAACTGGGGCAAAACTGTATTTGGTTCCCCGGTTTGGCATCATCGCCGATAATATTGCTTGCGAGTGGGTTGACATCAGCCCGGATGGCGATCGCACTCTGATTCAACAATTTAATTCGCCGTCAGAATCGAGAAAATTTTTAAATCACACGCCGGGGTTAGTGCGAATTGTGGTTGACGCAGTTTTAGATTACTCAGCAAACATTGCTTTAGCAACAGCTTACAGCGAAATAGCTCGGCATTACCGGCCAATGAGCTGTCCTCCCGATATTGAAGTCGGCTACCGCCGGACAACTCTCACTTTTAGACTTGATAGCGACGAGCATTTATTGCCCGTCGCTTTTTTAGCGATTCTGCCTTTTAATGATGCCTTAGAAACTCAGAAAAATATTGTGGCTGTTAGCAAATATATTGCCAGTCAAGATTTGAAAAAAAAACGAATTGTGCAGTTGTATAAATCATTAAATGTAGCGATAGATAATTTAAATGAAGCGAGAGAAATGCTGCAAGCAGCAGTAAGTTCAGGTCGCAAAATAAAGTTTTTTCAGTCGCCTACCCAAACTATTTTAATTAGTTCGGGACAGGAGAGTTTGACCGTGCACTGTCACCAGAATTTTGGTCGGCGAGGTGGAAAGAATCGGGAGAGTAAATTCAGTTTGCCTGCGGGTGAAAAAGTAGTTGATTTTCTGGCAAGTTTTGATTATGTTGATTGAGCAATATCAACTGTGAAATCGATTGATTGAGGTAGAAGTCCACAACTCGCTGCTCCGCTTTTTGCGATCGCACTCCGAGCCGCACTGGCCCCACCATTTAACGATGGCGCGTCTCGTGGCGCGGGCTTTGCGCTTGGGGCGCAGCGCTCTAATTCAAACGGGGCTGCCCGCAGGAGCTTACCGACAGCGGTATCGAGTCAGCTATTTGCTGCCGGTGTTGATGTGGCCCGATCCCGTAATTTTAGTTGCGCCGACACCGCTGCTGGAACATTTGCAGCGGGTGGAAATTCCTCGCTTGCAAGAGTGGCTGCAAACAGAGAAGCCGATCGAGATTTATTCCCATAATGCCGATTTCCAAGGGCTGATGCTCATAGATCCGGAGTCTTGGCTGGCGGATAGCTTGGCGGAAAATTCGGAACTTCGCGGCAATATTCCGACAATTATCGACGGTGTGGATGATTTGGAAGTTTGGACGCGGCAGCAGTTGACTGCGGGTTTGCAACCTCCTGACTGGAATGATTTAATGCAATCTGAGCCAATGCTGGCGGATGAAATCCTCCAAGTGCGGGTACTGCTAACGCGGGCTGTGTTTCTGCATCCAGCTAAGCCTGACGAGTGCTATTTGCTGGAAACTGCAGAGCAAAATATTTTGGAGGGGCTGCTGGCAAGGATCGAGCTTAACAAGCTGATTCCGGCTGCTTGGAGCAATTTTTGGCATCGCTGGCAAACTAACGGCCAACTGCGGTGGGCGCAAATTCATCGATCGAGCGGGTCATTTTCTCTCTACTGCGCGCCGGTGCAGGTGGCGGAGGTTTTGGGCAAAATCTGGTCTGCAGTGCCTGTGGTGTTGATTGGCTCTGCGGTGGATGTGGAACAGAAGGCGCCGATCTTCCGGCAAACGATCGGATTGCCAGAGTTGACGAGTGTGAAGTTTTCGCCCGATCGACAAAACGAATTAATTCAACTGTACATTCCCAACTGGCTGCCGCTGCCGAATACGCCGGAATTTCAGGGTGTTTTGATTCAAGAAATTCGGACTTTGCTGTTGATGAGCGTGTCGGTGGCGGGTTTAACGGTGCTGATTGTGGGTGATGTACCGCTGAGGGCTCGGCTGGCGGCGATTTTGGCTTCTGAGTTCGGTTCTCGGGTGCAGGTTGAAAAAACAGATGTGGGCGAAAATGGGATTTTGGTGACTGGGTGGGAGTTTTGGCGGGAACATCAGGGGGAGTTGAGCGTGCCTCACTTGCTGGCGATCGCAACTTTGCCGCTACCTTCTTTGGAGAATCCTTTGGTGGCGGCGCGTGTGGCTGATTATAAGGAGCAGCGCAAGGATTGGTTTCGGTTGTATTTGCTGCCGGCGGCGCTGAATGAGTTGCAGCGGGCGATCGCGCCGGTGCGAGAACGTCAGGGGGTTGTGGCGATTTTTGACAGTAGGGTGATTCACCGCAGTTACGGGCAGCAGGTTTTAGGGGCGCTGAGTCCGTTTGCGAGGATTAATTATTTGGATACGACTTGGCTGACGCAGGCCTGAGATGACCTGTTGGCCTATAATTTGGTTGGTTATACAATTGAAATCTGATTTAGCAGACAAAAATTATGGGTGAAGCTAAGCGTCGTAAACAGTCGATCGGCGACGAATTCGGTAAAGAAGAGCGCATCGTTTCGTGGCTGCCAATCACGAAAACCCAAAGCGAAGATTTTGTGAGGTGGACATCTCGCGGAAGCTGGATCGGGATTAGTCTGTTGGTGGGTTGGTGGATTGTGGTGCGGTTTGTCGGCCCTGCAGCGGGTTGGTGGCAGGTTGATTGATGCTAGGCTCGACAAATGCCTGTGTTCTGGGCATTGTGTCGAGTTTAACTGGGAAACAAGCGGCTGAATTTTTGGGAAAATTTTAGTTGCAAATTTGGAGTTAATATGGTATAGTAATTATCTGCGGGCAATTAGCACAGTGGTAGCGCACTTCCTTCACACGGAAGGGGTCACTGGTTCAAATCCAGTATTGCCCATATTTTTAAGTCGTAAAATTTGATTTGGAAAAGGCGATCGCATCAATCCTGAATGTGATTCTGTTTGGAAGTAAGTTAAGCTAGAGTAATAGACGCTCTTCAAATTGGTAATGGATACTTTAAAAAAATGAAGCTCCCAAACTATGAAAGAGTAATTTATGAGGACAGCCCCCTAATTGAGGTTATTGCTCAACTTAGATTTCCAACTATCCTGAAAATTGCCAGCCAACAGCCTGTAGACTTTCAAGATAGTATAAGGTTTGAATACCCAATTTTTGAAACTTCTAGAAATTTGCAGTTCCCGGTTGAGCTATCTAATCTTTTAACCCAATTCAGCTCAAATTTTACCAGTGACTTGACTTCAATTGACTTGACTTATCAATTTAAGTCAGAAGACTTGAGTTGCCAGATATCTTTAGACAAAAACTCTATAACGCTTGCCACGACAAAGTATGAAAGATATGAAAATTTTATTGATAAATTTAAACGCGCTGTAGAAATTTTTGAAAAGATATATAATCCCTCTTTTTATTCACGAACAGGACTAAGATATCGCGATTTAATTATTAGATCAAAACTAAATATCAAAGACAAAGAGTGGCATGAATTAATACCGCAACATATTGCTTCTGAACTTTATACACCAGAAGTAGCAGATTCAATTCTAAACTTTGTTAAAAATTTACAGCTAAAAACAGAATTCGGTCAAGTTAATTTTAATCATGGGCTTGTTAACGTTAGGGACACAGAAGGAGGTATAGATGAAACAGCTTATTTATTAGATACTGATTTTTTTACTGAGGATAAAATAGAAAAAAGTGAAAATGCCTGGAAAATACTCGATAACTACAACCATACAGCCAGAAATCTCTTCCGGTGGGGTATCACGGAAGAGTTGCACAGAGCAATGCAACCTCAACCAATATAATCCTATGCACGTAACAACTGGTGGTACTCAAAGCAAAAATATAATTGGACAAAGGTATGAAGTTTTACCCACTCCTGCTCAGACGCAGTATCGGCACACTTTAGCATCTGGTACTCCTAGCTTAAAAATCGAAGTTTCCATCGAATCACCTATTAGTGGTGAATGGTTTGGTCAATTCAATCAAAACACCATCACTTGGGTTAAGTGTTTAACGCTACTCCATCTGCTTTTTGCTAACACTCCAGAAGGATTGCAAGAAGCATCTGAAGTGCTTGAACGAATGGTGGAATATTATAGTGACTGTCGGTCGGATTTAGGACAAACTACCTTACCTAAAGAATTAGGATTACTTACTGGTAGCGTATTACCTAGCGAAGTCAGACCGCCTTTAGTCCTAGATTTTGAGTAGCTAACCATGAGTAAACCTTTGATTTACAGAGCCTCGAATGACAAAGAGGCTCTTAGACAAGGGGAAATTCTGACTGGACTTATACAGATCAAACCAGTTGCAAGTGAATCTTCTCCAAACCTCGATCGAATTCAGTTTAAACCTATTGTTCATCCTTATGCAATTATTGTTACTCAAAACTGTGATTTAGATTGGGACTATAGCGCTAGGCAAAATCGAGATAAACCTAATAAGTTATTAAATTCTATACTTTGCTGTCAAGTATATACAGCTCAAGAAATTCGCTCCAACAAAACAGTCCAGCTAAATTCAGCGGATTGGAATTTAGTTAAATCTAATCGCTATCAGCAATACCATTTTTTGGAAAAAATACCTCTAGAACGTGAATCATCTCAGGAAGGCATACCAGAATTAACAGTAGATTTTAAAAAAGTTTTTGCTATAGATGCTGATTTCTTATACCATCAAATAAATAATAATTTTGCTAAACGACGTGCTGTGCTTGAAAGTCCATATTTAGAAGACTTTTCACATCGTTATCATGACTTTCATGGGCGTGTAGCACTTCCTGCACAACATGAAAGTGAAAAGGGGGTATAAGCTAAAGCGAAAAATTAAGCAGCGAGAAAATTAGAGAACTTTTTGCTTTTTCGCTAAACAGAATTTTGTATGTAGCTGTACTTTTCCGAATTGCTAAAAATTCTCGCTCGAATTTTATACTACATATATGCTACACTAACATTGTAGCTCGTGCCACCGCCGGAGGTTCCCTCATGGTAAATGCCAATATTTCCCAAAATTTCAACTTGATCGTGCCCGCAGGAACCCAAATTGTCACCAAAATCGAAGTCAAAAATCCTGCAACTAACGAATCTTGGAAACCGGGATTAGTAGGTGTCATCGTTCAATCGCCTACGGACAATTCCCACGCATATTTAGTCAAATTCCCAGACGGAACACAAATTAGTCTGCGGCGGCACGAACTCAGCATCCGCAAGCAATTTCAGAGCGAAGGATTGCAGTCAGGAGGAGATTTTCTGGCAGAATACAACCTGTATGATTCTGTTATTTACCGCTGCATTGTTGGTTCCAGAGCCTACGGTTTGGATAACGAGCAATCCGATACAGACAGGCGCGGGATTTATCAGCCGCCGGCAGTTCTTCATTGGTCGCTTTACGGCATTCCAGAACAATTGGAAAACAAGGAAAATCAGGAATGCTATTGGGAACTGCAAAAGTTTCTGGTTTTGGCACTAAAAGCTAATCCAAATGTGCTAGAATGTTTGTACACGCCTTTGGTAGAAACCGTTTCTCCTGTAGCACAGGAATTGCTAGAAATTCGGGAAATCTTTCTGTCTCAATTAATTTATCAAACTTACAATAGCTACGTTTTGTCTCAATTTAAAAAAATGGAGCAAGACTTGCGGAATACAGGAGAAGTGCGATCGAAGCACGCTATGCACTTGATTCGGTTGTTGCTGTCGGGAATTACGGTGCTGAAGGAGGGGTTTGTGCCGGTGCGGGTGCAGGATTTTCGATCGCAATTGCTATCAATCCGCAATCAAGAAATATCCTGGGATGAGGTGAATCGCTGGCGGTTGAGCTTGCACGCAGAGTTCGATCGCGCTTTTGCAGAAACTTCCTTACCAAAACGTCCTAATTACGAGAAAGCTAATCAGTTTTTGATTAAATCTCGTAGAAGTGCGATTTCAATCGGCGATTGAAATCGCTTCTTGTCAAACAAAGTCCGCGCAACGCGAGACTGAAGAGAAAAATGATCGAATATATCTCTAATCTAGCCCAAATTATCTCCGATACACCTTACCCGCTGCTGTTTGCGACTGTCAGCGGATCGCATTTATACGGCTTTCCTTCGGCAGATTCTGACTTCGACTTGCGGGGAGTACATATCTTGCCGCTACCGAAAGTAATTGGACTGATTTCGGGAGAAGAAACAATCGAGGTTTCGGAAGTTCGGGAGAAAATGGAACTCGATTTAGTCACTCACGATCTTAAAAAGTTTCTTGAGTTGCTGTTGAAGCGTAACGGCTACGTGTTGGAACAACTGTATTCGCCGCTCGTAGTTTACACTACCAAGGAGCACGAAGAGTTAAAAGAACTGGCCTCGAACTGCATTACCAAGCACCACAGCCACCACTATCTCGGTTTTGCTCAGACTCAATGGAGATTGTTTGAGAAACAAAGCCCGCGTCGGGTTAAGCCGCTGCTGTACGTTTATCGGGTGTTGCTGGCGGGGATTCATTTGATGCAAACGGGGGAAGTTGAGGCGAATTTGGTTAAACTAAATCAGAAGTTCCAGTTGTCGTATATTCCTGATTTGATCGATCGCAAGCTGGCTGGTGCGGAAAAATCAGTGCTCCAAGATACAGATATTGAATTTTATCAGCAGGAGCGCGATCGGCTAATCAATGTATTAGAAGAGGCAAGTTTGACAAGCCATTTGCCGTCAAATCCTGATGCAAAGGTTGCTCTTAGTGAATTCTTAGTAAAGGTGAGGATGTCATCTGTGAACTAAGCTGTTCCACTTCTAATTACTCGTTTGGTGCGCCGAAGATTGTAGAACATCTATTCCCAGACACACTAACACCAAAAAAACCAGGTTTTTTATTGTGATTCAAGACAAGAATGTAGTATTTTCGTCCTCCATCAAACCCGGTTGTAAGTGATTTACCTTGAGATATTTGTGTTGGATCGTCCGCTGAGGGCGGGTATGCCGATATTTTCATGTTCGGTAACTTGTGTGTGTTTTCCTGGTATGTAAATATTCCAATTGACCCCGCCTAAAGATGTCTTGATATATGAAGTCAATGCGTGAATAAATACGACGACACCGACCATTTCTAATGACTCTTCAATGGTTACTATTATCTGGTAAAGTATATTACTTTCTCCCGCTGTAAAAGATCGGTATGCCCCTACCAATTCCATCCCTAGTGCTCCTCCAATATAAATAGCGGTTGCTGCAACAAACAATTTTCTTGTAGGAACAGGAAGGTGGAACAGAAACTTAGTGTAGGACAAGAGAAATATCACTACTAGAATACCGATCGGCACAACCCAAGTAAAGTAAAGAATTCCTGTGGCATTTAGCATGGTTCGCATCGGTTGTATCAGTTTTTCGTGCAATTGACCAGCTTCGTCTAAAGATAGATATACAAATATGAATGATAAAACTTTCCAGTGATTCTTGTAGGGACCACTATCCAAATTTTTCACATAGGCGATCGTACCCAGCAAGAAAGAACAAAACAGCAATGCCAAAGCTGAGTATGCGGTTGGAACGTTCCGCTCGGAATCAACGCCGAAAGCCTTTACTAAGTAGTTTTCATGCGGGTTGCCAGGCAATAAGTATGCAGCCATCTGACTTAAGAAAGATATTACAACCAGACAGGTGACTACTCTCAGCAAAAATTTGGTGATAGTCCCTGGAGCTAGAGGAATTTGAAATTTCATGTTTTCTTAACCGTTTGTTTAATTTTCGATTAAGCATATGTTATCCCAAAAAATTTTTTCTCGGTATATCTACGGGCATAGATGAGTCGTCGCGGTGAAGGATTTATTTTTTTTTATTGTAAAATTATCGCCCGATTAAGAAATGTAGCAGAGATCGATCGCCCGCAATTTTATTTGGGCAAATTAACAAAAATTTAATTATTGAAAGGTAAATTAGAGATATCGAAAAATGAAGCTGAAATCCTGACTGCGGTTGAGTTGATATCTAAATTCGCCGATCTCTTCTGGGCATCTGCGCGAATCGGCGCGTATCAATTATCATCTGCGGTTGATATTCTCTTTTTTTTACCGCAGATACAGGCAGATTTACGCAGATTTACGCAGATGAACGATCTCGATTTTGGTAGTTTACGGTTGAGTGTTGACTGGATTTTACAATTGGGATGCTACCGGACATCGGAATGCAAGTCCTTAAAGATCGGAGCCCAAGTTTTCACTACAAATTTAAATCGTACCTGCGCGGCGTGTACACCCAAACATCTCCATATTTGCGGGGAATAATCCGAGTTTGACTCGAACCAACAATTACTAAAGTTCTCATATCCGCGTCTTCCGGCTGGAATTCGCCGAGGGTGCAAACGCGCACGGATTGGCCTGGCCTGCCGAGGTTTCGCCCCAATACAACCGGGGTTTTAGCATCGCGAGTTTGCAACAAAATCTCGATCGCCCTTCCCAATTGCCACTTCCGCTTTGTTGATATCGGATTGTAAAATGCCACAACTAAATCCGCTTTGGCGGCCGCAGAAATTCGCTGTTCTATGACCTCCCAAGGCTTGAGAATATCTGAAAGCGATATCGCACAAAAATCGTGTCCGAGGGGTGCTCCGATCGCAGCAGCGGCCGCCTGCATCGCAGAAATCCCCGGTGCTACCCTAATGTCGATGCCTTGCCATTCGGGTTTGCTGTCAGAGTCGATCGCCTCAAACACCGCCGCAGCCATCGCAAAAATCCCCGGATCTCCCGACGAAACCACAGCGACGGATTTACCGGATGCAGCTAAATCTAGGGCAAAACGGGCGCGATCGATCTCTTCGCGGTTGTCGGAATCGTGCCGGTTTTGTCCTTCCCGCAGGCTTCCGGCTAAGTCGAGATAGAACTTGTAACCCACCCAATCCGTGGCTTCGCGCAAAATTTTCTTAACTTCCGGCGACATCCAGGGCGCGCCTCCGGGCCCGGTACCGACGATCGCCAGTTTGCCGCGACTAATGCCGATCGCGCTTGCATCAATCGGTTCTGCAGCAAGGGCGATCGCGCAGCGGAAGGCGTTTGTGCGATCGTATCCGATTAACTGACTGTTTGCGCCCGCTGCTGTCAGGGCAATTTGGGCGGCTGTGACATCAAAACTGGCATTATATTCTATTAATTTAACTGAGTCGAATTCCACAAGTTCGGGAAGATTCAAAAAACGCACGGGAACTTTAAAAAATTGACTAATTGCTTCTAAAATCGGATTTCCTATATCATGTTTTAAAGCAAAAAATCCGGCAACTGATCCTGATGCTAAATCTGCATTTTCTAAGATTTGCTGCACGTAAGAAATTGCTATTTCTGGCTCGATATCCGATAGTTGCGTGAGTGCAAAGGCCACAATTTGCGGATGGTAAACTAAACAGTCGGCGGTTGGTACAATTGCTTTTTCGGTGACGCGGATGGTTAATTGGGCTGAGGGGGCGATCCTCTCCGTTGTAGCCCCCGTAGGGGCGGGCTGCGAAGTAGGCAAATTGCTCTCCCAAAGCCAGCTAGCATCCCCTTCAATGCTTACTTTTGCCCCGGCGAGCAAATTTGAAATAAAAGTCTTCGCGTCCTCTGGATTAGCCAAATAATAGCCTTGGGGAGGACTTAGCAAGGCGGTGCGAAACCGAATATCTCCCGTTGTTGTAATTGCAGGCTGCACGCCGAGGGCTGCTGCAATTTCTCTCGCCAAGTCGTTAACGCCGTGCAAACCGCCCAGCAGCGGTACGACGGCGCTACCATCTTCGGCGACGGCTAAGACTGGGGGTTCGGCGCGTTTGTCTGACAGCAGCGGGGCGAGGGTGCGGATGATGATTCCGGCGGCGCAGATGGCGATGATTGGGGTTTGGGTTGCGAACAATTCCCGCAGTGTTTCGCCGAAGTTGCTAAAGTTGATGTCTGTGTCGGATGTGCGATCGACTAAACCGTAAATCTGGGAACCTGGGAAGACTGCGGAGATGGTTTGGGCGATCGGCAGGCTGTTTTGACCTAAGATAACTATTGCCGGAGGTGTTCGTTTCACTGCTGTAAATATGCCTGTGTTTGGATTGATTTGATTATTTTAATTGGTTCTTAGCGCCATACAAAATATAGTAGGGTACGTCGCAATGAAGAATCTGTCAATTAACTCGCAAATCTCCCAGCGATGCACCGTACAACTGGCGGGTAAGATGCCCGTCCCCCAAAAATTGACACCAATTAATGTCAAGATTCAGACAGAGGAAAATTCCCAGTTGTGGGAATCTTACTTTACCGCAAACACGTCATTACCAAACAGCATTATATTCATCAATTAATTCGCTATTTTGAAACAGCAGGCATTAAGCTGTTGTGCAAATAAACATTGTATATTTTGATGACGATCAAAAATCGTCAAATCCTCTCCCCCTCTCCCC
>NZ_JADEXD010000280.1 GCF_015207285.1 Tychonema sp. LEGE 07203 | reverse complement strand
GAACTGGTATGGCTGTTTTGTTGCGGAGAAAGGCCACCATTGCTGTGTTACCTACCCACGGTTGAATGTCTTGCGCGTAGGCGTAACCGTTGCTTGTCAGGAGGCGATCGCGCAATTGGCTCAAAAACCTTTCAAACAAAGCTTTTGACTCCGGCGTACCAAACTCTCGCAGTTTATTCCACTGCGATTCATCGGTAGTGATCGATAGAGCCATCATCGCATCTTGGGGGACAACCGTTGCTCCCGCCGGTAAGTCTTTGGCGGGCCCGCGGGAAATGACGAGGTAGTACGCGAGAAAGCCTAAACCGATCAGAAGTGTAGCGGCTCCGATCGCAAACAGCAGGGAAGATTTATCTTTCTTAAACATTATTCGTAAGGTTTGGGTGCTCGCAACATGATAGATGATTTCCTTGCCTAATGTAGCAAATGTTGAAACAAGAAGGAAAAACAGAAACAGTTGACTGTTGACTGTTGACTGCTGACTGCTGACAAGCGAATTTCAAAGGCGGTACAAGCCACCGGATTTATCCGTGGAATTAATCCTAAATCTAAAATCTAAAATCCTCAAGCCCCCGAATTGAGCCGTGGGGTAAATCTAAAATCTAAAATCTAAAATCTAAAATCGAATGACTGTTGACGGGCGGGTCGAAAAACTGAATGGTTGAGTGTTAACTGTTGACAGTCAACAATCACCAGACGGTACAACCGGAATTGATACCATTTTTCTTTCATATGTGCTATGGATGAAGTCTTAGCCCCCCCGAAATCGCGGGGGGGTTGGGGGGGTAATATCTAGCGCTACTTTATGAAATTGGTATGATATCAAATCCTCTCTTCATCGGAATCATAAATTCCAGTCAACAGTCAACAGTCAACCGTCAACAGTCAACAGTCAACATCACCTGACGGTACAACCGGAATTGATATGAATCAGTTTCTCGCCTTAAAGTCTTTAAAAATCGTTTGAAACGAGTACATCAACCGGTGGACATCGTTTGTCGCCCTGGGAAAAATGTTGAGTTCCCATTTTTTGCGCGCAGTTGTTAGTAGTTTTGCTACGGGCTGGGAGTAACTGTTAGAAATGAAATAGCTGCCGCCTTCGTAGCGAATATCTGATGCTAAGCCGATAAAAGCACCGGCCGTTTCTAGTTGGATTTCCGAGGTGCAGTGTTCGGATTTTACTGCTAAAATTACTTGCGAGTGTCGGGGTTCGCGGTTGAGCAAGCGACAGATATTCGCTTCTTTTTGGTACAAAATTAAAACGTTGCAGTTGTGCAGAACTCCGGCTCTACCTTGGACTTTTACTCCGAGGTGAATTTCTAGGGCTGGTTTGTCGGGAAATTCCACCACAGCATGAGTGTATGGATGTGCGGTGCCGTGGATTGTTCCGGCTGTTTTTCTAAAGGTTAAATATTTCGGTGTTTCGTCGTCTAAAACGTTGTTGTAATAAATATTACCGCCTTCATTAGCAACTGCTTTTAGCAGGATGGTGAACAGGTAAGCGTCAAAAATTCTTGCTTGTTCTGCGGCTCCGTTGAAATCGGGATCGATGGAGTTTTTTAATTTGCTTTTAATTTCGGAAGTGACGGTGTAGTTGCTCGGCTCTGAAGGAATTTTTTCGAGCAGTTGCTTGAGGGCGATCGCCTGTTTGTGGCGGGGGGCTGTCACGTTGGAGGTGAACTCGATTGTTTGGGCTGTTTCTGCACCGGAATTGGCAAAGGTAATTTTTGTACCCAGAGGAGAGGTTTCCGATTCTACTTTCAAGAAATAAGCTATTTCGTCTTCCATTTCGGAAGTGTTCACCGTCGCTTGTCCGACAGCATCAATTAACAGCAAAAGTTGTTCTTTTGCGGTATAATCTTCTATCTTGAGCAGGGGTGTCTTTCTTTTGAGCGATCGCTCTTGAATTACTTTGCCTATCTCTACAGTATCTGCTACTTGTTGAACTACCCAATCCAATTTAAACTCATTTAGAATTGCCGCCAGTTCTTGATAGAGTTTGGCGTACTCGATGTCGTCCATAATTGCTTCTGCACTGCACACTATATCTAATTATACAAGGTAGTTGATTTTTTTGTCAATCTGCCAACAGCCAACAGCCAACAGCCAGTAGGGGCGGTGCCCCCGTGCCCGCCCTCTTAACAGTCAACAGCCAACAGTCAACAGCCAACTACCAATTAGCAGTAAGCTATTTTACGACAAACTAGCGATCGAACTATGGCAACTATCAACGACAACTACCTCAAACTCAAAGCCGGCTACCTGTTTCCCGAAATTGGGCGCAGAGTCAAAGCCTTTGCAGATGCGAATCCCCAAGCGCCCATCATCCGGCTGGGGATTGGCGACGTGACAGAACCGCTACCGGCGGCTTGTCGCGAGGCGATGGTGGCGGCGGTAGCAGACATGGGTTCGCGGGATACCTTCAAAGGATACGGCCCGGAACAAGGTTATGAATGGCTGCGGGAGAAAATTGCCGAACACGATTTTAAGTCGCGGGGATGCGAAATTGATGCTTCGGAAATCTTTATTTCTGACGGTTCTAAGTGCGACTGCGGCAACATTCTCGATATCTTTGGCAACAATAACACGATCGCAGTTACAGACCCAGTGTATCCGGTGTATGTAGACACGAACGTGATGGCCGGACACACGGGAGATGCGAACGAAAATGGCGAATACGGCGGCTTAGTTTACCTGCCAATTACCGCAGAAAACAACTTTACTGCCCAAATTCCCACCGACAAAAAAGTCGATTTAATTTACCTGTGTTTCCCGAATAACCCTACGGGCGCAACTGCAACGAAGGAGCACTTGCAAGCTTGGGTAAATTATGCTAAGGCGAACAATTCGATTATTTTCTTCGATGCGGCCTACGAAGCGTATATTACCGATCCGAGTTTACCGCATTCTATCTACGAAATTGAGGGTGCGCGCGATTGTGCGATCGAATTTCGTTCGTTCTCCAAAAATGCTGGTTTCACCGGTACTCGCTGCGCCTTAACAGTAGTACCGAAGACTTTGACAGGAAAAGCCGCAGACGGTTCTGATGTCGAAATTTGGAAGTTATGGAATCGCCGCCAATCTACTAAGTTTAACGGCGTTTCTTACATCGTCCAGCGCGGTGCTGAGGCGGTTTATTCTGAGGCCGGAAAAGCACAAATTAAGGCGTTAGTCAATTTTTACATGGAAAATGCGGCGATAATTCGCGAAAAATTGACAGCGGCCGGAATTGAGGTTTTTGGCGGCGAAAATGCGCCTTACGTGTGGGTAAAAACGCCTCGCGGTTTGACGAGTTGGGAGTTTTTCGATAAGTTGCTGGAAACTTGCAATGTGGTGGGGACACCGGGTTCTGGTTTCGGCGCGGCGGGTGAGGGTTATTTCCGCATTTCGGCGTTTAACAGTCGGGAGAATGTGGAGGAAGCGATGAGACGGATTGTGGAGAAGTTTAAGGTTTAATCTCATCTCTGGCTTAAACTAGACCTCTTGCAAAAGTCAAATTTACCCCCCTTAGTCCCCCCTTATTAAGGGGAGAAACAAGAATCTTGCTCCCTCCCCGCGGGAGGGGAGGGTTGGGGGTGGAGTGCTTTGGATTTTTGCAAGAGTTCTACCGAAAGGCCGCCAGGGAATTCATTCCCTGGCTGATAGCTAAAGTCCTCGCTATGAGGACTGCAGAACTCATTAGTTTTATGCAAGAGGACTTTCGATTTGAGGCAAGGATTTCAACCGCCGTCTTATCTCATACATCATATCATATCGTTGACCGTTGCATCGTCAGGTGATTTAACCGGCTCTAGTACACAGAGTACACAGAGTCCGAGAATATATATCTGAATCGTTCCGATGAAGAGA
>NZ_JADEXD010000069.1 GCF_015207285.1 Tychonema sp. LEGE 07203 | reverse complement strand
ACTGATGACTGATGACTGATGAATAATAACTAATAACTAATAACTAATAACTAATAACTAATAACTAATAACTAATAACTAATGACTGATGACTTCAACCGACGCTGAAGTTCCCCAGCCGCCGTAGCAATTACCACCGCCAAAATAGGGTGCAGCGGCTCGCTGTGGCGAACTTCTGTAAAAGTGAGGGCATGGATCAAAGTAAAATAGCCACAGACTGCCATAAAGGGCAGAAACTCCCGCCAGCGATGCCGCAAAACTATCATCCCCAAAGCAGCAAATACAGGCAAAATTCGCGACCATAAAATGCAGACAATCCGCTGCGGCGAAAAGAATGTCCGCATTGCCTGCACATTAAACATAGCGCGATCGGACCAGTCACTGATAGGGTTTCCAAACCAGAAAAAAACTGCCTTTTGCAAACAATACCAGAGATAGACAGCGGGCTCGCGGAGGATTGAAGCGATCGCCCGTTTGGTAAAATAGCGATCGCCCTCAATTGTAAAAGCATTGTGTCCCCCATTCCGAGCCGGATTGAGTTCTTCCTCCCAGATCTGAACGATATGGCGTTTTGGCAGTTGTTCGTAGGCCAAATGATAAAACTCTGGACTTCCTTGCCACAGCAGCGCCGTAGAAACGCTGTAAATCAAAAAAGTCTTGTGAGTTCGATAATTGTGGTAAGTCCAAGGTGTAGTAATGATAATAATTGCGCCCAAATAAGCAACAAAACAAGCAATCTTGCGCTTTAAAGACCATTGAGGCGGCATCAATAGTGGCACAATTAATGGAAACAACATCGCTGTCGGTCGGCAAAGATTTGTAATTGCTAACAGCGCACCTGCTAATGAAAAATTTTGCCACTGCGGCTGTTCCAATGCCCGCAGCAAGCCCAGCACTGTTAAAAGCATTAAAGGCGTGTATAAAATCTCCGTTTGCAGCAGCCTGACATGAAGAATCAGGGAAGGATGCAGCGCTATTAATCCAGCCGCGACTAAGGAACTTTGAGCGCCTGTAAAACGCCGTGCCAGAATAAAAGTTAGCGGTATAGTTATCGCCCCCAAAAAAGCTTGTACGTAGACTACAGATGCGGGAGAACGACCAAAAATTGCATAGCATCCAGCCACAAAAAAGGGATAAACAGGTGTCCGGTTCGGTCGCTCAAAAAAATGACCCTTCAGCAACTCGTATGCCAAACGCTCATAGCCCGGTTCATCGCCTCTGAGACGGGCGGGGGTATCGGGGAGAGTTTGGTTGGTGCGCCACGCCAAATAGAGCCGGAATGCTAGTCCCAGCAGCGTCAGACAAATCAGCGCCAAGACAATTATGCGGTGATTTCTTTGCTGCTGGGCTTCGGAGATATCTGGTGTCATAAAAACAGACTGCGAAGATTTGATTGGCTCTCAATTTTTTAGGTTGGGAATGTCAAAAATTATATCCTTTCAGCTTTTATTTTTTTTGATAATTGATGTTGTTTTTCACGAAGTGTATCTAATGTCAGAGCATTCCAGCGGACGATCGCATCTTCTGACTCGCGAGTCGGGGTTTGGGCGATTCCCGCTCGGGATAGCTAAGTGCTATCGCACAGGCTTCGCCAACGCACGCGCGTACTTTCGGGTTGTAGGAGCGATCGATCGCAGGGGGATTTGTTGCAAGTTAGAACTAATAGTAGTTGCAAAGCGCGATCGAACTAACTGCCAGACATACAAAAACTGGCGTTGCTGAACTATGGTATGATAAACTTTTACTCCTAAAGCAAAAATAACACACATTTAAAAGCAATCTTATGCAATGCCTTGAATGTAATTCAACTCATATCAATAAAAATTTTTGCAAAAAAGCCAAGTAAAATTATATTTATGTCTAACTTAAAAAAATATTTATAGATGATTAAAAGCCTCAAAAAGGATATCTAAAATAAGTTGTAAAATATAAAAATCTCTGTTCTTGACCTAGGTTTTCGAGCAATTAAAAGAGTCAAAGATGTACATCATACTACAATCATTAATTGGGTAAAAGAAGCCGGGGAACTGTTACCATATTTTTCCGAACCAGAAACAAATCCCGAAGTGGGAAAATTAGATGAATTACAAACATTTGTGGTTCAAAAAAAAACACAACCTGGCTGCAGACAGCGGTAGACAATTTTAAGTTAGGTATTTTAGGATGGGTTTTAGGCGACCGTAGCGCCAAAACTTTTGAACCGCTACGGGCGGAAGTTAGTAAATGGGAATGCTACTTTTATGTAACAGATGGTCTGAAAGTTTACCCAACTTTTATGGCGGATGGAGACCAGATATCACCGCAAAACCTATAGGACAACAATTGAAGGTGAAAATACAAGACTCAGACATTACTTGGCTCGGTTAAACAGAAAAACTCTTTGTTATTCTAAGTGTGAAAAAATGCTAGGTATTCAATTAAATTACTAATTCATTATCTGAAATTTGGAGATGTTCCAATTCCCATTAAAATCCCGGAAATCATTTTTGACTCCCCTCCCGTATTTTTACTCGTCTCATACCCTAATTCAGCAATGCCAAAATATCTGCGTCTATCTGCGTGCATCTGCGGTTGAAAAATTTCTTAAATCCTGTCCGCTCTTGAATCGATCAAAATAAAATTGGTTCGTCGCGCGTGCGGAATGCGAGTCTGCTCTTGGATTGCGGACTCGCATTCCGCACGCGCGATCCTTTCTTGCGATCGTAATCCAGCGGACACGATCTTAAATCGTGCAATGTCGCCGGTAAAATCCTACAAATCAAGACGGTAAACTGTGTTTGCGATTCAACCAACCTGTCACCAATGCTAGTAAAAACATTCCTAACAATGCAAATCCTAGCAACAACTTACCGCCTTCGAGAACGCCTGCTCCCAGGGCCACTAATGGAGGTTTTGCTACAACAATACTCAGCGTCAGAGTGGTGATAAATCTCCGCCATTTCATTTGAGTTAATCCGACACCGTAGCAAACAAAGTCAAACAGCCCAGTCATCAGTAAAGCCGTCACTAAAAAGATATTACTTTGTAGGTAATTCTGATTAATAGAATCTACTTTATCCATGAATTTTTCCCCGACAATTTTTTGCACGAGGTGGCGTCCGTAGCGTTTGGCAATGTAGAAATTAATGGTACAGGCGATCGCATCAGCAATGGCGATCGCGATTAAACCCTGGGCAAACCCAAACAATGCACCTGCTAGCAGCGAATAACCAGTACCCGGTAGGGCAGGAATCACAATGCTTACCATTCGCAGCAACATCACCACCAAGGGGGCCCAAATTCCAAACTGACTGATGTTAGCTCTAATTTGCTCGATCCCGTAGTGGTTGATTAGGACGATCGCACCGACAACCAGTAAAGCAGTCAGGCTAAACTGAAGCCATTTAATCCAACGGTTTTTCATGCTTGAGACTCCAACTTTAATAAAATTACCATTTCCAAAGCAATCAACCAAACTCTGACAGATTCGTGTAAAATCGCAGTTGCGCGATCGGCAATATAGCTTCTCAAGCATCTACGGCTGTGATTATTCCAGTACGCAGGTAGCTTGTAATGTATCAGGAAAACCATCATTAATCCAAACAGAACATATAGCAATTATCACTCTCGATGAAGTATCGATCCCTAAATCCCTCAAGCCCTCCAATCTAAAATCGACTGACTCCTCACCTTTTTGAAAAAGGTTATAAATAATTCCCTTCATCGTTTTGATTTAGAATACAAGATTAACGGAATGCAGCACAAATCCTCCGTTACAACTATTGTTCCCGGCGCATAGTAAAGTTCTTCAAACAAAATCCATCCTGTTTTTTGCTGAATGTACGCATGGGTGCTCAGCCCTAGCTGCTTTGCTGTCGCAGCCATCTCTCGATAGTCAAGCATTAAGCGATCGCAAAGTTCTCGCTGTCGCAATCCTTCCATTTCATCCATATTGATTCATCGCCCATTGTTACAAAAATTATCGCAGATTTTGTGAACTCAATTTATTTCTTGTTATTAACTGCATAAAATACAGAAAAAACAGATAAATAGAAGAAAACTTGAATTAATACGCGATTGTTAAAACTGTCGATCGAGGATTTCCCTCGCATACCGCCTACTCTCCCTGATAGTCGGGGAACTTCGAGCCGATTCTGGTTTATCCCTTTTTTTTAGCTTGTCATTACCTACATTTTTCATTTTTCGTTTGCCGACTAGCCCGCCTTCGCTTCAAACAAACGGCGAGGGATCGTTGGGTTAAAACAAACTAAAACAACCAGAAAATGGGTTGGTTAAAACCGACTCGGGCTATTAGTCACAGAAGAGATTTAAACCCTCTTGTTATAGCGCAAGTCCACTAAGAGTCAACTGGACAACTTGATTTTCATATCAATATAATTGCTTTCAGAAATGTCAAAAAGGCGAAGTTAACGGGAAGTTAAGACTATGTATTGAGGGCGGGAGCGATCGATAATTCCCTCTTCCTCCAACCGACACATCAGCCGCGTCACCGTGATCCGCGTAATCCCCAGAGATTCGGAAATCTCCTGGTGAGTCAATCTCAAATCAATTAACAGTCCTTGTGCGACTTGGCGACCAAATTTTTTACCTAACAAAACCAATAGTTGCAGCAGTCGATCCCGCAGAGATTCGGTGCGGAGCATACAGAAAAATTCTTGAGTTTGCTGAACGTGGGCAAAAATTTCATCTAAGGAGCGATCGCACAAATTGGCAGGAATGTAGCTCATTTCTACATGAGTTTTGCACTCGATTTGATACGGTTGGACTCCTGAGAGCGAATGCCCCACCGCGTCTCCAACTCCCCAATATCCCAGGGTGATTGCTGTCCCCCGGTCACCCCAAGTCACGGTTCGGACAGCTCCCCGTTCTATTCGCAGCAAGCCTTTAGACGGCACTGGCACTAACTGGCGGGGGCTGAAAGTCTGGTGTCTGAAACTAGCGTACAAGCCTGGAGTGTATGTTGAAAGAGTCATCGGATTCACCGCTACTTTGAATACAATATTGAGTCTACGCTAATTGATAAATTTTATCAATTAATTTGCAGGAATTATGCAAAATCATCAAAGAAGCCTGGTTGCTCGCGCTGGCGAGTCAGATCAATTCCGGTTGCACTCAAACATGACTGTTGACTGTCAAGAGGGCCCGCACTCACAGGCACCGCCCCTACTGACTGTTGACTCGATTTTATTATTCCGATGCAACCGGAAACGATATCAGCCCTCGGAATTTTTGCCGGCACTGCTGCTGGGGAGGCTGCGCCCCAAAATCTTTGCGCCTGCTGTAGGAGAGGTTTATGAACTTGACCAAGAATTTCTTGAGATTCAAGGTTCTGCAGGAACTTATTGATAATAAAGTAGGCTTGTTGATTCTCAAACGCCAAGCCCGATCGCCCGCAAAACCAAGTGTTAGCATCAGTGCGGATAATGCGATCGAGCATGACAGGCGGCGGAGTCTCCGGTGTAAGCTCATCAGACGCACCAACCGTACTCCCGTCCTTTATCAAGGCTTAAAAAGAGTATATTTACCACCCAAACCTTCTACAATTGTCCGGGTATTAGCAACTAGCATTTTCTGATAACTATCAGCCTCACTTCCCGGTTCTCCCAAACCATCGGCAAATAATTCTCGCGGCGAAACTTTCACCTTAGCTTCCTTTGCCACAGCCTCAATTAATTTAGGATTAATCGTGGATTCAGCAAAAATTGTCGGCACTCCAGAAGCCTTAATTTCTCTAACTAATTGAGCCACCCGCGTTGGTGTTGGCGCTTCATCGGTACTAAGACCTTCTAAAGCTCCTATTACTGGAATTTCGTAAGCTTTTGAATAGTAATTAAAAGCATCGTGAGTAGTAACAAGCTTGCGCTGTTTGGCCGGAATTGTGGCAACTTTTGATTTAATCCATGTATCTAGTTTTGTCAGATTTGAGGTGATTTGTTTAGTTTTTGCATTATAAGCAGATGCTTGGTTTGGCAAAACCTTACCGAGTTGAGTGTTAATAATTTTTGCCATAGCCATGCCATTTTTAGCATCGTGCCAAATGTGCGGATCTGAAACTTTTTTGCCGTCTTCTTCAATCTCTAGTGCTTTGGGTACTGCTGCTTCACCTACAGCAATTTTCGCTGATTTATTGGAACTTGCTTTAATTAATCGAATTAAACTTGGTTCAAAATTATAGCCGCTGTATAAAATCAACTTTGCTTGCTCAATTGCTTTGCGATCGTCTGGTTTTGGCTGGTAAACGTGGGGGTCTGAGCCTGCATCTACCAAGCATTTGAGGTCAATAGTATTGCCAGCTATTTCCTTCGTTAAGCCGCAAATAACTGTAGACGTTGCTACGACTTGCGGACGACTTTGGGCTACAATCTGATTTTTATTGGTCGGTGAAAAAGTTGACCCCGCGCTACTCGATCCAGCAGCCATCATCAAGCCAAACACAGCAAGGCTTTTGAGGTTGAATTTTTGTAACATTGTCTGTTTCTCCTTTGTGTTAGTATAATGATAATCGTTATCATTCAAGATTTACTATGTTAGAGGTTCGGCATCTCGCTGTCAACTACCGAGGCGTTACCGCTGTTGAGGATGTCAGCTTCAGCTTGGAACCCGGGCAAATCGTGGGGGTAATAGGGCCTAACGGCGCGGGGAAAAGTACGATGGTGAAGGCGATTCTAGGGTTAATTCCGACAGAAAATGGGGTTGTGAGGTATCGCGATCGGGCACTTTCTAAGCAGCTAGGAGAGGTGGCTTATGTACCCCAGCGATCGCAGATTGACTGGGACTATCCGATTTCTGTTCAAAATGTAGTAATGATGGCCCGGACTCGCCATACGGGTTGGTGGCGAGATCCTTCACGTCAATCCAGAGAAATTGTCAAAGCCGCCTTAGAAAGAGTTGGAATTTGGGAGTTAAGAAATCGCCAAATTGGAGAGTTGTCAGGGGGACAACAACAGCGAGTATTTTTAGCTCAATCATTAGCGCAAGAAGCCGAGTTGTTTTTCTTTGACGAGCCGTTTTCGGGAGTGGACAAAAAGACAGAAGCCGTACTATTTGAAGTTTTTGACGAACTGAAAGCTGAGGGTAAAATTTTGCTGGTAATTGGTCACGAATTGGGAGAAGCTTCAAGGAAGTACGACCGATTTTTATTAATCAATAAACAACTAATTGCTGAGGGCGCTCGGTCAGAAGTGATTACCGCTGATAATATTCAGCGGGCCTATGGCGATTGTGTAATATTGGTGCAACGGGAGATTGACTAATGTTAAATTTACTCATGGAACCGCTAGAATTTGAGTTCATGCGGAATGCGATCGCGATCGCCGTCATGCTCGGTATTCTCTGTTCCGTAGTTGGCTCTTATTTGATTGTCCAACGCATGGGATTGTTAGGAGATGTGATTGCTCATGCAGTATTGCCGGGATTGGCGATCGCCTTTTATTTAGGCATTGATATTTTTATAGGAGCCTTTATTTCAGGCACATTCAGCACCTTAATTATTGCTTGGATTCAATCACAGTCCCGCGTCAAAGTCGATGTCGCAATGGCGCTAGTTTTCTCCGGCTTTTTAGCATTAGGAATCATGCTAATTACGCTACTAAAAAGCAAACTTGATTTACATCATTTCTTATTTGGAGATATCTTAGGAGTTACAGTTGATGATGTGTGGCGGACTTTAGGAATTTCGATATTTGTCCTAATTTTTGTCAAAATATTTTATAAAGAACTGCTATTTTACACCTTTAACCCCCTCGGCGCACAAGCAATAGGATTGCCAGTTAATTTAATTCACGTCGGGTTAATTTCAGCAATCACCCTGACTATTATTGCCAGTATGCAAGCAGTAGGCGTAGTGTTAGTCGTTTCGCTGCTGATTGGGCCAAGTATCACTGCCTATTTATTAGTTAAAGAATTGCACCAGATGATGGGACTGGGGGCAATTGTGGGTGCGATCGGCAGTGTGTCTGGGATGTATATTAGTTATTACTTAAATGTGCCTTCTGGTGCAGCCATCGTGTTAGTTGTGACTGGGTTATTTGTAGTAGCATTACTCTTTAGTCCGTCTCAGGGAATTTTGACTCGCCCGGAAATGGCGAGTCGTAAAAGCAAGATTTTGCAGCAGTTGAAACAACTGCGGCGCTAAGATTATAGCAGAATAGCGGGGGCTTAGAAACCGGGTTTTTTTACGAAAATACTGGTTGTAACTCGTAGATTCGGTAAAAAACCCGGTTTCTCTGTCGGAGTGCGTCCAAGACTGAAGTATCAGCGCTTAAAAAAATTCTCTTATTTCAACATCAAAGCAACTTCCTTAGCAAAATAAGTCAAAATCAAATCAGCCCCCGCCCGCTTGATACTCGTCAAACTCTCCAAAATTATCCGCTTTTCATCAATCCAACCCAATTGTGCAGCAGCTTTTACCATTGCGTATTCGCCGCTGACATTATAAGCAGCTACGGGCAAATCAGTTGCTTCTCGCACTTGGCAGATAATATCGAGATAAGCCAAAGCAGGTTTTACCATCACAATATCTGCACCTTCTGCGATATCCAAAGCAACTTCTTTCAGTGCTTCTCGCGCATTAGCAGCATCCATTTGATAAGTCTTTTTGTCTCCAAACTTTGGGGCAGAATCGAGAGCATCCCGAAACGGGCCATAATAAGCAGAGGCATATTTTGCGGAATAAGCCATGATTGCTGTATCGATGTATCCTGCGGCATCTAAGGCTTTGCGAATTGCACCAATTCTGCCGTCCATCATGTCGGAAGGTGCTACCATATCCGCGCCTGCAGCGGCTTGAGAAACTGCCATTTTTACTAAAACTTCAACAGTCGGATCGTTGAGAATTTTACCAGTTTCGTCAACTAAACCGTCGTGTCCGTGTGATGTGAAAGGGTCGAGGGCTACGTCGGTAATTACAATTATTTCGGGAATGTTTTGTTTGATAGCTTTGACTGTTTGTTGCACCAATCCTTCTGGGTTGTAGCTTTCGGTAGCAGTGTCATCTTTTTTAGTTTCTGAGATGACTGGGAAAAGGGCGATCGCACATATCCCCAAATTCCAACATTCAGCGATTTCTGCTAGCAATAAATCCAGCGAATAGCGGTAGCAACCGGGCATGGATGCGATCTCAACCTTTTGCCCTTCTCCTTCCATCACAAACATCGGATAGATGAGGTCGTCAACTGTGAGCTGGTTTTCCCGTACCATGCGACGCAAACCGGGTGTGCGACGCAGGCGGCGGGGACGGATGGTTGTGAGGGAGGGATTGCGATCGCTTGAAGTGGGAACGGCGGACTCGACGTTATTTGTAGATGACATAGGAACTGGGTGCAATAATGATAATCATTATTATTGCATTTCCGTCGCCCAAATCTATATTTATAAGGAATTACCCAGTTATTGAAGGGTTATATCGTAACTCCGGCACTATAACTTTAACCACTGGAATATTAAATGTCGATCGCGCCAGATCGACTCGGAATATATTTTCATATCCAGCTTCCCAAAGACATCGCAAAACCCGATCGTAATCTTCGCTTAAATTATTGCCAGCTAAACTGCTAAAATTTTGCCAAGGCACTGTCCCTTCTAAACGATCGAAATAAGCATAAATTTTATAATAAGTCTGGCTACGATCGGGAGGAAGTGGCTCTGCCAACTCTTCACTAACACCATAAATAAATGTCAATCTCGATTGAGCCGCCTCAGTAATTGCCCGTGCCGCAGCTACAGAAATACTTAGGTGTGTTCCGCAACCAAAATTCACCATAATCGCAGGAGTTAAGGGATTTTTGTCAAGGATAATTGCCCAAAAAGTATGGATATAAATACAACTTTTTAGCCGGATTAATATTAGTTTAAAATTAGCACCTTCAATCTTATCAATCAGTTCGCCTATCGACTCGTCATCTACTGTATTGAGATCGATTATTTCACAGTTTTTTAAGTCTATTTTACCATTAATGCTGACGCGGGCGATCGCATCTCTTTCAATTAACTCATAAAGTCCATGTAGCGTTGCTTCCACAATGTGATTGCCGCTAGCAAGACCATTTGAGGAAAAGCTGTACAGCGACGGCGAACACAGATAAACAGCACTTGCAGGCAGAAAAACACTTTCATTTGTCCGCAAATCTTCGGCTTTAATCCAGTCGATTATCAAGTCTTTGCTAAAGAAATTTTGTGACAAGTAAAGCGGTAAAATATCAGGTGAAATAACTGCTATATTGCTCTGAGAAATACCCTTAAAACTGTCGCGATGGAAATCGCAGTATGGGTTTTCGGCATGAAAAACTTCTATCGCTTCCATTAAGGCTGAGACTTTAGCCGCCATAGGATATAATCCCTTACCGTTGTGGATTTGTACCAAGCGCCCACCGGGTTTTATCGAACAATAAACGGGAATACCAATTCGATCTAAACCAGTTATATTTGCACAACGAGTAATCCCTGCTGCTGCTAAGTAAGGCTGAATATTTGCTAAAGTCTGTTCCGGCGAAATTAAACGGTGAGTACCGATCGCATAACCTTTAGTAAGTGCATTCATATTTTTTTAGTTATTTTTCAGTAAATATGCGGCTTTTCCAGTAATTTGCAATTGTCTACACAAGGCGCTAGGAAAACTCCAAGGAATTCCGAAATAGTTTGGGCCTTGCTTGACAATCCACTCTTCAAATGCTCTATTTTTTAAGATAAATCTGTCAAAATTAAGGTTCAAGCTATTAGCAGATATACTTTCTTGCTCTTTCTTTTCTAGGTAACTTTTTAGCGATATATCTGGAAAGATATTATTTTGGGTTGCCCATTCTAAAATAAAATAGCGTTGTGATAATTTGTACCGTAAAACAGTTAATTCTACCTGAGAAACATAGGATAAATTACTGTTGGTAATTGGCAATTCTTCTTGAATAAACTGCTCTAAATTTACATTAATTCCAAAATACTCTGGTTCTTGGTTTGTTATCCAATCAATTGCTAGGTGATCGCGCATCAATTCCCTGTAGCTATACAAAGTTAAGCCATTAGACTGCAACCATTTTACATTGCAAACAATGCCATGTACTTTTTCCCACTTAACCAAGTCATACTCTAAGTTTTGTTCTGGATAAACAATGCAATTTTGCTGCGCCCACTCCCGAATAAAACAGTGTTTTGATAAATTGATTTGCATCTCTTTTAGCAAATTAACATCCTGTTTGACTGCCAATAAAAGTTCTCTGCCCGTGCAAATTTTATCAGCGCGAATAAAGCCAGTCATTTCAACTATTTTACTAAGAATTTCTGGCACTGGCAATTCTAATTTATTGAATTTACTAGAGATAATATCTTGTTTTTGGGAAACCTCAGCTTGCAAATTCAGCACTTGGATAGCATCGAGTTTTTTTAAATCAACTTGCTTTGTCATTAAGTAAGTTGTTATATCGGCAAAAGCTACGGGAGATAGGTGTTGTAAAACTGGACTTTTTAGAAGCTGCTGGTAGGAGCGATTGGGATAGTATATTTTTTTAGCAAAGCCAATTAATTCTTCTGCTTGTTCTGCTCTCAGCAAACCATCTTTAACAGCATTCAGTAAAGTATAACGGATATTAACTAGCGGTTCTGAAATCGGGCGAAAGTTATCAGTTGCATCACCGTAAGTTAGCCAAATTTCGTCATCTCCATCAATAATTTCATCTCGATACCATTCAAAAATTTGACCGCAACCCTTCATGCCAAATACTTGCAATTCTGCGGCTCTCAACGCTCCTACACCTGATGCACCATAAACTTTAATTCCAGCATTAATTGCGTCGCAAATTTCACGTTGCCAAACAGCTCTTTCTCGGTGCAAAACTCCATCAATTAAAATAATAGTTTCTACACCAGATGCCATAATTCGATAAATATCTCCCTTGGAAATGGGAGGGTAATAGTCTGCATCCAGAATTTTTCTAGCTTCATCTATTTTGAGAGAGGGGCCTAAGAATACAGCAATGGGTAGAAATGACTGCATAAAGGTAAAGAAACCGGGTTTCTCGATAAAAATTGGATTTTGAATGAGATATTTAGGAATAAACCCGGTTTCTGAGGCCAGATAAAGAAACCGGGTTTCTGGCCCTATTTAAAAAAGGAATGTAGCTCTCAAAGTTCCAATCACAACATCAGGATTTTTATTCGTTTGATTGGGAGCCGTTAACCAAATCAAACCAGGAGTCAGCAAGATATTATCCGTAAGGCGATAAACGTAGAAACCCTCAATGTGAAAAGGAGTAGCGCGATCGGGAATTCGTCTGACTAAATCCTTCGTATCATAACCCGCTCGATTCCCCGGTACACTTTGAGGTTCATCAAAAGGAGAAGGAGTTTTGGCACTCGTCAAATGGGGAGGTACACCAATTACAATTCCTCCTAAATTTCCTGGCTTTCCAAGGTCAGGAAAAGCTAAAGTAACACCGTAGCTGAAAATATCAGCACTGCTACTGCTGAAACGAGTCTCAAAGGGCGTACCGGGAGCTAATGTTCCGCCAAAACTTTTGACATCGGTATAGCTAAACCAACTGCCGATCCCAAATCTGCGATTAACTCGCCACAAGGCTGATAAACCATAAGAATTGGTGGCATATTTATCGGTTAAAAAAATTGGACTATTGGCAAGAGTTGTCCCCACATCGTTATTAAATAACGGCGATCCTACCTGATAGTTGTTGTTGTAAATTAAACCCAAGGATAGGTTGCGGGTGGGATTGAATGTTAGCTGAGCGAGAGCCGAATATCTACCATTGAATAAGCCATTTCCTTGACTTGGATTTTCCGCAGTTCCCGCTAAATATCCAACACTGAGATTTAATTTTTCGCTGAATCTGTAATTGAATCCTGCACCAGCACCTAATCCACCAATGCTATAAATTGGGTTGCGTTGACCGAGTATAGATAGAGAACGAGTACCGCCATTTCCGTCTTCAAAAAGACTGAATGTTGTAGGTACATAGTCCATGTGTTCGCCATCTTTTGCCATGATGACAGCTTGCAAAGGAGAACTAATGGGAAACTCGTAACTTAAAGCTGTTAATCCAAAGGTATTATTGGCAGATAATGTACTGATATCTTGAAAGGTTTGTTGGCCTTCGTTGGTTCTGGCTAGTTCGGCTTGATTGCCGCCGGATTGATAAGCCGCAACTGGGTTTGGGCCATATTCAAAGCCTCGAATATTGTCAGGGCCTCGTCTGCCTGGGTGTGCTGAATTACCCGCTGTCAGGCGGATTTTTAACATATCTTTCCCGGTAAAACTTGTCAGGAAATTCAGGCGGACGCGGTTGGCAAAGACTGTGTTTTGCTCGTCTGTAGTAAATTCTCTAGATTGTTCTCGCCGTGCTCCGGTAATTGGATTGAGAGGTGATAAGGGAAGGCGGGTTCTAACGTTATCGCCAGCTAATACGTCTGTCAGGGCAAAAACTACTTCGCCGCTCAATTTTGTAGTTGTGGAAAATTGGTTGGCTTCGAGTTCGGAAGTTCGAGCTTCTAAAGCATCGACTCTGCCCCGCAAGGTAGCAAGTTCGGCAGCGAATTCTTCTTGCAACTTTTGTATGGTTGCTAAGTCTTCTTTGGTGGCTAAATTAGCTGTTGAACTGCTAATTAATTTGGTAACTTGGTCGAGACAAGCGTTTAATCCAGCGGCGAATTCGTAACGAGTCATGGCGCGATTTCCGCGATAGGTGCCGTCGGGATATCCTGCGATGCAGCCGTAGCGTTCGACTAATGATTGTAAGGCTTGAAATGCCCAATCTGTGGGCTTTACATCGGATAGTTGGGAGACGGATGTAACTTGATCCATTGATTCTGAACTGGCGCTGGGCTGTTCTAGTGGATCGGAGATTAGAGAGGGATTTTCTGCTGTTAAATTTGCTGTTGAATCTGCTATTTCTTGGGCTGGTAAGGCTTCAGTTGCAGTTGTTGAGTTTTGCGATGTTCGATCGATCTCTGTAGCTGCTATTTTTTCCTGAATGCTCAGGTTATTTTCTTGAGCTGGCAATGGTTCTATTTTTTCTACTGTGCCAACATCTGTCAGGGATTCGCTGCTAGGATTGGACAACAAGTTTGTAGAGATAATACTTGTTGCTTCGAGCTGATTTTCGGGCGTTGCTGCTGCGGTGGTTTCGGCTATTTTTTCTAGGTTTTGAATCGGCGCATTTTGGGCTAAATCTGTGGATTCGCTGGCGATCGCACTCCCACAAACTGCTAGAACAGCACACATTGTTACTGGGCTAAATAATAGAGAATTGCACAAAATTTTTAACATGAAGACTCCTCACATACCTGATGAATTTAAGGTTTGTGTAATATTTGTACTGGGTTGCTAAGCTAGTCAAAAGACACGAGGTCAAACTATGTTTACCCGCTTATCTGTTAGCTTTTAGGCTTGAGGTTTTGACCGATCGCCTTGACAACCACAGTGATAATGATTATCATAGTCGCGTAACTAAGTCAAGCACGATCGCCAATTTTGCCCAAAATCAAGGCTTTGCCATGAATGGCGGGACAGGCTTTCAAGGAGTCAGGGTGTGGAGGCGATGGATAGACAAGTATTTCAAGGGGAGAGTTGGTATCGGGCGATCGCCCTGAGCGAACGGATTGCGTCTTTGGGCGCTGGCTGCAAAGATGAGTTCGATGGGGAATTAGCCGATCGCCGATTACAGCGGTGGCGACAACAATACCCCTTGACAAAAGATACTTTTTTCGATATGAAGCTGGCTTTAGAGGGAATTACTGAGGCTGAATTTCGGTATCTGTTGGGAGAACCAGCCTCGGCACTGGCTAAGCGACATGGAAAGCCTCTAGGTTGGTTGCAAGAATTGGAGGCGGCGTTTGCGATGGGCGATCGCGTCAGCGTTGCGGAGCAATATCGCACGGAGGCAGAAGGCTTTACGATCGCGATCGCGCCTCTACTTGCTCAAGGTAAAAACCGCTTGCGTCAAGGAATTGCCGCCTTAGTAGAGGAGAAAAAAGGATCGTCCCTACCCTTCGATCGCGCTACCATTGAATCAATTTTGTTAGGATTTTTGCCCGATCGCTTCTTCTGGATGCTGAACCCAACAATGGCGCTAGAACTAAACGCCCAGCGATTGCAAGGCTTGCTGACGGGCGAAACTCCTCAACAGCGCTTCCAGAGCTTCTTGCAGCGGTTAGAAGAACCCGAAAGTGCGATCGCGATTTTGCAAGAATACCCAGTATTAGCCGAGCAATTGGTCATTTGTATAAATTCCTGGGTCGATCTCAGCTTAGAATTTCTCCAGCGCCTCTGCGATGACTGGGAAACAATTATCTCTCACTTTTCCCCCAAAATCGAGCTAGGAGTCCTAGCACAAGTCAAAGCGGGTGCTGGCGACGCTCACAACGGCGGCCGCAGCGTCACTATTGTCAAATTTAGCTCCGGCTGGCAAATCGCCTACAAGCCCAAACCCCTCGCTGTAGACGCTCGCTTCCAAGAACTTCTCACATGGCTGAATACTAAAAGTGAGTTGATGCAATTTCGCACTTTGCAAATCCTCGATCGCGGCAGTTACGGATGGGTAGAATTCGCCCATACCAGCAGTTGCGAAACGGACGCCGCCGTCGAACGCTTCTACCAGCGCCTGGGCGGGTTACTAGCGCTACTGCACGCTATCCAAGGCACTGATTTCCACGCCGAAAACCTGATCGCAGCGGGGGAAAACCCTGTCTTAATTGACTTAGAATCGCTGTTTCACCCCCATCCAGTTGCCCCAAATTCGCCAAATTCAGTTCTCCCCGCCCGTCGAGAAATGGGCAAATCGGTACTGCGCGTGGGTTTGCTGCCACAACCCCAGGCGATCGGACCAGATGCGGTAGATGTGAGCGCGATCGGTGGTAATCCCGAACGGTTGGGCGTGGGGCGCACAATCGGTTTAAAAGCGTCAAACACTGATGAAGCAAAGGTTGATCGGCAAGCGATCGCGATCGGAGAAAATCAAAATCAACCGCGCTTGCAGGGGGTGTTGGTGAATGCGTTGGAGTATCAGGAGGCGATCGCAACTGGATTTACTGCTACTTATCGGCTAATCGTCAAGCATAGAGAGGAATTCAGCAATTTTTTAAATCGCTTTGCGACAGATGAAGTGCGCGTTTTCCTGCGGGAAACCCGGAGTTACGGGATCTTGCTGCAAGAAAGTTTTCATCCAAATTTGTTGCGGGATGCCCTCGATCGCGATCGCATTTTCGATAAACTTTGGGTAGAAGTCCCCGCGCTGCCATACCTAGAGCGCGTTATACCCGCTGAGAAAGAGGCTTTGTGGCAAGGTGATATCCCCAAACTCACAACGTACCCCAACTCCCGCCACCTTTGGGCGAGTAACGGCGAGTGTTTTCGCGATTTTTTTGACGAATCGGGGCTGGAGTTGGTGCGGCAACGGCTACAAGCTATGAATGAAGCCGATTTAGAGCGTCAGCTATGGTTTGTTCGCACTTCTCTCACAACGTTAGGGATGGTGGTGGAACCGGGTAACTCACTTAGTTACCGGATGCCAAAGGTGGAAGCAGCAGACGATCGGGCGGCTGAGTTGGCGTATTTGCAAGCAGCAAGTGCGATCGGCGACAGATTGGAGTCTTTAGCAGTGAGCGATCGCGATTTGGCTGGCTGGATCGGGCCTGTTTTTACGGGTACTCGCCACTGGGCGGTTAGCCCTTTGGGGTGGGATTTGTGGGATGGGATTCCGGGTGTGGCGTTGTTTCTGGCTTATTTGGGTGCGGTGACAAAACAGGATCGCTATCGGGAATTAGCCCAGGCGGGGATGCGATCGCTACTGCACCAAATCGAATATGAGGGCAGGCTGATTTCATCCATTGGTGCTTTCAACGGCTGGGCAGGGTTGATTTATACTTTGACTCACTTGGGTACTTTGTGGCAGCAGCCAGAATTGCTGTCAATGGCGGTTGAATGGGTGGAACGCTTGCCAGTATTGATTTCCAAGGATGAGCAATTAGATATTATTGGGGGCGCGGCGGGGTGTATTGGGGCTTTGGCGAGTCTGCATTGCTGTGTTGGGGGCGATCGCATTAAAACAGTGGCAATTCAGTGTGGCGATCGCATCCTCGAAAAAGCCGAAAAAATGCCCCAAGGAATCGGTTGGCTGACAATTCCCGGATGTAAGCCGCTGACAGGATTTTCTCACGGTGCGGCGGGTATCGCTTGGGCGCTGTTGGAGTTGGCAACGCTGACAGGTGAGGAACGTTTTCACTCGGCGGCGGTGGGTGCGATCGCTTACGAGCGCAGTTTGTTCTCAGAAAAGGCAAAAAACTGGCCTGATTTGCGATTTGAGCGCGATTGTACCCAATTTTTTAGCTTGGGATGGAGTCACGGCGCACCCGGTATCGGTTTCGGGCGATTGCATTCACTCCGCCATTTTCAGGATGGGGAAATTTTGGCTGAGATCGATGCGGCGCGGGAGACTGCGATCGCGCGCGGTTTTGGTGGCAATCATTCTCTCTGCAACGGCGATCTCGGCAATCTGGAATTCCTGAATTGCGATCGGCAAATATTGAATACTTCCGGGCGATCGGAAATCAATCAGATTGCTCTTAATGTGATTGAAAGTATTGCCCAATATGGTTGGATTTGCGACGTACCGCAGCGAGTAGAAAACTTAGGTTTAATGACGGGAATAGCCGGAATTGGCTACGGATTTCTGAGATTGGCCGCCCCCAATATTGTGCCTTCTGTACTCGCGATCGCACCGCCATTTACAGATATATTTTTCTTGTCAAGAGGCGATCGCGCTTAATTTTTCATTGAATCGAAAATACTCAAGCGCCATTGATATGATATAATATCAACTACCCAGCCAATTTCTATCAAATTTAAAATCGGAAAAATCACCATGCAAATTGAAGATTATTTGGACTTTCAGCGGCCCGATGATATTCGAGTCAAAGGGACGCGAATAGGCATTGAAACCATCCTCTATGATTTCATTCATCGCGCTCGCACTCCCGAACAAATAGCTCAAACTTATTCATCTCTTAACTTAGAACAAGTTTATGCTACAATCCTTTACTACCTGCACAATAAAGAGGCTGTTAGTAACTACATCACTGATTGGTTGGAGTGGAGTCACCAGCAACTTAAAGCACAAGAACTTAACCCTCCCCCCGGTATCGTTAGATTGCAAAAATTGAGCGCCGAAATCAAAGCTAAACAAGTAACAAATGAGCCTCAATTATCTGTTGGATGAAAATGTAGACCCTAGATATAAAGCTGAAATCCTTACGCGCAATGCAGATTTGATAATTTGGTGTGTTGGTGAACCCGAAGCTCCAAGTTTGGGAACTTTAGATCCAGAAATTCTTAAATGGTGTGAGGAATATAACTTTATATTGGTGACGAACAATCGTAAATCAATGCCCGTACATTTGACAGAGCATTTGGCTGAAGGTTATCATATTCCTGGCATTTTTATCCTTAATTCCAAATTGAGTATCGGACAAAATATTCGGCAATTGATTTTTATTGCTGAAGCATCTTTTAATGATGAATATCAAGATCGAATAGTTCATTTGCGAGAGATTTTTTGAATGAATTTGTCAAGGGCGATCGCACTTCTGCTGAGAAACCCGGTTGCTTTTAGCTTGATATGACATAATATAAAGTTAACTATAATGAAATACCCAGTTATATTACAGCATAGCGAAGAAGATTGTGGCGCAGCTTGCCTAGCAGCCATTGCCAAATATTACGGTCGAATTTTCACCCTCAGTAAAACCCGCGAAGTCTCCGGTACTGGCGCTTTAGGAACCACATTACTCAATCTCAAACAAGGCGCTAAAACTCTTGGATTCAATGCCAGAGGCGTAAAAGCCTCCTTAGAACTAATTGATAAAAAAGTCGTAACTTTACCAGGTATTATTCACTGGAAAGGCTTTCACTGGGTCATTTTATACGGGCGCAAAGGTGGCAATTACGTCATCGCCGATCCTGGTTTTGGTATCCGGTATTTATCCAGAAAAGAACTGCAATTAAGTTGGCAAAATGGCGTGATGTTACTGCTAGAACCGCACCCAGACTTTCTAGCACAAATTGACGAGGGCGATCGCGTTAGCACCTTCCAGCGTTTCTTACTGCGAGTCTGGAATTATCGCCACATTCTCGCCGAAGCACTCTTGTTGAATCTCGTCTCAGCTTTACTTGCTCTCGCCTCTCCATTTCTACTACAAATTCTCACCGATGACGTGCTAGTAAGAGGGGATAATAAGTTACTCAATGCTGTAGTTATTGCTGTTCTGGTAATGAATTTAGTTAACAGCAGTTTAAAATTCGTACAACTAAACTTAGTCGCTCATTTTTCCCAGCGGTTGCAGTTAGATTTAATCTTAGAATTTTGCCGAACTATCTTAGGTCTACCAATGGCATACTACGAATGCCACCGCAGCGGTGAAATTGCCAGTCGCTTGCGAGATATTGAACAAATTAATCAAATTATTTCTCAAGCAATTATCTTACTGCCCAGTCAATTTTTCGTGGCTGCTATTTCCCTGAGTTTAATGTTAGCCTACAGCCCAAAGTTACTCGGAGTTGCTTTGGGAATTGGCTTATTGATGACTATCTCAACTTTGATATTGCTACCTAAACTTAAACAAAATGTCAGCAGTTTATTAATTGTAGCAGCCGAAAATACAGCTTTGCTAGTGGAAACTTTTAAAGGTGCGATCGTCCTGAAAGCCAAAAATGCTGCACCTCAATTTTGGGAGGAGTTTCAAGTGCGCTATGGGAGACAAGCAAATATTACTTTTAATATGAATCAAGTGGCAATTATAAATAACACTTTTTCGGGCTTTTTCTCCTTAGCTGGTGAGATAAGTTTGCTGTGGTTTGGCAGCAATCTAGTCTTTAGTCAAGAATTGAGTATTGGGCAATTGTTAGCTTTGAGTACCATGAATAGAAACTTCCTCACTTTCATTGCCAGTGTCATTGGTTTTGTCAATCAACTAACCTTTACGCGATCGGCGATCGATCGGGTAGTTGAAGTCATCGACTCTACGCCTGAAATTCAAGACAAAAATACCAGACCATCGGTTAGAATTCCTAGCAATGCTGACATTATTTGCAGCAATCTCAACTTTCACCATTCTGGTAGAAACGAGCTCTTAGAAAACTTTTCTCTGACTATTCCCGGCGGTCAAGTTATCGCCTTAATTGGCAAGTCTGGTTGTGGAAAAAGTACCTTAGCCAAAATTATCGCTGGTTTATATCAGCCTCAGTCTGGTAATATTCGCATTGGTAATTACAATTTACCCGACCTTTCTCTTGATTGTATCCGGGAACAAATTGTAATTATTCCCCAAGAGTCGCACTTTTGGACTCGCCCAATTATTGATAATCTACGATTGGGAAATCCTGGCGTGGGATTTGAGCAAATTGTCAAGGCTTGTCAAATTGCTAGGGCGGATGAATTTATTAGTAAACTTCCTAGTAAATATCAAACTATTTTAGGGGAATTAGGCGCAAATCTTTCGGGAGGTCAGCGACAAAGGTTAGCGATCGCTTTAGGCATTGTTACTGACCCACCCATCTTAATTTTAGACGAATCTACAGCCAATCTCGACCCCATAAGTGAAGCGGAAGTCCTCGATGGGCTTCTATCTCATCGCCAAGGCAAAACTACTATTTTAATTAGTCATCGCCCTAGAGTGATTAATCGAGCTAACTGGATTGTGTTCATGGAAAATGGACAGGTAAAAATCGAAGGAGTTGTCGCAGATTTACTCTCTAAATCGGGGGGACATTTAGACTTTTTGACTCCTTGATTAGCTAAAACCCTTGCATATTATAGGTTTGAAGTTCAATTAACACCTATAGAAAATGCCATTTCCTACCCAGATTAATTGTAGGAAAATGGCACTTTTATCTCCTGATTTCTGGTAAAATTGATTTCGATGCTTATGTCGCAATCGCGCCTAAATTTGACAGAATCAACCAGCAATTTGAGCAGATGAAACCGCAGCCCTAGACTTAATTAAAGCTGGCACAATTCGCGAACTTGCCATCCTGGCACCGGAAAGATTTCGACCAACAGGCCCTACTTGCAAAGCGGCTAAACCACCCATAATAAATAACTCGCATCCGGGCCAACGCAAATACTTGTCCAAAACAGGCAATCCTTTAACTATTTTAGTTGGATAAGTTGCTAAAATTTCTGTCAGCAATGGTTCGGCTGTTACATCTAATTTTGTTCCCGTTGCTAACCAAATTCTATCAACGAATAGCTGATTTCCATCCTGACAGTAAACAGTCCATTGATTGTTATCCCATTTGACATTAATAATTTGACATTCTGGGTGAAATTCGATGCTCAAATCCCGCGACATTCGACGTAATTGTAGCATTATTTCAGGAGTCATAGAGCCGCCATTGCGAGCCTGTTGAATCATCTCCCATTTTTTTTCCCAGTCGGGTTCATTTTCAAAACCTTTGAGATATTTGGGCCCTAACCAACCCGGTTCGGCATCAAATAATTTTTCTTGCAACTGTCGTCTTGACATTAATATTACTTGGGCACCGCGCCCGATCGCACCTACTGCTAAATGTCCGCTAGTTAAACCGCCCCCAACGATTAAAATCCTTTCTCCCTGCAACTTTAATCCCCGCAAATCAACTTGATGGGAATGGCAAAGTTTGTCTGGCGGATAGGGCGTTTGAATTTGATTTGTCCACTCCGGTAGTTGGGGTTTACCGCCGCCTGTGGCGATCGCAACACGACGCGCAATTGCACTTTCTCCATCCTCAAACCAAAGCCGGAAACTTCCCCGCAGCGGTTCAATGCGAGTTATTTTTGCCTTGATGACGCGATCGCCCAATTCCCATCTCTTAACCACATCGCCACAAAATTCCTCAAACAGCCGACTTCCCGGCAAATCGTAGGGCGCAAACAACTCGTTAGGGCGAGACTCTGCAAACCGTCGCAACTCAAAAGCATTGGGATCGGGATGGTGGACAGCAGGCGATCGCAAGTGTGGAATTTCCAAAGCCGCAAACTGCCTCTCCCACTGAGTTAGCCAGCCACCACTGGGGTCAAAAACCCAAAATTTGCCCCGCTTCTTCTGGCATTTTTGCAGCAAATGAGTAACCAGGGTTAAAGCGTGAGGCCCCGCCCCGACTACCGCTAAATCGATTTGCGATGGCGCAACACTGGTGATTTCCATAGAAAATTCTGGTTTTTGGCTGTGATAATGATTATCATTATAGTATACTCAATCTATAGGGAATCACCCCCCTATAAATTACTGTACCCATAAGGAGTGGTGCATCATGTTGAACGAACACATCATCCGCGCTTGGAAAGATGAAGACTATTTGGATAGCTTGAGTGCTGAAGAAAAGGCACAACTGCCAGAAAATCCAGCCGGTTTGATCGAACTGACGGATGAAGATATGTCTTCTGTTTCTGGAGGTTGTACCTGTGGTAGTCACCAGTGCAGTATGCCTTGGCATCACTGGTATGGTGTGGCAGAAGAGAGCTCAACTCTGCTGGCATAACCAGGGACTTTGGCTGCTAGTTAAATGAGAATGTTCTCAAAAATTGGTACTGAATAAAAGGTCGATCCAGAAAGTATTCGCGATATCTTATCTGGATCGTTCCTGCAAGAAAAATACGCCATATCTTCAGAAATTAATCATATTTAAATGAAATTAAACGACTCAAACGAAGCTTTTTTACCTACAGTTTATAGCGAGGAATTTTTGCAGCCTATTAATCCTTGGATGGCTATAGGAGGATTGTTCCAAGTAGCTGCTGTGGGGATTGCTTTGGTTTTGTCAGCCACACTTAAATATAATGTGACAGTGAGAGCGCCTGCCACAGTTAGACCAACAGGAGAAATCCGCATTGTGCAAGCCTCCAGCGAGGGGACGATAAGAAGTATTAAAGTTAAAGAGAATCAAAGGGTAAGCAAAGGAGATGTTATTGCTATTTTGGAAGATTTGCGACTGCAAAATGAGAAAAAGCAGTTGCAAGGAAATCTTCAGCAACTACAGCGACAATTTGCTCAATTTGATGTTCAAATTCTGGCATTAGAACGCCAAGAAATGGCGGAAAACGATCGCATAAATCGCACAGTTGCTTCGGCTTTTGCTGAATTGAAACGGAGTCAGCGAGAGCATGAAGATCGGCAGGGAAATAGTGTGGCGGAAGTGGAAGAAGCTGAGGCAAATTTGAGATCGGCGCAGAAGGAATTGCAAAGATTTCAAGCAGATTTGCAGTCAGGGGAGGCCAATTTAAAATCGGTGGAGGCGGCTTTAAAGGCAGCGGTATCGAAGCGCGATCGCTACGAGCCGATCGCGGAAACGGGCGCGATTTCTCAGGATCAATTTGAGGAGGCGAAATTAGCGGTAGAACAGCAACAACAGGCGGTGGCGGCGCAAAAAGGAGCCATTGAAGCGCAAAAACAAACGATTTTGCGGCAGCAGCAAGTTATGGAAGCGGTGGCGGCGCGGTTGCAGCGCACAAAAACTGCTCTCAACCCTAGCAATGCAGAAGTGGCGATCGCCCAGCAGCGAACCGCAGCCGAAAAAGCCACTGGCGAAGCAACCTTAGCAGCACTTAATCGGGAACGAGAAGCGCTAATTCAGCAGCGGGTAGAAATTAACAAGCAATTAGAGCGCGATCGCTCCCAAATCCGACAAATTGAAGCAGATTTGAACAAAACTGCGATCCGAGCAACGGTAAACGGCACTGTGTTAAAGCTGGAGTTGCGAAATCCCGGCCAGGTGGTACGCTCTGGAGATGCGATCGCGCAAATTGCCCCCGATCGTGCTCCCATCGCTATCATCACCCGCGTTGCTACTCAAGATATTAGCAAAGTGCAAATCTGCCAACAGCCGAAGGTTAAAGATTGTCAGCAGGGTAAAGTGCAACTGCGGATTTCTGCCTATCCCTACCCCGATTATGGCACTCTCAAAGGTGCTGTCAGAGAAGTTGCTCCCGATGCGATCTTGCCTACAAACGCCGACAAATCCGCTGCTTACTACCAGGTAAAAATTGAAGTCGAAAAACCCTATCTTGTCAAAGGAGGCGAACACTATCCCCTACAAACTGGAATGGAAGTAACAGCAGATATTATTTCTAGGGAAGAGACAGTATTAACCTTTATTTTCAGAAAAGTCCGGCTAATTACAGATGTTTGAAGCCCCTAAAAATTGTCACAAACGTGAAATTAAGACTGGAAAAGGGCGATCGCACATATCCCCAACTTCCAACATTCCGCTATTTCTGCGAGCAATAAATCCCACGATCATCATTATTACCCATCATTTTGATAAATTTGCGCGCAGTGGTAGCGCCACTGAATTGAAAAAACAACTCCTCGCGCCTGTGTGACAAGCTATTTCACCAATCTGTTCTATTTTGAGCAGAATAGTATCGGCGTCGCAATCGTAAAATATTTGTTTGACTTTTTGGATGTGCCCGGATGTCGCGCCTTTGTGCCAAAATTCAGAGCGCGATCTGCTCCAATAGTGTGCTTCTCCTGTAGCTAGAGTCTGCTCGATCGACTCTTTGTTCATCCACGCCATCATTAAAATGGTACCATCTCGATCGTCCTGGGCGATCGCCGGAATCAAACCTCGATCGTTAAATTTTAAAGCTTCAATCCACAAATATTTTTGATCCATATTCAATTTACAGTTGTATTTCCTCAAATAAGATTTTTTGCCGCAGAGAGCGCAGAGGGCGCAGAGGGAGGAAAGGGAAAGAGAGAAACATGGTAATTCAATATGACTCTCTTTTCTTTATTCAGCTTGCAAAGACGCAAGTTTTTGTAGACAATTCTAGCTAGTAAAAACTTTATTTATGCGCGATTAAACTCATGAATTCTTGACGAGTTATGGCATCTTCAGCAAACACGCCACGCATTGCTGAAGTCGCAGTCCAAGAACCTGGTTTTTGTACGCCGCGCATTACCATACACATATGAGTTGCTTCGATAACAACTGCTACACCTTGAGGTTTTAGCAATCCTTGAAGTGCATCCGCAATCTGTGCAGTTAAGCGTTCTTGTACTTGCAATCTGCGACCATACATTTCACAAATTCGAGCAATTTTTGACAGTCCAATTACTTTTCCGTTGGGAATGTACGCAACGTGTGCTTTGCCAATAATTGGCAGGATGTGATGTTCGCAGGAACTGAAAATATCAATGTCCCGCACTAACACCATTTCGTTAGCATTTTCTGTGAATACTGCTCCGTTGAGCAGTTCGTCGAGAGATTGACGATAACCTCCAGTTAAGAACTGCAAGGCTTTGACAACTCGTTTCGGTGTATCTCGTAACCCTTCACGGTCTGGATCTTCTCCCAATCCTAGCAGTAATGTACGCACTGCTTGTCTCATTTCTTCATCTGAGACAGGGGGTTGAGATTGGGTAGGAATTGATGACACTACACCATTTGGAGAAGTCAGTTCTGGACGAGTAGATAAAGTCATGCTTGCAGTTTGTGAAAATGTTTAACAGTGGATCGGGATTTTTATTTGCCACTTAATTATAACAAAATTTACAAAATAAAACATTAAAACAGTTTATTTTTCAATTCTTTGATAGATACAAATATGAAATTAGCCATTGGCGGTTGCACAGTTTTTGCTATCAAAAAGTGCAACTACTAACGGCGCAATTAAATCTCAAATATTTTCGCTGTGAACGTGATACTGAGATTGACGCAATCTTAAACTAAGCAACTGTTAAGTTGTTCTCGAATTTGAGCGGTATCTAAGTTGCGACCAATGACTACGAGTTGATTGTTGGGTGGGGTCAACCATTCGTAAGCATCTAGTTCATAGCGCGCGCCACTAAGTTGAAAAATGTGTCTCATTGGACTGTCTGCAAACCAGAGAATGCCTTTTGCCCGAAATACATTGAGGGGCATTTCTTCGGTGAGAAATTCTTGGAATTTGTGGACATCAAAAGGTCGATCGCTCTGAAATGATAGCGAAATAAATCCGTCATTATCTAAGTGATGGGACTGATGTCCGTGATGGTGATGTTCGTGATGATGCTCGTGTTCGTGTTTATGATGATGCTCGTGTTCGTCATGATGATGATGTTCGTGTTCGTGATGCTCGTGTTTTTCCTTGGTTTCAACACTCTCGAAAAGTTCTGCTTGCGTTAAACCTACACCCAAAATTAAGGGTAAAGGAACTTCACCATGTTCAGAGTGTAAAATTCTCGCTCCTTCCTTGACTGTGCGAATGTAACCTTCTAACTCTTCTACTTTTTCTGAAGGAGCTAAATCAGTTTTGTTCAGCAGCACAATATCTGCGAATGCTACTTGTTTTAAAGCTGCTTCGCTGTCAAAATGATTGGTAGTGAATGTTTCGCTGTCGATTACGGTGATTACAGAATCGAGACTGGTTAAATCCCGCAATTCTGTGCCGATAAATGTCAATATAATCGGCAGTGGGTCGGCAACTCCCGTGGTTTCAATCACCATGCAGTCGATGCGGTCTTCCCGTTCTAAAACTCGGTATACTGCATCGACCAAGCCTTCGTTAATGGTACAACAAATACAGCCGTTGCTCAGCTCTACCATATCATCTTCGGTAGAAATTAAAAGCTGCGAGTCAATGTTGATATCGCCAAATTCGTTAACTAAAACTGCTACTTTTAAATCTTGGCGATTTTTGAGGATTTGATTGAGTAAAGTGGTTTTTCCGCTGCCGAGAAAGCCGGTAATTATGGTTACGGGCATTCCTCTTTTGGGAAAATCGGAAATTAAATCTGGGGTTTGTACCGTGAGATTAGTCATTGTCCCTCGTTGATTAATTGTAGAAGCCCTGCTGTCAATTTGGAAAGCTGCTAAGCTTCCCAAGGCATTTGCCTACTTCGCAGCCCGCCCCTACGGGGGCTACGCCAACGAAGAGGATCGCACTTCATAGCTGAAACACAGGCAATATAGGCGATCGCACCGGATCTTTTGATAATCGTTCTCATTATATCCTAAGAGTTTCTTTACGCACAAGCCCTAGAATTAATGCACTATGACTGAAAGCCCTTTTTTGCTCCATAATGCACTGTCTTAAATTGGACGCGATCGCTGTTAGGACTATATAGAGCGTAGGTTGCTACTCCAGGCTTGCGGCCGACATTGCCAACTCCGATCGCCCTTCGTGCAGTTGCAGAAACGGTTCCAGGTGGCTCCTGAGAGTCCAGAGTCTGCACCCAGTTATTGATAATACTTGGCTGTAATTGATACTCAAATGCTAAGCCCGATCGCCCGCAAAACAAAGTATTAGCATCAGCGCGGATAATTCGATCGAGCATCACAGGGGGCGGAGTCTCCGGGGTAAGCTCATCAGACGCGCCAACCGTACTCCCGTGAATCAACAAACAATCCAATTCGTGAAAACCAAAATTCAAAGAGCGCAGCCACTCTAGAGTTTTCCGGCTAACAGAACCCCAGAGCAACTTAATCGTGTCTGCACCGTATTTTTCTCGGAATTCTGTCGCATCAGGGCTAGAACCTATTCCGTGTAAGTTAAAACACTGTTCTTCCCACCACCCGATACAGATTTGAGGTTCGATTTCTCCTCGTTTGGGCGATCGGACTCGCTGCACTAATTTTTCGCAATCAGGATTCGGGCCGACTAAATCGCCTAAAATATACAATTCGTCAACGCGAATTCTTAGGCGCTTTATGTCAGCTAGTACAGCTTCGTAAGCAGCTAAATTTCCTTCGATTCCAGTTAATATTGCCCAGTTTTTCATATTTTTTAATTTTTAGCGATGCTCAAGGTTTTTTTCGGAGTTTGTTTTGAACGAACCGCGAAGGCGCAAAGGACGCGAAGGAAGAGAAGAGAAGAGAAGAGTTCACAATATTAGGACTTAGACAAAAACAAGGTGTTTCTGTCATTGCGAGCGAAAGCGAAGCAATCGCATAGTCTATTTTTCATCGTTATGCGTCCTGGACTGAATATATTGATAACTAATCTCAAGTTTTGGCGATTGCTTCCTTCCTCGCAATGACATACTGACTAATGACTAATGACTAATGACTAATGACTACCTCTGGCAAACATGAGTAGGATCGTCAGCTCTTTCGGCATATTCCAAACCTCTAGCCAAACGCCAAGCAAAAATAGGCGGCAAACCTTTTTCAATAATTGCAGCGCAAGTAGCTTGATAGTCATATTCGACTTCTCGCAATGTCACCTGTTGCGCGTCAATATCGTAAATCACGTAGGTAGCATTCGGTCTTCCGTGGCGCGGTTCTCCCACGGAACCAACATTCACAATCCGCTTTAAAGGAGCCGTAAAACTTAAAATTTTTTCTCTTTCAATGCTCGGCCCGCTGACTCGAACCTGCATATTTTCAGCATCTAAAGTGCGAACATAGGGTACATGAGTGTGACCGCAAAATAGCACGTCAGCACCCGCAGAAAAAACCCGCTCTAACGCAGAAAAAGCATCCATTGTCGGCAGTAAATATTCATGATTGCTGTGAGGGCTACCGTGAACAAAACACATATTGTCTTCCCGCAAACTGTGCGGCAAAGTTGCTAAATATTCCCGCGTTTCTGGAAATATTTGACTGTTAGTCCATTCGTGAGCTAATTTGCCTCTTTTTTCTGCTAAAACAGAGGGATAGCTGCATTCGCAGGAGTTCAAACCTTCGACTATATCTTCGTCCCAACAGCCGGCGCAGGTGGGAATTTCGAGGGAGCGAATCATTTCGACGACTGCGTGAGGATTCGGACCGTAGCCGACTAAATCTCCTAGGCAAAAGATTTTGTCGGCTTGCTGTTCGTCAATATCTGATAAAACTGCATTTAAGGCTTCGTAGTTGCCGTGAATGCAGGACATAACTGCTATTTTCATGTTGTTTCTTCTGCTGATAAAAGTGATTCTTTGACTTGTTGTTGGTAGTTCAACATGATTGTTTCGGAGAGACAGCAATCTTCTAGGGTTTGTCCTAATGCTGTTTCATCGAGATTTTCGCCGACTATTTCTATGCCGCTAAATCTTTGGGGGCGGCCTTCGAGCCAGCGGGGAAGTGGCAATTCTTCGTGGGCGGTTTCTTTGAATTCCGCGGCGAAATCGAAGTAAAAAGATCGCCCGTCTGCTATGTCAAAAATTCCTTTTGCTCTGTGAACCTTGCCGTATGCTCCTTGGGTCATTTCTTCATACCAAAACAGATCGAGGCTGGCGGGATCGAGGACTTGTCCGCTGGCGGGGCTGCGCCAAATTGATAGTTTTTCCGGTTCCCCGCTAACAGCTATTCCCTCTACAATTACATCCGCCCATTGATGCCATTCGGTATTTTTGATGTCTGGTGGTACGACAGCAAATCGGCGGCTGGGGAAGCTTTGAAGCAGGTTTTCTATTGATGTTAATTGCAGGTAAAATCCCAGTTCGATGTAGGCTGAAACGCCATTTTCCAGGTGTTTCGCGAACTCGGATTCTTGCCCGTCTGTCAGGGTGGTGATTTGGGGGAATTCGGCGGCGATGCAGGTTTGGTCGATCGGCACATTGTCGCTTCCGGGGCACAAATACAGTACGGGTGCTGTCTCGGCTGCTAGCTGCTGTCGAATCCAGGTTGTTTTGCCGCTTCCGGGCGGGCCCGCTACGGCGGTGATTGTAGGTTGACTCATGACTATAATGATAATCGTTATCAAGCAAGTTTGCTCTTAATATATTGAGATTTAATTTTGCGATCGGGCTGGATGCCAGCTCCACAATAGTTTCTACTCGTTCCCAATTATGGGCGACAGCTTAGCGTTTCGGGGCGGCCGAAGCCTTACTGCCAACTCTTGTGACTAAGATCACAAACTTTTATGCCTCAAATCACTGCAATATAAATTAACAATCTGTTACATTTGTTTACATAAAGCAACAAAGGAAAAACACATGACTTCACGCAACCTGATCGTTGACGACCAAGGCCTCCTCAACAACTTCGCGATCGAGCCTAAAATGTATGTAGACGCGACAGTCAACACCGGATTTACCAAATATGCCGAGAAAATTAACGGACGTTTTGCAATGATTGGCTTTGTTTCGCTGCTGGCGATCGAAGTTTTGACCGGACAAGGCTTTCTGACTTTACTGAAAAATTCTTTGGGCTAGGGCGATCGGTTACATAGATTTAATATAATCTCCGTTCAATAGCTGATAATAAAAAATGTTTGCAGTCAGGACTTTAGTCGTAACTGCAAACCATTTTTTTGTTTAAAATATGTTTACTATAGTTTTTCTCAGTAACATGAGGTGCTAGGAGTGGGCATAGGGCATGGGGCATGGGGCATGGGGCATAGGCAGGAGTGGAATGATCCCGCATACCTCACAAAGCTTGAGAACCGCTATATCGCCGCGGCGAATCAAACTGCATATTTGCTGTTCGCTAGCGACAAAATCCTGGCTGGGGAGACATCCTATCAAACGGCTGCTGCAAATGTGCAAGATATGAGTTGGAGGTACAAAATATGATATCATATCAAATCCTCTCTTCATCGGAATAGTAAATTCAGGCGTTGACTGTTGACTGTTGACTGTTAACGGTTGACTGTTAACGGTTGACTCTTGACTGTTAACGGTTAACAGTTAACATCATGTCTGAGTGCAACCGGAATTGATATCAAACAGCTTTGCTTGCCAAGAAATCTCTCATGTAGCGATTCACTAACTGCGGCTGTTCCTGCTGCACCCAGTGGCTGCAATTAGGAATGTACTGAATCTGAAAATCCTGCACGTAATCTTCAGTCCCGTAAGTTAATTCTTTGCCGAGGGCGCTATCATTTTCTCCCCAAATCATCAGCGTCGGAACTTGCAGCAGGTTCCAATTCTGGCGATCGAGAAATCCGCCAGCTATATTGCGGTAATAATTGATAGTAGCAGTCAGAGCACCCGGTTTTGCAGCCGCATTTTTGTAAGCTTGGATGTCAGAGGGGGTAAAGGTGCTTTTGTCAACTGCCATGCCTTCAAAAGCCAGGGCGATCGCCCGATAGTCGCCCAACTTAATTAACAACTCCGGCAAAAACGGCAACTGAAATAAAAAGATATACCAACTTTTCAACAATTGTTGGGGAGTTCGCAACCCTTCAGCAAACTTTGCCGGATGCGGGAGATTCATCACAATTAATTTATCCACCATTTGCGGATAAGCATAAGCAAAATTCCAGGCGATCGCCCCTCCCCAGTCGTGGGCAACTAAAACACAACTTTTGTATCCAAAGCCTTGAATAATTCCCTTGACATCTTGCACAAATTCTGCCATTACGTAAGCAGATTTATCCTTCGGTTTGTCGCTGTCGTTGTAACCTCTGAGATCCACCGCGACAACTTGATAATCTGATGCAAATTCCGGGATTTGATAGCGCCAAGAATACCAAAATTCCGGAAATCCGTGCAGCATCAGCATCAATGGGCCTTCACCTTGAGTGACACAGTGCAGTTTGATGTTATTTGTGGCGATAAATTCGTGTTTCCAAGCAGCTTCTACCACAGACATATTTGATGTTTCCTCTAGCTGTAAAGTTATCCTAGCAGTTGTTACAGTTAATATACGTAAACTTTAGGCAGATACTTAAGGAGTTAATACCATGTCTGGCGATCGCCTGCAAAACATTGTTAACCGCTTGACAGCTACTCTCAAGCGCGACGTTTTAGTAGAAAAATCCCTATACGAAATTCGAGAAGTGTTGCAGAGCGATCGCGCCGTACTGTATTATTTTTACAGGCAGTGGCAAGGTCAAGTGACTTGCGAGACGTTAAGTGCGATCGAACTCTCAATCTTGGGTTCAACCGGGCCAGACGAATGTTTTAACGGCGAATACGCTGCTTTGTACGAGGCAGGTAGAGTTAGGGCGATCGCAGATATTGAAACAGAACCCGGTAGTAATAAATATGTAGTGAAGTTTAATTACAGTAATTGAATACATAGGATAATTTTATAACTCACACAATCAAATTTTGTGATTTTAATATTTTTTACGCGCTCGAATGTAGATTGAGTTACAGTTATGCTATCATAAGTAACTCTTGCTGGAATCCTTGGTATCTGCAAATATTAGTTTAGTCATATAATATGCTACCCTCACGACCAAATTGCCCGGATTGTGGTTCAAAGCACATAGTTAAAAATGGTACAATTCATAATAAAAAACGTAATTGCTCAACTAGGGGAAAAAAGGGAGCCATCAATAGAGAGAGCTTGTTGAATAGATTGATAAGCCGTCAAGCCCTGACGCTTGCCAGTATTAACCACTGAACGAACGGCAGCAAACAAATCTC
>NZ_JADEXD010000279.1 GCF_015207285.1 Tychonema sp. LEGE 07203 | reverse complement strand
CTTACCAGGAAGAGCCTGGTAATGCAGATAGGCGAGGCTCTGCCTCCTTTGAGGAAAGCAACTTACAGGAGAGAAGACTGTAGGATGTGTTTAAGTTATTAAGTTTTCGATTCTTATACCATTTTTCTTTCATATGTGCTATGGATGAAGTCTTAGCCCCCCCGAAATCGCGGGGGGGTTGGGGGGGTAATATCTAGCGCTACTTTTTTACTTCATTGGTATTAGTTAGAAGTCGGACATCTCCCATAATTGTGGAACAGGCATCCTGCCTGTTCAAAACCTGCTTTTTAGGAGATGTCTATTAGACCTCTTGCAAAATTCCTTTTAATCAAATTTTGGGACGGGCTCGCGTGCCCATCCCACAAGAAAAAAGATTTTTGTGGGACGTTGCTCCTAACCCGTCCTAACTATTTTTGCAAGAAGTCTATTAGTTTTTGGTAACGACACAGCAGTTACAATATCGCAGCCGCTAAAAACTAATAACCGATGACTAATGACTAATGACTAACTTTCTTCTCCAAGCGCAACACATTTCCCCTAGCATTAGTGCGGTAAACCCAAGTTTGGCGGCCATCAGAAACCGCAACCCGCCAACCTTCCACAATCATTTGGCCGCAAATTTCATCAGCCTTCGCCAGCCCCAAACAAGTATTCGGCCAACTTTGCAGTTTCGATTCAGTTACTTTCAACTTGTCAGCAGCAATTCCAGTTTGGCGCGACAAATCTTGGCGAACTTCTGCTGCTACAGTTGCCGGCAATTGTTTGGGGGGATTTGGGCGCGCGTTTTCTGCCAAATTGTCGGGAGAGGAAATTAAACTATTTAGTGCTAATTGGGAAGAGCTAATTTTTTGAGAAAGCGCCGTTGACTGCTCTGGGCTTTCCCACCGGGGGAGGGAATCTTTGAGAGCTACCGCGTTAGCCTCCGCGCTATGTACGAGCGGCGGATAAAATTCCCAAACCACAATTCCTGTCAGGACGACAGCCAATATCAAAGGATTCGGTTGCTTTTGGGTTCGGTTTTGATTGTTTTGAGAGTTATTTTTGGAGATTCGTTTGATCATGGGTCTTCTGCCTCACTTTACACGATGCGCGATCGCTATTTTTACTCTTAGTTTGCTGGTATTGATAAAAATTTAGGAAAACAATCTGATTGTAGTCGAGAATCTCAATATACAGCGTATTCCAGGTTTATGAAGTACACACTCCTAACCGGGTTTCTTTACAGTTCTCGCCTACAAACAGATTCTGTTCTGTGAAACCCGGTTTCTCGCTCTCTACATCTACATGGAATATGCTGTAAATAACTATATATTGTGCCAAAACTGCTAAAGGTGTTTTAGACTGTACGAGGCGAGCTGAGCTGGCGAGATTCTGGAGCATCTCAGGAATGCGTTGGAGCGTGCCTCTACCAAAAGCGAGTTCTATAGTTTGCGAGTTCTTGCGCCATCGCCCAGGGAAAAAAACACTTTTTGCTAAGCCCCAGATGCTGCCCGATATTCAACGGATGCAGCACAATCTGTGACAACAGAACTCGAAGGCATTACCAATTAACTGAGCTACCGCTGATTAATTGTAGCATTCTGGTTTGAAAGTGCGATCGCAGCCTCGATTTTCGATTTTCGATTTACTCCAAAGATGAATCTGGGAGCAAGCACCCAAGTCTAAGATTTTGAACTCTCCACGAGAGTCCTGCGGCAGCCTGTATCCGTTTTTGGGAAGAAGCAAAAAAAGTAGCGACCGCTACTTTTTTAGGATAATCTTGTTGAAATGAATCGATTATGAACAGGAAATCCCTCGGAATCCATTTAATGAATCGGCTGAGCTATCCTCAAAAATTTACCTTAATCGGTTTTCTATTTGCTATACCGTTAACCTTGCTCATGTACCTGCTAATTTCCGAAATTAACAGCAGGGTTGATTTTGCCCAAAAAGAAATCTACGGCAATCAATATCTGCGCCCGCTGCGACAGTTGAGGGAGTACATACCGAAACTTCAACTGTTAAAAGCTGAGGAGTTAAATCACAACTCAAGCAATTTCGATGCCATCAAAATTTTAGAAGCTAAGATTGACGCAAACTTTCAATCTCTGGCAAATACCGACCGCCAATTAGGAACAACTTTAATTACTAGCGAAAAGTTTAATAAACTTTATCAAGATTGGCAAAATTTTAAACTGCGCCGCCGCCAGTGGAGTAGAGAAACTTACGATTTTGTATATCAACGTTTAGCTGCCGACATTAATCGACTGAGCGCTCGCGTCGGCGATACTTCCAATCTAATATTAGACCCAGATTTAGATACCTATTATTTGATGGATGCTACTTTGCTGAAACTTCCAGAAATGCAAAAAATCTTGTCAGAGATTAGGCTGATTTCTCGAAAAAGTAGCGCGCCTTCCGATGCCACACCTGCAGAAAGAGCGCAACTAATTACTTTGGCGGGGAAATTGAGAGAGCTCAATCAGAATTTAGCAATCAATATGGAGGTAGGCTTCAGCAATAATTCTCACGGGAATCTGCGACCAAAATTAAGCGAACATTTGAGAAATTTTAACTCGGTAGTAGAACAGCTAACTGAGCAACTAGATAAACTGATTTATCCTACAGCGGTAGTGGAATATGATGCCTACTTAGATGGCAGCGATCGAGTTCTGACTTCGAGTTTTCAACTGTGGGACGAAAGTCTGACTGAATTAGACTTTCTCCTGCAACAGCGGATTTATAGTTTTGTTGCAAAAAAGCGCGTAATTGCAATTTTTGTGTTAATAATTTTAGGGATAGTTATTTATTTGTTTGCATCTTTTTACGGGGCTGTTATGCAAACTGTATTTGTGCTGGACGAAGCTGCAAAAAAGATGGCGAGCGGCAATATAGCTCACAAAATTACTTTGGATAACAGAGATGAACTCGGTCAAGTTGTGGGTTCGTTTAACAAAATTGCTGACGCTTTAGTTCGTGCTAACCAAGAAATTACTGTTCTCAACGATCGCCTGAAAGCTGAAAATGTGCGGATGAGTGCCGAACTCGATGTCACTCGCAAGATCCAGCAGATGCTGCTGCCGAAAGATTTAGAACTGAAGGAAGTTATCGGCTTGGATATTGCGGGATTTATGGAAGCTGCTGAGGAAGTAGGCGGCGACTATTACGATGTGCTCCAGCATGAAGGTCGAGTGAAAATTGGCATTGGCGATGTCACGGGACACGGATTGGAGAGCGGGGTTTTAATGATTATGGTTCAAACGGCAGTCCGAACTTTACTCGCCTACAACGAAGCCGATCCGGTTAAATTTTTAAGTGCTATTAACAGTGCAATTTATGATAACGTACAGCGGATGAAATGCGATAAAAACGCCAGTCTTGCCTTGCTTGACTATCAGGAGGGTATGCTGAAGTTGAGCGGACAGCACGAGGAAATGATTTTAGTGCGGTCTAACGGTTCTGTCGAGCGTTTTGATACGATCGATTTGGGTTTCCCGATCGGGCTGGATGCAAATATTGCTGAATTTGTTGCTGAAACCGTTGTGCAGTTAAATTCAGGAGATGTGGTAGTGCTGTACACTGATGGGATTACGGAAGCGGAAAATATGGAGAAAGTGCTTTACGGTTTGGAGCGGTTAATTGAGGTAATACAGATTAATTGGCGGCGCACCGCTGCTGAAATCAGGCAGGCTGTAATTGAGGACGTGCGATCGCACATCGGCGAACAAAAGGTTTTTGATGACATCACATTGCTGGTACTAAAACAAAAATAAGTAATGGAGAATTGGGCATTGGGAATTGGGCATTGGCCCGCGCAGGGCATTGGGCATTGGGCATTGGGCATAGGGCATAGGGCATTGGCCCGCGCAGGGCATTGGCCCGCGCAGGGCATAGGGCATTGGGC
>NZ_JADEXD010000068.1 GCF_015207285.1 Tychonema sp. LEGE 07203 | reverse complement strand
TATAAGCGACAGCCCCTTCTCCCCGCTCTCCCACTCCCTCACTCTCCCCGTTGGGCCCAACTCGTGATTGCAATCTATCCAGGCAGTTTTGACCCCATTACCTTCGGTCACGCAGACATTATCGAGCGGGGCTGCAAATTGTTCGATCGGGTAATTGTTACCGTAGTCCGAAACCCCAGCAAAACCCCTCTGTTCACCGTAGAGCAGCGGATCGAGCAGATCCGGTGCTGTACCCAACACTTGCCAAACGTAGAAGTAGACAGTTTTGAGGGTTTGACAGTAAACTATGCTAAGATTCGACAAGCCAAAGTGCTGCTGCGGGGGCTCCGGGTACTAACAGATTTTGAAATGGAACTCCAGATGGCCCACACCAATAAAACCCTCTTGGGCGAAATTGAAACAGTTTTTTTGGCAACTTCTAACGAGTACAGCTTTTTAAGTAGTAGTGTAGTTAAAGAAATCGCCAAGTTTGGTGGCTCCGTCGATCATCTTGTTCCGAAACACGTCGCCCTAGATATTTACAAATGTTACGCCAGCAGGAACCAAATCGCATCGAACCCGACATTAACGGCCTCCGCACTGAGAATGAATCACCTCAGAACACAGCCGCCTTCGGAGAACCCACCCACACCGCCGGAGTAGACATCCAGCGGGAATTGAACCGGCTTGAGGAAATTGTTCTCGACAGTCCGCGCATTCCTCTGACCAGGCGCACTCTGATTGATGAAGAACAGTTGCTCGATCAGTTAGACTTGGTGAGGCTAAATTTGCCGATCGCCTTTGCAGAAGCCGAGATAATCATTCGGCACAAAGACGATCTGCTTGAAGAAGCTCAACTCTACGCTCAAGAAGTGATAGAAGCAGCAGAACAGCGAGCGGCAGAACTTTTAAACGATATGGGCCTGCTCCAGCAGGCGAAGATAGAAGCAGATCAGTTGCGACAGCAAGTTTTGCTCGACTGCGAGGCAATTCAGCAGGCGACGCTGGCGGAAGTCGAACAAATTCGCTACCAGGCTCAAGAGGAATTGGAAGATATGAGAGTCAGGGCGATGGCTGAATGCGAGGAAATTCAAAACGGAGCCGACGATTATGCTGACCAAGTGCTAGATAATATCGAGCACAAGCTCAGCGATATGCTGCGCGTGATCCGCAACGGGCGCGATCGGTTGGATAATGTTTCTGCATCCCACATCCACCACACCAACGGTTAGCTAACTGCTTTTGACCGGCGACTTATCGGTAATTTTCGGAGTTTGTGGGCGATCGTCCCAGTGGTAAAACAACGCCATTGCCCTTTCCGGCAGACTTGGCGCAAAATCGGGCGATCGAGTCCTAGAGAAACGACACGGTGGACTGTCCGACTCCCCACTCTGTGAATGTGAAAAATTTAATCATTGGTATCAGATTGAGGATTGTAGCAAGATTTTTGTGAATTGGTATAAGTTTTGTGAATATAGGAGCAAAAATAATATTTTCTGCTAGAGTTAAAGCCCGTAAGACAGAAAACTTTTGATTTGACCCTAATTTGTGGCATCTACTTTTTACCATGCAAAAAGCTTCTAATCGGTTCGCTGAATTTGATTTGATCCGAGCTTTAGCGATCGTCGGTGTTGTGATTATTCATGCTGGATTCTCGGCATTTGGCGATCGCCAAATTCTGTTTGTGGCGATCGACACATTGCAACTGTTCTGCGTGCCCGCATTTTTACTGCTGAGCGGTTTTTTTCTCACCAACAAAACGGACAATCAACATAATCCTGCAGAAGTATTCAAAAAACGACTGTCAAGAATTATACCGCCTTATCTGTTTTGGTCAGTAGCTTTGTACATCTTAAATAGTTGGAACTCGCTCCCAAAAATTGATTTGCTCTCATTGCTCAGAGATATCCTCACCGGCTCAGTAAAGGCTCCCTATTACTTCATCGTTGTAATTATTCAATGCTACGGTTGGTGGTGGCTGCTAGTGAAATTAAGAGTTTTAGAACCCAGAAAGATTTTACTCTTGGGTTTGACAATTCAAACAATTTTTACAATATTCTTTTACTTGGCAGTTTTCAAATACATATCAATACCTCTACCTTTGATGGAGCGTTGGATTTTTAGTTGGATTTTGCCATTTTCAACAGGTTTGTTCTTGGGCGCAACCTATGACAAAATTCAACCCGTTCTCGAACGCAGAAGAATCCCAATTTTAGGCGCAACTATCCTGATTTATCTGGCGAGCATTTGGGAATTTTACCTGCTGGGCGAAGTTAATTCGGAGGGATGGTTCCTGCGATCGTTTTTCAAACTATCTTCTCAAGGATACGCAATTTTATTCGTCTTGTCAGTCCTGGCATTTTCTAAAAAAATCGCACTTCCCAGTAAGATATCCGGGTTAGTCAAAATATTGGCTGCTTGTTCATTCCCTATATATCTGCTAGATTCGACAGTCTTGCAATATGTGTTGTTAGTGTTTTATAAGTTTATTGAACCCGTACATCCGCTGCTGAAGCTCGGCTTTTTAGTTACCGGGACGTTGTTGGCTTGTTTGGCGATTATTTACATCTTGCAGAAAGTTTTGCCCAAAAAATACAGCCAGTACATTTTAGGAATTTAAGCAGATTTTGTCGGTCAGCGAATGTCTTCATAAAACTGCTTGAGATATCTCGCTGAAACGCCAAAACCCCACAAAAAACCTATTGAAAGATAGATAGCAATTGCTTTGAATTCCCCCCAATTCGCCACTCGCCGATCGCTACTTTCGACCACCCGATTGACTAACTTCAGTCTCCCCCGCCGCACTAACTTCAAACACAGATCCGCTTCCTCCATAATTGACAGCGCCGCATCGAAACCCGCGCATTCCCAAAAATCTGTACGGCGGCAAAAAATAACTTGGTCGCCAAACAGCAAGCGCAATCCTTTGCAAAATAAATGAGGTCGAAATAGCAGCGGCGCGTAGAAAGTTTTTAGGTAATTGTGCAGCGAAAAACCCCATCTTGTTTGCTGCAAACCTGTCATTAGCGAGATAAACCCGCCCCCGACAATTTCGGGATCGGACAATGTTTTTTGAATAACTGCTACAATGTCGTCGGGAACTAAAGTATCGGCGTGGAGAAAGCACAAAATTTCGCCGGTGGCGGTTTCTGCACCTAGGTTCATTTGCGCGGAACGTCGGGCTGTACTGCTAGAAATAACTGCCGTCATCGAGGAAAGTGCGATCGCCGCTGTTTCGTCTTGACTGCCGCCGTCTACCACTAACACTTCCCAGGCGGGAGGATTGAGAATGCTGAGTTGGCGCAAGGTGCGTTCCAGACAAGTCGCTTCGTTGAGGGCGGGGATGATAATAGAAACGCGATCCATCTGGTTGAAATTTCTGTCAAAAGTATTATAATAAAATATTGTGGCGATTCACAACTAACCAAAAATAGAACTGGCGCGCGTCGATTCACAATACTGGTTTGGACTTGCTTTTTCGTCGCGGAAACTCAGATTTTTCAGAAAAAGCGGGTTTCTGTTAGTCCTATAAAATATCAAAAAGTACGCCCGCTGTATCTTCTACCAATCAGGAATTAAAAAATCGTGCCGACAAAAACAGAAGTAAAAAACGATCTAGAATTTTACGACGAAAATGCTGATAATTGGTGGGACGAAAATGCTAAAATCTATGCTCTCTACCATCTAAATAAACCGAGATTTGAGTTTTTCGACAGACACGCGACTAATTGGCAAGGTCTGAAAACCTTAGATGTCGGGTGCGGCGGCGGTTTTTCCTGCGAGTTTATGGCCGAGAGGGGCGCTGCAGTTTCGGGAATAGATCGATCGGACAAGTGCATTGTAGCAGCTCAAAATCATGCAGTTACCAGCGGTTTTGAGATTGACTACAGACAAGGTTTTGCCGAAAATATGCCCTACGACGACAATACCTTCGATGTGGTAATTTGCGTGGATGTTTTAGAACACGTTGCCGATTACAAACAAGTTGTGTCAGAGGTTCACCGAATTCTCAAACCCGGAGGACTTTTCTTTTTTGATACCATCAACCGAACTTTTTCCTCGCAAGTTGTGATGATTGGGTTGATGGAAAATATTTTGCAAGAAATTAGGCGAGGCGTTCACGATTGGGAAAAGTTTATTACCCCGGAGGAACTGTCCGCGGTAATGCGAGATACGGGTTTTGGGAATATTGAAATTAAAGGTTTTGATATGTTTGGAGAAATGGGTTCTGTTTTAGCTCAGATGCACGGTTTTTGGGGGAATTTTACAAGTGGAAAGCAACTATTTCCTTCGGGGGCAGTTTTCAAACAAGCGGCTCAACTTTTAACAGTTAATTTCGCCAACTATATTGATTACAAAAAGTCTGGGTTGTTTAAAATCCAAATCAATGAGGATACGTCGATTATGTATGTTGGCGTAGGGGCGAAGAATAATTAGTCATCAGTCATCAGTTATTGGTTATTGGTTATTAGTTATTGGTTATTATAGCGGTTCTCACGCATTGTGAGGTATGTCTTATGCCCTATGCCCACGGAGGCCTATGCCCTATGCCCGGTTTGCCCTCTGCCCGGTTTGGCCTATGCCCACTCCTAGCACCTCATATGAGAGCACAGAAAGGCTATAATCATCAGTTATTAGTTAGCTGCTGGTGATAACTGATGATTTTTCACAATTAACTGAAAATAATTGCCAATTATTTGGCGGCGGGTGCGATCGCCCCCCGAACTCCAGCCGCCCAAAATTACCGCCCAGCCTGAACATCAGGCTGGGCTTTCTGCCCGTATATCTAAATCGATCAATTTTTGTAACAAATCTTAATATAAAATTATTGACAATTTATCTAAATTGCATGGTAGCTTATTGAATATTAATTGCAATAACTGCCGGAAGTTAAGAGTACCTGGAGGTCAATCACCGTGACAGCAGCAATAGTTTCCGCATCAGCCTCGCGAATCAGCGACGGACAACCCGCCGACAACCAGAAACTGATGAGTTTGGGTAAAAATTCCGAAATACCCGACCTCGATAACTCCAAAGATGTAACCCTCGCGGTTTTAGAAGGAGTGGGGACTCTCGCGGTGGGCGATCGAACAGTCACTCTAAAACCCGGAGTATTTGTATTTGTACCCGCAGGCATTCCGCGCACTCTAAAAGTACAAACGATGCTGAATTTGTTACTAATTGACTGCGAACCAAACCCCGATTTGAGCGAATCAGCTTGGTTGATGAATTTTCAACTTTAAGCAGATGAAAAAACAGTGTCCTTGCTGCCTTGACTCTCTTATTTCTCAGGTTCGCCACAACCGTGTCTACTGTTTTTGTCTCAATTGCAGGCAGGAAATGCCAAATCCTGACTCAAAAAAAAGAATTCTCAAGCACTATCAAATTTCACATTCGGAGTAAAAATGTCAAAAGCAATTGGTCTGTTCTACGGAACTACAACTGGTAAAACTGAGTCGATCGCTGAAATGGTTCGAGATGAATTTGGCGGCGATATCGTGACTCTTCACGAAATCGGTAGCATTGATAATGATGACTTTGACGAATACGAATGTCTGATTATCGCTTGTCCGACTTGGAATATCGGCGAACTGCAAAGCGATTGGGAAGGTTTTTTTCCTGAACTCGACGATATTGATTTTAGCGGCAAAAAAGTAGCTTATCTGGGAACTGGCGATCAAGAAGGCTACCCGGATAATTTTATGGATGCAATGGGGATTTTGGCTGAAAAAATCTCGGAACAAGGCGGTGAAACAGTCGGTCAATGGCCAACAGAAGGCTATGATTTTAATGAATCTAAAGCTGTAGTCAATGGCAAATTTTTGGGTCTTGCTATTGATGAAGACAATCAATCTGATTTGACAGAATCGCGGATTAAATCTTGGGTATCTCAACTCAAGAAAGAATTTGGGTTGTAGACTGGTAGTAGTAGCGGTAAGGCGGGCTGCGGCACACCCTAAATAATTAGTAAGGTGCGCTGCGGCGCACCCTGCTTTTAAACGTTACGGTTAAGTAATAAATAATATCGTTTCCGGTTGCATCGGAATAATAAAATCGAGTCAACAGTCAACAGTCAACAGTCAACAGTCAACAGTCAACAGTCAACAGTCAACAGCCAACAGTCAACAGTCAACAGTCATTCGGGTACAACCGGAATTGATATAACTCTATCTCCAACTTAAAATAGATGAAATTTAGTTCAGATGATGTGCTTTGGTTAAGTGTAAGTCCGAGCTTGCAATGTTTCGATCGCTCTTTGCTTTCCTATTTAAACGATTCTGTACCCGTGCAAATATGGGAATACCAACAAACTGAAGACGAAGGTTGCTCTTTGGATATGGCTGTTGAGCTGTTGCACGATTTTTTAACAATGCGCGATCGCCCAATTCATCTCATCGGCCACAGTACCAGCGGGTTAGTCGGTTTAATGTATGCACGCCGCTATCCTCACAAAGTTAGTTCTTTGGGGCTTTTAGCTGTCGGTTTGCCATCTGCTGTTAATTGGCAAGCACATTACTACACCCATCTTTCAGCTTTTCCCTGGAGTAGCAAACAAGTTTTGAGTCAAATGGTGTGCGATATGCTGGGATTCCAAAATCAAATTTTCAGTCAAAAATACATACCATATTTTGAGGATGACTTAGCCTGTTCTCCTTGTCCTCACTCCTTATTTAGGATGAATAATTCCCGCGATGAGGGTGTAGAAGTACCTTTGTTGATCTGCAGCAGCAAAACTGATTTTGTGGTATCTCCTATTGTGATGCGCCGCTGGTTTAAATTTCTTAAAAAAGGCGATCGCTTTTGGGAATGTCCAGACGGGCGGCATTTTTTCCATCACTTCTATCCAGAACAAGTCGGGGAAGAAATATTGAATTTTTGGCTATCTCTACACAGTCGCCAACCGGTTTTAGATTTTAGATATTAAGGGTGTATCGCTACCATCAATCAAAGTTATTAACAGATTTTGGTCTGAAAAGCAATCTACTTGCCTAATTTCCCAAATTTAACGAAATATCGATCTCGAAACAGGAGTGCGTAAGGAAGTTGAAAATCAAGCAGCTTTTGCAGTGCGAGACTTCAAAAGTCGATCGAATATAGTGCGAGCGTCCCGATCGCGAGTTGTACAATACGCGAGTTCTGGAAGCGATCGCACTATAATAAAAAAATGCTTCTTGTAAAACACCAGATGCTCCCATTGTCATAGTTCTTTCTAAAATCTCTAATTAATTAAATTAATGGCAATTTGCAGAAACTGGCTCCTCTACAGGTGCTGATTTATCGGGACTTACCCACACATAAATCTCGGTAGAATCCTCGTTGCAACTGTGACATCCGCCGCACTTTTTCGCCTCTGCCATTTTACTGATGCGGCCTTTACGAATGAGGCGGTTGAGCATTGCGCGCAAAGCATCGCCCTCCATGCGGAAATGGAGTTTTAAATCGGCGAGAGAAGCTCTTTTGTTGTCAGCAATAAACTGTTGGATGTCGCTTAAAATCATGGTTTTCTCCTTTTTTTTCCTAAAATCTTGATAGGAATATTGGTTTGGGGCGGGTTTATGAGATTTTGGGTCTTTTTTTGTAGGTGTTGGTGAACCCCACCCAACAAAATTTTGGAATGTTGTTTTTCTGAATTGATTGGTTAATAATTTTGTGGTTTGTAGGGCCGGGTTCACAGACAATTTATAGCAAAAACAAATGATCTTGTAAACCTGCCCCCACCCAAAAGACAATCTCAGCTAGAATTTCGCTTGTCCGAATCAATCTATTTTATAAGGTGCGGATATGTGAGATTGCAATCTTAATTTAGGGATTTTTGATAGCTCCGCACCCTACAATTAATGAATACTAACTACTGACTGATTGCTTCGCGCCGTTTGGGCTTGATTGCACCAGCCATTTTCAATCCCAAAATTGTCAGGGCCATAGCTATTGTCAGTCTCACTACCCAAATAACTGAAGATTCTGGATGCTCTGCGTATGTGGCCACTTGATAATAGAGAACTGCCGTCCAGTAAGCTAAACCAGTAGTCCAAGCAGCGGCGAATATTGTCCAACCTAAATTAGTTTCGCGGTACAATGCCGCCGTTGCGGAGACGCAGGGAAAGTAAAGCAATACAAACAATAAATAGGCAAAGGCGGCTTGATTGGAACTAAAACGTTGGGACATTTGTCCGTAGGTGCTACTAGAGATACCTTGATCTTCTTCTGCCTGTTTTTGGTCTGTAATATTGGCTGAACTGAGGCCGAGGGGATCTAAAAGTTGACCGGGAAGTTTTGTGAGATTCTCTGGGATGCTGAAAAATGCTTTGCCGATATTTCCCCAGAAGTTGAATTCTTCTTCTTTTTCCGGTTCTGCACTTGCTGCTTTTTGTTCGTCTGCTAGTTCTGTATAGAGGGAGTCCAAGGTGCCAACCATTACTTCTTTGGCAAATACTCCTGTGAGTAAACCGACGGTGGCGGGCCAGTTTTCTTGGGTGATTCCCATTGGTGTAAATACAGGTGTTACCGCGCGGGCGGTGGCGCTAAGAATTGAGTTTTTGCTATCTTCTTTGCCGAAGGAACCGTCGGTGCCGACGGAGTTCATGAATCCGAGTACAATTACCATGAGGACGATCGCAATTCCGGCTTTTCTGATAAAAGCTTGCAATCGATCCCAAGTCCGCAGCAGTACGCCTTTGAGTTTAGGAATGTGGTAGGGCGGGAGTTCCATCACGAAGGGTGCAGCTTCTCCTTGCAAGATGGTATTTTTTAAGATTAGTCCGGTAAAGACTGCGGCTAAAATTCCTAACAAATAAAGCCCTAACACCACATTCTGTCCGCCGACTTGGAAGAATGCGCCACAAAATAAGGCGTAAACTGCTAATCTGGCACTACAAGACATGAATGGATTCATCATAATCGTCATCGTGCGATCGCGCTTATTTTCTAATGTCCGCGTCGCCATAATTCCCGGAATATTGCATCCAAAACCTATCATCATCGGTACAAAAGACTTGCCGGGAAGTCCGACAAATCGCATTAATCTGTCCATTACGAAGGCTGCCCGCGCCATGTAGCCGGAGTCTTCCAGCACTGACAAACACAAGAACATCATCCCAATTTGGGGAATAAAAGTAGATGTAGTTTGAATGCCGCCGCCCACACCTTTTGCCAGCAGTCCGATCGACCATCCAGGAAAATTGATGCTTTCTAAAACCCGAGCTAAACCATCTACAAAAATCGTCCCCAACAAAATATCAAAAAAGTCAATAAACACTGCACCAAAGTTTATTGAAATAGTGAATATTAAGTACATCACTATCAAGAATACGGGGATTCCCAACCAGCGGTTGAGTACAATCTGGTCAATTTTATCGGAAAGGTTGGTTTTAATTTCCCTCGCAGATTCTACTAGGCCTTGGGTGAGATTGCGGATGTAGGTGTAGCGGCTGTCGGCGATGATAATATCTAAGTCGTCATCCAGGGTTTCATGGACTCTGCGACGGTGGGGGACGACTATTTGTTCTAATTCTGTATTTGCGAGTTCCGGGGCGACATCATCTTGATATTCTAATAATTTCAGGGCTGTCCAGCGGGCATCTACTTTGCGGTTTGGGCTGTGTTGTTCGATATGGGGTGTTAGTTGGGCGATCGCATCTTCGATGACAGCAGGATAAGCAACATAGGCAGATGGCGCGATCGGCTTTTGTAGCGCTTTATTCACAGCATCCCGCAGCAGAGGCACTCCATCATTAGACGAAGCACTTATCGGCACCACCATACAGCCCAATCGTTCTGCAAGTTTGCTAACATCAATTTTGATGTCGCGTTCTTTGGCAACATCCATCATATTTAGCACTACAATCATCGGCACGCGCATCTCTAAGACTTGGGTGGTGAGATACAAATTGCGCTCTAAATTGGAAGCGTCAACAATATTAACGATCGCATCTGCTTCGCCAGATAGCAAATAATCTCGCGCTACCAATTCATCAAGGCCAGTATCTCCATCTTCAGCATCTATAGAATAAACTCCCGGCAAGTCAACAATCGTAATTGGTAAACCATCGTGAGCATATTTTCCCTCTTTGCGTTCGACGGTTACTCCCGGCCAGTTTCCCACTCGCTGGTTAGCACCTGTCAAAGCGTTAAATAAGGTAGTTTTGCCACAGTTGGGATTGCCCACCAATCCAATAATTTGCTTGGCCATTATTTCATCTCCTCTACAAATAGGGTTTTGGCTTCATCTTTTCGCAAACTGAGTTTAAAACCTCGGACTAGGATTTCTACGGGATCTCCTAGAGGTGCGTGGCGAGTAACAGTAAATTGGGTTCCCGGCGTCAATCCCATTGCTAACAATTTGCCTTTGTAGCCGCGGGCTGTTTTTTCATAGCCAACCACTTTGCCGGTGCTACCAACAGCTAAATCTCGCAATTGTATTTTGTCGTTCATTTGTTGTTTTGATTTAGTCTAAAATTGTCCAAATTCAATCAACTTGTTGAATGCAGCAATCCTCTCAACTTTTTTGAATATCTCTATTTTTTCTGATTCCCTCGACAGTTAACAAAAAAAATTGTTCGCAAATCAAATAGGATTGCTGCCGATTGATGGCAATTCCCCTAATTCGCGCACATAATTTTCTGTGCCATACCTGCGCCCAAACCGATGCGGTTTTCGCCAATTGCCACAATCACCGAACCGCCGGAGTGGCTGATAATTTGAAGTTCGGTACCGGAGACAAATCCCATGCCGATAAGGCGACGCACACAGCCTTCTGAACCCCTGAGTTTGACTATTCGCAGCTTTTCGCCGACGCTTGCCATTGCTAGGGGAAATGATTTACTCTTGGCTGAGTCTGGTTGAACTTCTGTGCTGCTGTTTTCGGTTTCTTCGGCTTCGGGTGTCTCGCAGTAAAAGGTAAAACCCTCGAAATATCGGGGGTTTGACTGTTGGTTGTGTTGGCTGTATTTTTGATTCATCTGTTTTGGAAGTCATCGACTTTAGTAACTTCTTGCTTGGACTTGCTTGTCGAGCGAGTTGAGATTTATTCTCAATACGATCGGCTCACAATCGCATACAGGGCGAAATTCCCCGTTCTCGCGAACTATTTCCCGTTGAAGATTTCGGAAGCTGCTATTCCCCAGAACCAAAAATTAGACTGATTTTTCGCGGGTTCCGAGTTTTATTTCTCTTGCATTAGATGCTAACGTGTTTTTTTATTAGCAACAAGCAAGACTTACTGCTTTCAAGCATACTAAACTAAAAAGCAATTATTTGCAAAAACTTTCTAATTATTTAGTATTTGGGTAGCAAGCTCAGCCTTAGTTTGGGCTGAGAGAGACAGTTGAGGACGATCGCCCCAACTCCTTGAGGGCGATCGAGCATATATACTTAAGTGTTAGGGCGATCGCGGGGACACCGCCGCTAGGAATTAACAATTTATCAAGAATTATGCCAGCAAGTTTTCTGCCAAAGTCGATCGCACAACTCACAGAATCCACCTCAATCGCCTTAGCCCAAAGCATTCAGCAGCAGGCAATTACAACGAGTCTCAGCCAGCAGCCAATTGCCACAACCTACGTGCGCCAAGGCAGCGGAAACACGCCGATTTTGCTAATTCACGGCTTCGACAGTTCCGTATTTGAATTCCGCCGCCTGTTGCCGCTGCTTGCTGAGAAAAACGAGACTTGGGCGGTTGATTTATTGGGTTTTGGCTTTACAGAAAGAGCAGCAGGTTTAGCATTCAGCGCGATGGCAATTGGCAGTCACCTTTACTCTTTCTGGAAAACCCTAATTTCGCAGCCTGTAATCTTAGTTGGCGCTTCAATGGGAGGTGCCGCAGCAATTGATTTCACCCTCAATTATCCCGAAGCCGTCAAAAAATTAGTGTTGATAGACAGTGCAGGTTTTCCCGTCACTTCTAATAAAGGAAAATTTCTCATTCCTCCTTTAGGATATTTGGCAACTTCATTTTTACGAAACCCTAAAATCCGCCAAAAAATTAGTCTCAATGCTTATTTCGATAAAAAATTTGCTACGGTGGATGCTCAAACTTGTGCTGCTTTGCACTTAGAAACGCCCAACTGGAATCAAGCTTTAATTGCTTTTACTAAAAGCGGCGGTTACGCAGGTTTTGGGGAAAAAGTCTCGCAAATTCAGCAGCAGACGCTGATTTTGTGGGGAAAACAAGACCGAATTTTGGGGACGGCGGATGCGGCAAAGTTTGAAAGTGCGATCGGCAATTCTCAACTAATTTGGATACCGGATTGCGGACATGTTCCTCACTTAGAAAAACCGCAAATTACCGCGCAGCATATCTTAGATTTCACAGCTAAAGCAGCAAGTTAGTAATGAGGAGTTCAGTCCGCATCTGTTATCGGAGGACTGAACTCCTAACTACCAACGTTAAACTTTTGGTAAATACTTTTGTACGATCGTCCATCCCGTGATCAACACAGTCACAAATCCAGCACCTAAAAATATATTAGTGCCAATGTGGATGGGGCGCGCCCAAGGATGTTTCGGGCCAATTTGCAAACCACTTCCCACAGAAACCAACACCAAAGCAACAACAGCTAATCCCGCCGGTAAATGAGCCGAGTGACCCAAATTTCCGTAGTATCCCAGCGTACCGACTACGCCAATTCCCAGCAGTAAAATTACCAAAGTCGCCATTCCCGTACCAGTCGCCAAATGAAAGGGACGCAGCCATTTTGGTCGGGGCTGTTTCGTACTGCGGGCGGCAAACATCCAGGTGCCAGTAACGGCCAGCAGCAGGTAAGCTAACAGAGAAACACCCATTGACCAAGCCGCTATTTTCCACAACCACAAGAAAGAAGGCAGATTCATCTGTTGTATCCCTAATTAGGGATTTCCCAAAAAGCTTTCATTCCGATTTTACCCGGAATTGCCAGCAAAAATGAATATTTTTGGCATAAAGGGCGATCGGGCTACGCACAGCTTGCATCTGTCTTACAAACCTGAAGTCAAACGCCAGAACTCATACTCAGCCTTATTGACGTTATAGATTTGTCCCTCCCGTTTTCAGGAACCGCCTTCCCATTCTAGCTTCGTGTTTTTGCTGTCCATGAAAGGCATTTTATAAAACCCGAATTTTTGTTCTACTATTAATCGGAAAAAAGGCAAACCGTCTATCAGATATCTTTTCCACAACCTTCTCGGTTCGCTTAAGAGTCGGTACGCCCATTCGATGCCAACTTCGCTCATCCATTTGGGGGATCTTGCTTTGCAACCAGCTTCAAAATCAATGGTTGCACCTACGGCCAAGAAAATTTTGATATGTGTCAATTTGCTATGGTACTTAATCAGCCACTTCTCTTGCTTCGGCGCTCCCACTCCTATGGCCAGAACTGTAGCTCCTGATTTATTGATCGCGTCAATTATTGTTTCGCACTCTTCCTCATTTTTTTCAAAGCCAAAAGAAGGAGAAAGTGCTTCAACCACGATTTCTCTACCAATTTTTTGATTAATTTTTTCCTGGGCTTTCCTCGCAATACCTTCAGCAGCTCCCAGCAAAAATATTTTCATATTCTCGTTATCCTTGTGATACATATAAAATGCAGGAAACAAGTCCGAACCTGAAATTTTTTCTTTGATAGGAGTACCCAAAAATTTTGAGGCATACATCAATATTTGACTGTCGCAGACTCGATAACTAGATTGATTGTAAGCTTCATAGAAATCGCGATCGTACTGCAACTTAATCAAGTGGTCTACATTGGGCGTAAATACGACACCGCCTTCGCTGTCGAGTTTTTCAAACAATTCTGTTATTGACAGGTTATCTATGGAGACATTCAATAAATTAACGGTTTTCATTTGTTATTCCCTTCCACCTTTTATATTAAATTACAACTCAAACTATAACCCACACTGCAACCTCGTATTTTCACTACTTTGGCGCGAGGGGGTGAATATACTTTATTAAGTATATGCGCGTATACCTTAGCTGTCTAGTAATGAATTTTAAAGATTTTGTAAAGAAGTGGCTGGTTTGAGCAAAAAGTCGATAGAGCCAATTTTTATTTACACTTTGCAACACATTTCAACGAGCAAGACTATCTCGCGTTCATACTTAAAGTAATGTAAATTAATCTAATAAATCTTTTTTCATACAAATGTTGAGCAACTGGGAAAGAGAGCGCAACTCCCGAACTTGGTTTGAGGCAAAGGTGGTAGATTTTTTAGTTTTTTTTGTTCGGCGAATGCAAGATATAAATTTAAGCTGTGAGTGCGATACTTCGCCTCCGCCGTGAAAATCATCCTGATTTTTGGTGAACCAGCGACTTTCTTCTTGGTGGCGAACTGGCTTTTTTAGTCTTAAGACTTTCTGGGTCTTTTAAAACCAGACCCGATATTCCTCCAGCAATCACCGCAAAAATAGGGTTGGTCATAGCGTTCAAAACACAGTCAAACACGTACATAGTTAAGGCTACTGCCAAGACTGCAGCCGGCGCTACTTTGGGATGAGACCAGGTTCTGGCGGGATACTTGGACAGGCAAAAGACGACAACAGGAAGTAACAAAGCAGAAAATAAACTCACTAAACCGACTGCACCATGGACGCCAAATGCAATAATCCACAAGCTATCTGTGACCGAAATATCTTTACCGTACTGGTTGTACACGCGGTTTCCCCCCGAATCTCCCCAGCCAAAAAGAAATACTTGCCGCGCTTTTTCCCCCAATATCTCTTCCATGTCAAATCTAAACTTCAGAGAGGAGGCTCGTTCTTCGCCAAATATTTGAGTGATAAAACCAATAACATCTTCGCTCGAAAATTGACCCGATGCAGCTAAGTACAGATAAAATACTATATATCCAATTATGAATAACAGGGGCAAAGAAGTGTGAAACTGCTTCGCCGAAAATAATACGATCAATCCAAACACAAATAAACTGTAGGCGCCAGTAGAACGGCACAGGAAAAAAGCAATAGTTAATACAATTACTAGAGTCTTCATGTTGCGGCCTTGAAACTTTTTGAGCGTCCCAGTTTGCCAAAGCCAAACTCCGATCAAGGCGGCTGTCATCATCCACACGCCCACCATCAAACCGTGCTGCATAAAGACTACCGGTCTCCACCCCCCCATCCGCCTGGCTTGACCCCAGTCATCAAAGGCATTGACGCCGTAAACCATTTGGTGCAGAAGGGGGCCCTTAACTCCTTCAACTAAAGTAAAGGGAATGTAGGCCAACCCACCTGCAAAAATGCCGATCGCCAATTGTCGCAGCCCGTCTAAACTACCCAGATACAAGCGTCCTACAAAATAAGGCAGACCCCAAGTAATGATTTGGCTGAAAGTCGGAGAAATCGGGCTGCCGCCATTAGTAACTTGCGAAACAATTGGACACAAACACCAAATTACCATTGGCACGTCTAGCCAACCGGGTTTAAAAGTGGTGAGGCGCGAAGTATCGAAGACAATAGTGGCCAGCAAAATCGCGTAGCAAGCTCCCGAAATTTTGTCATAGGGCGGCAATAGGGGGATGGGATAAGAAGCTTGCGGCAAAAACAGCCACGCTACCACAAAACTGATAATTACCGCCCGCTGAGTCGGAAACCTCAAAAACAGGTAAAAAACGATCGGCATCCAGCCGAACAGAACAATTGGGATTAATGCAACCATAGGTTTTTTTGGCAGTAAAATTGTATAAAGACAGAGCAATTTGCCCGATCGAAATTCTCACTTAAACCATCGCGCCACCTCAAGCTGTTAAATCCACCTCAATTTTACCGATTGTTCCTCAATTCTGACTGACGTTCCACAGCAGCGTACAGTGCAGCCTCGAACAGGTCGGTCGCGTCCTCCCAGGTATAATCGATCACCGTCTTTAAAGCCGTCTCGGACATTACCCGCCATTCGGCATCAGACAACTGACAAATTTGCTCGATCGCCCTTGCCATTTCCTCTGGGTCTTTTGACTTCAGCAGAATTCCGCCCCCCCCAGCCAGTAGTTCTGGAGCTGCACCAGCAGTCGTGCCGATGACTGGAGTGCCGCAAGCCATCGCTTCTAAAATTGGCAAGCCGAAGCCTTCGGAGCTGCTGGAAAACAGCCAAGCATCGCATTTGCTGTAATAATCCTTGAGTTGGTCTTGAGTAGGTTCTTTATTATACTCAGTACCGGGCGGCAGCGGCAAATAGGAAGGAGGATCTTCCCCCGAACCAAAGGCAACTAAATGCAGGTTGGGAATTTTTTTGGCAGCTATAGAGAAAGCTTTCAGGGCAAGATCGCAGCCTTTCCAAGGAGTTGTAGAATAGTACAGCCCGACTGTGGGAACTGACTGCTTCTTGTCTCGCGGCGCGGGGCTGTAAAACTGTTTGGTGTCCACAGTGGGAGGGACAAGAGAGACAGACATATCGTCGTATTCATTCCGAGCTTTGTCGGCCAGCCACTGGGCCACAGCGATTTTGTGCATCGGCAGCCGCCAAGTTTTCTCCACTCGACCTTTTGGTATGTAGTCAAAAGCCTCGTAGTGTTGGAGAAAATAAACTTTCGCTCCTTTTCTCGGGGATAGTTTTTCCACCCACTCGGCAGTTTCCCACCAAGTAGCCATAATCACATCGGCATCAGGTACATCCAGGTCGGTAACTGGACGGTAGATGTCGAGAACTCGGCTTTCTACATCCACCTTGTCAAAGTGAGACAGTTCTTTCTTCGGAACCGACTCCCAACCTCTACCCCTCAACAACGATCGCACTTGTTGGCCCAAAGTCGGTTGTCGCGAGGGTGTAGAGACGATAAATATTTTGTGCCCTCGCTTTTGAAGATATTCTGTATAGATAGATAACACCCTCATGCCCCCGGAAAGACTGAGGGTAGGAAGGACAAAAGTAATTTTCATAAATATATCTGGAAGATGCACGCTGGTTCTTCAAACTTCTCCATTACAGGAAGTTGGCACTTACGAGCCTGTTTTTGACCTCGGTCTAGAGTGCCGGCTTCTGCTGTTGGGGCGATCGTAACTTGATAGTCGAACAACCTTAGTTTGTCGTCAACTACTTTTGTCAATTACAAATCGGGAGATGTTTGAGGATTAGACAAGTCTAACCTTATAACGGCGCGATCGTTAAAACCTCCCTCGCACTATAGTTTGGCCTGCGGTAACTTTGAACCGCTATTGCTCTGGATTCTGTCAGAATTTGCGTCGAGACTGCTGGGTAGAAAACAGGACGCGGGCGATTTGAGTTTTGGCAGAAGCACCCCACCAAACGATCTGGAATTCCTGCTGAGAATCGCGCCTCAACAATCCGCGCTGCGATTTCAGATTGCAGCAGTTAGCATTTAACCGGAACTCTTATTGGGTTGACTGGTACCGGCTCCAAGTAGGGAGAAATGGAAGCTATATTAACGTCCCGCTGTTTAGATTTGTCTACAGCAACTTTCAATCCCGCTTCAAAATGATCCGTTGCATCTTCCCAAGTATAATTGACTACCTTGGCATATGCTGCTTCGGACATGGCTCGCCACTCGGCATCGGACAACTGAGAGATACGCTCTATGGCTTCTGCCATTTCTTCGGGATCTTCGGGTCTTACAAGTATGCCGCTACCGCCGCTCAAAATTTCTGGAGCAGCGCCTGCGGGGGTACTGATGACGGGAGTGCGGCACGCCATCGCTTCGATAATTGGCAAGCCGAAGCCTTCGGAGCGGCTCGCCAGCAGCCACGCATCGCATTTGCTGTAATAGTCTCTGAGTTTGTCTTGGTCGGGTTGAATTACATACTCGGCATTAATCGGTAGGGGCAAATCCGAGGATGGGGCCTCTGTACCGAAGGCAACCAGACGCAGGTTGGGAATTTTTTCGGCAGCTAGGGAAAAAGCTTTGAGGGCGATGTCGGTTCCTTTCCAGTAAATTGTAGAGTACATCATGCCAATGGTCGGAACCGATTGTTTGTGGCGGGGACAGGCGTAAAATTGCTTGGTGTCAACAGTCGGAGGAGCTAAGGAAACTTGGCGATCGTCGTATTTAGTCCGAGCTAGCTCAACTAACCACTGAGAGATCGTAATTTTGTGCATGGGCAGCATCCAGGTTGCTTCTACTCTACCTTCGGGTATATAGTCAAAAGCTTCGTGGTGCTGGATAAAATAAGCTTTTGCTCCTTTACTGGGAGATAGTTTTGCTACCCACTCGGCGGTTTCCCACCAAGTTGCAACTACTACGTCAGCGTCAGGTACATCTTTGTCTTCTACCGGGCGGTAGCGATCGGTAATTTTCTGTTCTACACCTAAATTATCGAAAAATGAGGGTTCGTTTTCTGGTGTGGAAATCCAACCCCGTCCCCGCAGCAGCGACTTGACTTGCTGGCGCAGGCTCGCTTGGGCGTGGGGTACAGAGATGACGAACACTTCGTGCCCGCGCTTTCTCAAAAGTTCTGCAAAAATAGATATTACTCGTATTCCACCAGTCAGAGACAAAGTAGGAAGAACAAACGTGATTTTCATTTTTAAGTCCCGCTGAAGACTCCGACTCAATGCAGGCGCTGCTACCAGCCCTGGTTTTAGAGTCCGTCAGGAAAGAGGGGCGGGTGAATATTAATTACCGCTTTCCTAGTGTGTACGTAGCATCAAACCTAGCGACTGTTCGCAACACCCCAGTATTTATCTGCCAGAACTTCGCTGTCATTGAACTGATAATAACGATTGAGGCGATCGCCAAACAGTTCCTATAGGGATAATTTTCAGGCGATCGAATGTTCCTCCTGAAGACAGATACTTCATCAAACAGCAGCTTTTTTTGCTAGCAAATACGCCAGCCAGACAACTCTTCCTGTCTAAGATAACAGAACTTGTTGAAGCTGCTGACAGAAATGTACGGGAAACCGAAAAACACCAATATTTTACTGTGAGGCTAACGGTAACATTTGTAACAATATTCAGCAGGTGGACGGATCGCTCCCGGCAAAATTTTATACTGCAACACATCAAAGAGGGAAATTTTTATTTTTAGAATATTAATGTATAGATTCTCTTGGTCGCGCCAAGTGCTGTATATTTACTTCCGATCTGTTACTTGCAGTTGCGCCCAAAGCCTAGCCAAGCACAACTACAAAACCATTAAAATTACTGCGACGCTTCGACATTAGCAGCATCTTCAACCGCAGGATGAATTAAAGCCAATCGCCAACCTTGACGATTTTCCGAACTCAAATACTTATTCTGCAAAACCTGCCATTTTCCCCAAGCTGCGTAGCGAGTTTCTGCTAAAGTATCAGCCAATTTCGGCAAATCTTTTTCCAAATCGCTCTCCACAAAATCTGTCAGAAACTCGCCTAAAACTTCACAGTCTTGAATGTCGCCCAAACATTCTTGAACAGCTTTGACATCTTCTACATAACCTTCATAACTCGATCCGTAAAAATCGCCAAACAGATTCATCAAATAGCGAACCCGCTTGGCTTGCTTCCGCAAATCGTGCAGAATTGTTCCCTCCGCTGCTAACTTCTTTTCTACAGCTTCAGCATTCAAATCGTCGCAAACTTTCACTTTGCCATCCTCATATTCCGTGCCCAGCAGCCAAGCCGGATGCAGGAAAAACTCGCTGACTTGAGGTAACAGTAAATCTGGCAAAACTTCAGCAATTGGCAAATGTTCGATCGCCTGAAACTGCGGTTTTTCCAGCCAATTTTCGATCGACTTTTTCAGCGATCGGTAATTTTTTTGTGCCAAAACAGCCCTCACCTTTTTTAAAGCCCGGCGCCGCTGTTTTAGCAAGTTCGACAAAGCCTCATCCAAAACTTCCTGTTCGCGGGCCGGCAAATTTGGGTAATAGCGTTTTTGGAGACTTTCGAGCATCACATCCAAATCCCTGAGCGTTCCCAGAATCCGCCCCACTTTACCAATTTTGCTTTCAGAAGCTTCTTTTGGCCAATCTAAAACCAAAGCAAAACCCGTTACAGCCGATCGCAAACGCCGCAATCCTACGCGCATTTGGTGAAGTTCTTCTGCATCTTTGTCTTTGATAACTTCAGCCTCGTGCGCTATTATTTTGCGAAAATATTTCTCGATCGCAGCAGAGGCGGCATCTCCGAGAGTTGTAACTTTTTCTGATGTTTTTACGTTCATGATATATGTAGAGTTTACTTTCGCGATCGATTATAATTTGGATTTAAATGCTTTGCTAGTAAAGGCTTGATATCCTATCACACAACCTCAATTTACGATCGGCTTACCTAGATAAATCTTAATGTAAAGTGCTTGACAATTTATACAAAGTCAGCTAGTAATCTAAAATCTAAAATAAAGTTACCCTCTCTCGCTCTCGGGCAAATAAAAATCCGATTTCTGGCGCGCTTTCCCAAACAAGTGAAGAGCGCTGCCAACCGATATTTATTCGGCAAAAAGTGAGAGAGGGTGCGATCGGGAGGACAAGTTTTAAATTAAATCAAGTCCAGCTTGTCCGATTTCAAAGAGGCAGTTTAGCCTTTCCAGTCTTTCTCAGATTGTTCGAGCACGTAGGCAGCGATATCATCGATTTGTTCGGGCTTCAAGCGACCGAGAAAAGCAGGCATAGCACTTTTGCCCTTAGTTATCTGAGCGGTAACAGCTTCGAGAGAATTCATACCGTACTTTTCCAGAGCATCCTTTTTCAAGGTTTTCATTGACATAATCACGTTGCCGCCACCGATGTGACAAGCAGAACAGTTGGCGCTAAAGAGTTTAGCTCCGTTAGCAGCATCGCCTGCCAAAGCAGGGCGGCCGAAGCCGACGGTAAAAATTGCGATCGCTAACAGGGCGATGGATAAGAGTCTTTTCAACACAGTTCTCCTCTAATGGACACCTTTGAAGGTGGTTCTTTAGTTATTTTACCTGTTTATTCAGGCACAAACACGCAGTGGCGATCGCGATTCTCCGATTAATCTACCACTTTTTGGCCCTAGCCGTTCAACTCTCAAAATTCTCCACGCCCCAGCCCGGAGCCTTCTGAGCAGCTCGGAGCACAAAAGCAGCCAAATTTTCAATCTCATCCTGCTGCATCCAGCTTTCCGGCACTTGGCGGCACCAAAAAGTTTCCTCGCTACCGTCATAAGTCATGGGTTCTCTCAGATACGCCACCAGACTATTGATGTTGTTGCGCGGAGGCGTTGCCCCCTCCAGAGCAGTCAAAGACAAAGATACAGTCGGATCGGGCAAAGTTGTTCCCCCGACGTGACAGTTGAGGCAACTTTGCTCGAACAACCGCTTGCCGGAGGACAAATCCTCAGCCGAAAACAACCGAGTGTTTCCCTGTGCGTCCAATTCCAATGGCACAGGTTCGGTGACTTTCAAATAGCGAGTCACATAAGCATCACCAGCAGCCAAGGCAGGTTGAGGTGCCAGCAGCACCAGCGGCAAAATAATTAAAAATCCCAACAGAAAGCAGACAAAAACACCAAGACGCTGCATGACGGACTACAACCTTTTGCGATATGGGTGAGTAACAAGTAAATTTTAGATTTCAGATTTTAGAGCGAAAAACGATCGACCAGCAATGCTTGCCAAAGCCCAGCCCCCTTCCAATCCAAAATCCAAAATCTAAAATTTAAAATTGATTAGCGAGCGCCTTTACCGCCACCCCAGTCTTCGCCAATTATTTTGGGCTGCAACAGAATGTGACCGGCAATCGCGTACAAATCCTCATCCGATAAATTTCTCATCTCTGCAAAAATATCCGCACTCTTCATGCTCGGATGCAGCTCGGAAATATCCTCAAAGCCGTCATAAGTGGTGGGATTTTTCATAAAGTCCACCAGCGACTCAATATTGTTGCGGGGTGGGTTGGCCAAAGCCAGAGTTTTGGGACTCAAATTCACGTTCGGGTCAGTTTTTGTCATTCCCGCAGAGTGACATTTAGCGCAGGCTGAGTTAAACAAGCGTTTGCCTTGCTGAACTTGTTTGAGGCTCAGCACCGCCGAAGCGCCTTGGTCATCTAAAGCCACTGTGCGAAGTTCCGGACTCAGTTCGATAGCCATCGCGCTGCTGACAAATAACTGAAATGTCAAAAATACAGCGGTCAGAGCAATGAAATATCTTTTAAGCATGGTTCTCCTTAAAAAAATCCGACAAATTATTGAACGCTAAGAAAGCGTAGCTGGCAAACAGATTTCTGTTCAAAATTCCTTGCTGCTGCGACAATTGGCAAAAGTTTGTGCAGCGATACCCGATCGAGGTAAAGGAATTTTGCGAGCTAATCTGCAACCCGTTTTGAGTCGCGCCTTTTTTCGAGAGCGGACATAATTGCCTTAACATCTTCCAAAGCCAAACGGGTTTGAGGATGCTTGTAGGCAATTTCCAACTCGTCGCACAAGCGGAGCACGTCTTCAACAGGGACATCGAAGTCCTCTGCTATTTCTGCGATGGATAGGTCTGCAAAACCCATAATTTTTAGGTCGCTGACTGGTCAAAATTGAGTTGACGGCTATTGACTGAAAGCTGGACAATTTAACAAAGCGCTGTTAGCTCGCATCTGTTAGTTTGTTCTGAGATTTTGTTCGATCGCCAGCGCACTAACCACTAACTGCCACTAAGCATTTTTGCTCACCCAAAATTAATAGCCCGTCAACTTCCAACTAATATCATCCCATTGCGGGGTGTTTATTATCAATAGGACTTGGGAGCGCGGGGCTAAAAACCCGGTATTTAGCTGCATTTCTCGCTACCAAACTTTATGTTTTGCCAAAAAACCAGGGTTTTTTGGCAATTCCTCTAAGATTTTCGTCTCTGGCGGGCTCACCAACAGACAATCATCCGGCACTGCTGCTCAGGGAGAAAGCTTGAAAGCGTGAGTCGGCGCGGGCACCGCGTGGTGGCTCTCGCCGGCATCGAGGGCGGGAAATTCCGGTTTTACCAAGAAAGGTTGGGGCTGGTGGAGGCGGATCAGTTGAGCGAGAGTTTTCTTTAATTGAGTCCGGGGTACGATCGAGTCTACAAAACCGTGGGCGAAGGAGTATTCGGAAGTTTGATAATTTTCCGGCAGCTTTTCCCGCAGAGTTTGCTCGATTACCCGGCCGCCGGTAAAGGCTACAGTAGCTTTTGGCTCTGCAATTATAATGTCTCCCAGCATGGCAAAACTGGCTGTGACACCGCCGGTCGTCGGGTGGGTCAAAATTGGGATGTAAAGCAGTCTCGCTTCCCGGTGGCGCTCCAGAGCCCCGGAAATCTTGGCCATTTGCATCAGGCTGAGCATTCCTTCCTGCATTCTCGCGCCGCCCGAAGCGCAGACAACGATCGCGGGTAAACGTTCCCGCGTGGCGTGTTCGATCAGGCGGGTCAGTTTTTCTCCGACAACCGATCCCATGCTGCCGCCGATGAACTGAAATTCCATGACTCCGAGGGCGACGGGCAAATTTTCGAGTTTGCCGGTGCCTGTTTCTACGGCGTCTAGATGCCCTGTTTTTTCTTGAAATTCTCGCAGCCGGTCGCTATATTTTTTGCGATCGCGAAATTTCAGGGGATCGGTGGCATGGAGACCTTCGTTAATCGGCATCCAGGTATTGGGGTCGATCAACTGTTCTATGCGTTGGTCGCTGTAAACTCTGATATGATGCCCGCATTCCAAGCAAACCATTTGATTTGCCCGCAAGTCTTTGGTATAACTGAGCGCGTCGCACGCCTCGCATTTATTCCAAAGCCCGTCGGCTATTTCTCGTTCCGGCCGTTCTTGAGAGTTCGGTACTGATTTTCTTCGATTTGCAAACCAATCAAATAGAGACATTAAAACTTGGTAATTGTTAACTGTTGACTGTTGACTGTTGACTGTTGACTGTTGACTGTTAACTGTTGACTGTTGACTGTTAACTGTTAGATTCGGGTTCCTCTTCAATGGGACTGATGAGGAGCGATGCTGTCGGCCGGTCTTCTGGAAGAACTTGCAAAGCTGTAGCACTTCCAGCTCCTAAATAAGATGCTACGCCCAAGTCAACGATGCGAGCTGGGATTTGATGAGCAGCTAGGATCTGCTGCATTAATTCCGCTTCCCAGCGAAAGCTAGTAGTTGTAAGTGTAATCCAAGACACGGAACAATTTTACCAATTATTGAGACAATGTTATGTTCGATCGCGCCGGAGTACCGACAGATCAGAAAGTTAAATTCGGGAAAAATAACTGCAAGTAAGTAGATAAAATCGCTTCGCCCCACAGAGCAGTAATTGCTGCGCCGAGAGCCAGAAACGGGCCGAAAGGCATGGGTTGACGACGGTCGAGCAATCGGAGGGCGATCGCCCCGCCGCCGACACCAGCCCCAGCGACACAGGCAATAAATCCCGCTAGCAGCAAGTATTTCCAGCCCAGCCAAGCTCCCATCAAGGCTGCCAATTTGGTATCTCCCATCCCCATAGCAGTCTGCCCGAAGCCGATCGAACCTGCAAGTCCGATGGCATCAAACAGCCACAACCCGACAACTGCTCCCAGGATGCCGTCGAGTACCAGATAGTTTACCGAGTCGATCGGGCTAAAAGTCGGCCACCAACCTTTCGCCACTTGAAAAACCAATCCGAGCACCAAGCCCGATCGAGTTAAAGAATTAGGCAAAGTCATGGTATCGCAGTCAATCAAAGACAAAGCCAATAGCCAGCTAAAAAAAGCCCAAAACCCCAGAGTTTTTACTGTTATCCCAAACCGCCAAAAAATCAGCAAAAACAGCAAACCCGTAGCTGCTTCTACCAGCGGATAGCGGGCCGAAATCCGACTGCGACAGTGATTGCAGCGTCCCCGCAGCCACACCCAACCGAACACGGGTATATTTTCGTAAGTTCTGAGTTGATTTAAACATTTGGGACAGCGAGAGGGAGGGTGTATCACCGACAAACCCGCGGGCAGCCGATAGACTACCACATTCAAGAAGCTGCCGATCGCCGAGCCGATAACAAAGACAATGACATAAACAATAGAATTAAAAATTATTTCCATTAATTGGGCATTGGTAATTGGTAATTGGTAATTGGTAATTCGTAATTCGTATTTCTTACTGTTGACTGTTAACTGTTGACTGCCAACTGACTACTAACAACTGTCAACTGCCAACTGCTTTCTTGTCAACTGCCAACTGACTGATGACCAATGACTAATACATTTGAGATTCAATTTCGTCAAAAGTAACAAAACGTTCACCGGGCAACAAAACCGGCTGCGAAGCAAAAATTAGCTGACCTCGATTGCTTCCCAGACTAACAACTACACCAGCCGGACGCTGAATCTGCTCGGAATGAACTTTCAGATACATACCGTAAGCCGATCGAGCTACTCGGATCAAATCCGCAGCTAGCAAGCCGTGACTTTCGGAAATTTCTGTCCTGGGTTGTGAGTTAGGCTGGTATCGGGTCACGGGAAACTCGGGAAACTTATGATAATGGTATAACTCTAGCTATTAGTGTTAGCTCTAGATCGATCGAACTTATCTTATTTTAAAAAGCATAGACTAGGTGGAAGAAATTAAGAGATTAACCTACAATCCTCCCTTAGCTGCGATCGAACTGCGACTGCGAGCACTCCTTTCCGCCCAACTATACGCTGCTGCGTGGGTAGATCCGTCCCCCACAACGCTAATGGCGGTTTTCGAGCACCTGCGGACTCTCCGGTACATCCTCCACGACTACGTACCCAAACCCGTCTCCCAATCTCCGCCCAACCTAGGGGAGGTGCGCTACCAGTGGCTGACAGGTACTTTGCTGTTCACGGATTTAGCAGGGTTTACGTCGCTGTTGGAAGCGAACGCAGCCCAGGGCCGCAAGGGTGCTGAAACGCTGCTGGGGGTGATTAACGACTATTTTGCCTCCACAATCGAAATTATCAGCAAATCGGGCGGGGATTTGCTGGAGTTCACCGGAGATGCGATGCTGGTGCAGTTTCTGGGAGGGATCGAGCAAGAAAATACAGCCAGGGCAGTGCGGGCGGGTTTGCGGATGCAGCGGGCGATGGCTAAATTTGCGAATATTGAAACGGCGCGGGGTGTTTTGTCTTTGAGGATGCGGGTGGGTATCCACGGAGGCCGCTACATTAGTGCTGATATCGGTACGCCACAGCGGATGGCTCACGTACTGCTGGGACATTCTGTTCAGCAAGCCAAACAGGCTGAGGGTTCTGGAAGTGTGGGGCGGGTGTGTTTGACTGAAACTACTAGAGAGTTTTTGGGAGAGCAATTTTGTTTTGAACCGGGGAAACCGGGTTATTTTTTGGTGGCGGATGATTTCACGGACGATCGCCTCGGAGAGTACGATATTACTTTGAATCGGCGGCGGATGCCGAGTTCGGTATTGCTCGATCGCAGCGTGTCGGGTTTGGTAAGCGAAATCGTGGAAGCTGTGAAGCGGCTTGAACCCCTTGCTAGTTATATTCCCAAACCAATCCTGAGACTGCTGGTTGAAAATGCCGACAGACGGAAAATTCCGCCGGATTTTCCCGAACCAACAGTAATGTTTGTCAATTTAATTAGTTTGCCGGAGTCTGTGGACAAAGCTTCGCCGGAGGAACAAGTCAATCTGGTTGTGGGTTATTCGCGGGTGTTTGCGTCGATCGATGCTGTAGTATCAGCTAAAGGCGGTGTGTTGCAAAAAGTAACCGCGCATTTGGACGGTTCGGATATGCTGATTTATTTTGGGGTTCCCGACGCTCACACCGATGACGCCAGCCGCGCAGCTAGTGCGGCGATTGCCATCCGAGATTTGATTGCAGATTTGCCCCTAGTAATTATCGGCGGTCAAGAAATCAAAGTTAGCTGTCAAATTGGCCTGTGCCTCGGGCCGGTGTTTGCTGCTGAGGTTGGAGAACCGCGAGGGCGCAGGGAGTTTAATATCCTCGGCGATACGGTGAATACGGCTGCTCGGTTGATGAGCGAGGCGGGGGAAAACCAAATTTTGATTGGTAAAAGGGTGTTTGAGTCGATCGGGCTAAACTTCATTTGCGAGGCTTTGGGAGCTGTTTCTCTGAAGGGAAAATCTGCTTTGACTCCGGTTTTTGCTTTGCACGGCGCTAACGCCGACAGACCAAAAGAAGCGGATATTCATAGCTGAGATCGATCGATTGTTTTACTGACTGACAGCCTTTACTGTGGCACGAGCCGACCGGAAGACAATCGCTTAATTCCCTCCATCGCCGCAGTTTCTCCAAATTTATCTTTTTTCTCGCGGGCAATTTTCAAAGCTTCTTCGTAGGATTCGAGAGCTTTGGCAGATTCACCGAGACTTTCATAAATCTCGCCCATATTGCTGAGCAAGCGTCCGATATTTGTCTGGTCGCCGATGGCTTCTAACATCGGTATCGCTTGCTGAAAATAGATCAGCGCTTGAGTATCTTTGCCCTGTTTGCGACAGGTAAGTGCCATGTTGTTGAGGAGGCGGCCCACGCCAGCCCTGTCTCCGATTTCCCGGCGAATTGCTAAAGCTTGGTGGTAAAATTCCATCGCTCTGTCAAAATCGCCGATGTTGTAGTAAACGCCGCCCATATTGTTGAGGGTACGGCCTAAATCGCGCCGATCGCTCGCAGAAGTGCGAATGACACGCGCTTGCTGGTAAAATTCGATCGCCTTGGCATATTCTGCCTGTTCTGCGTACACCGCCGCAATGTTGTGCAGCGATTCTCCGATTTCAACTTGGTCCTCAACAGTTTTGGCGAGTTCCAACGCTTCTTCGTGCAGTTTCAGCGCTTCGGGAAATTTGTCGGAAATCCGGTTGATGAAACCCATGAGATTGAGGGTTTGAGCGAGGCGGCGCGCATCGCCTATTTCTCGGTGAATGACTAAAGCTTGTCGCAGAACTTCCAAAGCTTTCGACTTTGAACCCATTTCGCCGTAAACTTCTCCCAGGCGGTTGAGGATTCTGCCGATTTCGGGTTTGTCGTTTTGTTGCTTGCGAATTGCCAAAGCTTGTTCAAAAGTCTCGATTGCTTCGACAAACAAACCCTCGCGGTGCTGTTTTACTCCCGCCTCAAAGAGTGTGTCTGCTGGCGTGTTGGGTTCAGTTGTCTGGGCGCGGTCGCTTCCTTGAACCTGTCTAGCATCGATCGTAGCGGCAAATGCCCCAGCCTCTGAGATTGCCAGCAAGCTGAGTGCAGGAGATATCACAATACTTATAGCTGCGACATAGCTGAAGTTGTAAGAGCGGCGGTACACCGATCGAGTCCTCCTAGAGCCAAGTTATAACTATTAAGATAAACCTCTTTGGCGTGTTCGTGCCAATTTTTTTCTCAGCCGCGCCGCTGCGATAGGAGTTCTCACAAACAGCGCAACTCGCTTGCAAGCTGCAAACCCATATAGAACCCATTTGATATCTATTCTGCGTAAATCTCAGAAACCGGGTTTCTGTCTATATTTCTCGTCACCCAACCAAAAACTCCAAGAAACCCGGTTTCTCGCCCCTTTCGTAAATCTCAGAAACCAGTTTCTCTCTATATTTCTCGTCACCCAACCTAAAAACTCAAAGATGTCAAATGGGTTCTATACAATCAGTCATTCCCAATTCTTCAATCCATCGAGCAAATTGCAGGCTACATCGCTAGTCGATCGGGACTCGATCGAGCCGATCGCTTTTTAAGCAATCTTGACGCTAACTAAACAACGATCGCCCTGTCATTCACCGCACCAAAAAAGCCGCACACTCAACATGAGAAGTCTGAGGAAAGAAATCCGCCGGCTGCACCCGCGCTAACTTATAATCCCCATTTTCGCACAAAATCTTCAGGTCGCGAGCCAAAGTAGCAGGCTTGCAGCTAACATAAACAATACGATTTGGTTTAATTTCCTTAAGAGTTTCCAAAACCGCGCGATCGCACCCTTTCCTCGGCGGATCTAGCAGCACAATATCCGGTGTCAATCCCAAGACAGGCAGCAAACTCTCTACAGTTCCCACCTGAAACTCGACATTTTTCACATCATTTAACTCAGCATTTAATTTGGCTTGCTCGATCGCCGCCGGTTGCACCTCTAAACCTATCGCGATTTTGACTTGTTTTGCCAGCGGCAAAGTAAACGTCCCAATTCCGCAATAAGCGTCCACCAAAACCTCGTTTCCCTGCAAATCCAATTCGCCTACAATCACATCCAGCAACGCTTCAGCAGCCTCTGTATTGACCTGAAAAAAAGTATCTGCTCTTAGTTTGAAATTCAAGCCAGCAAATTTTTCTCGCAGATAAGATGTACCAGCTATGCAGCGAGTTTCTGTACCAAAAATTACATTCGTCTGAGCAGGATTTATGTTCAAACAAACACCCGCAAGTTGAGGATATTGTTTCAGCCACTCAGATGCTTGCTCTTCGATTCCGGGCAACTCACCAGTGCGAACTATTAAAGTTAGCAGCATTTCGCCGGTGCGCCGCCCGATCCGCAAGGACAAGTGACGCAATTCTCCTGTATGTTTCTTTTCGTCGTAGACAGGCCAATCCCGCCAGTGAATGTCTTCTTTGACTTTTTTTAATAAAGGATTGAGCCGCGGATCTTGCACCGGACACTGATTGAGATTGACTAATTTGTGGGTGCTTTTTTGATAGTAACCTGCTTGTACTTGACCTGTCGCAGATATTGCCACGGGATAAGTTGCTTTGTTGCGGTATCCCAAAAATTGGGGAAATCCCTCGATTTTTCCAGCTAAAATTTCATTGACTTGCAAATTGCTAAATCCGCCAATCCTTTCTAAGGCTTGAATGATTTGATTTTGCTTGGCTGCAAGCTGATGTTGATAGTCAACGTGCTGCCACTGACAGCCGCCGCACTTGTCGGCGACAATGCAGTTAGCTCGGATTCGGTGTTCGGATGCTTCCAAAAGTGTGTCCAGCTTGCCTGTAGCGTAGGTGGATTTGACTTGCACGAGGCGGACAAGGACTCGATCGCCCGTCACGGTATCGGGCACAAACACCACTAAGTCGCCAAAGCGACCAACTCCGTCGCCGGTGTCTGTCAAGCCGGTAATCTCTATCTCAATCAGTTGACCTTGCTGGCAACGGTTTGCCAATTTCGTCGAGTTTGGGGTGGGGAATTTAGATTTGGTCACAAGTAGTCGTGGTAGGATTTAATATGGTAATGCAATATCGCTCTCTCTTTCCTGAGAGCCAGTCGTAGCGAAGCGGGGCGCAAGCCATCGCACTCAAGCTCAGCGGTAGGCTGTCTTCGGGCCGCTGAATGTCTTGCTGCTAAAGCCAAGCTTCCACCAGGCAGTCGAGCTTGTCGCGAGTTGCCTCGATCCCGTCGGTGCGATATGCTGTTGGGGCGAGCTAGCAAAAACTCGTTAAACAGTTAAAGTGTCTGCCGACATCAAAACTCTCACTCGCAGTTTTTGAGTTTTTTCCCGCAGTCCCCTGGAACACAGGGAAACTGGCTTGAACATCAAGCATAACGCTTGGGGAGATTTACCCGCTACTTCTAATGTTGATAAATGTTAGAAGCAAAGTAAATCGCCCAACCAAGAATCTCATCTTTAAGGGATGAGAATGTCAATTAATCTTACTCTCAAATATCCTCAATTTTTTTGAATAACAATGAGCGTAGTTAGCCAACTAATTCTCCAAGCCGACGACGAACTTCGTTATCCCAGTACCGGCGAACTTCAAAGCATCAAAGATTTTTTTAAAACGGGAGAACAGCGGGTGCGTATTGCTACTGCGCTGTCTGACAGTGAGAAAAAAATTGTTGAAGAAGCTAGCAAAAAACTCTGGAAAAAACGACCTGATTTTATCTCTCCTGGGGGCAATGCTTACGGTCAGCGCGAACGGGCTTTGTGTCTGCGCGATTACGGCTGGTACTTGCGCCTGATTACCTACGGTATCTTGGCCGGTGACAAAGAGCCGATCGAAAGTATCGGTTTGATTGGCGTTCGGGAAATGTATAATTCTCTGGGCGTTCCTGTTCCTGGCATGGTGGAAGCTATCCGCTGTTTGAAGGAAGCTGCTTTGGCTTTGCTCAATCAGGATGATGCTCAGGAAGCTGCTCCTTATTTTGATTATATTGCTCAGGCAATGTCTTAATTGCTTTGGCGATGGTTTTCGTGACTGATGTGGCGGAGCATTCGCGGGTGATTTTTGGGGTGATTTTATCTCGCAATTGCTCGCAAGTGTTTCGCTTCTGTTTTCGCAGAAGGAAGAAGTCATCAGTCCAACGTCCAACGTCCAACGTCCAACGTCCAACGTCATGTTTTGCTGTCCCCGCCGAGCTTTGGGTCCAACGTCATCAGTCCGATGTCCGTCGGAAGAAGGAAGAAAGAATCGAACGCAATGGTTTGAGCAATTAACAGCGTCTTCACCGTTGGGCGCGTCTATTGTTAGGGAATCTGCCTGATTTCTGCTACGAAGCAATGCTGTTTGAGCTTTCCCACATTTCGAGAACATCTTGTTTTTCAATACACATTTGATTGAAAAAGTCAAGGTTTTTTTGAAGGTATTGTTTTTTGAATTTCCGGGTGTCGTACTGAATCGAAGTTTTGATCTGTGAAAGTTGCGAAAGGGTGGGGCAAGTTTGGATTTGATGGGCGATCGCATTTTGCCATTCTTCCAGCCTGCGGTACGAGATAAATTGTCCGCCTCTGTCGAACCGATGCACGAAAACCACGAAAGCCCAAGATTCGATTCGCTTAATTTGATTTTGGCTGATTTTGAGCAGTTGGGCGATGGCTACGCCCCGGCTTACGCCTACGACCTGACGGCGATCCGGAGCTTTTTCTAGGGTTGGATGCGGCGAAACAGTGCTGTCATGGCTGTATACTCAGGGCTTGAGAGGCAAATTCTGTTTAGAGTCAATTACATATTACTATATCAGACTCTTATTGCACAAGTGCAAGAAGGCTTAATTTAAACTTCTTAAGCTCAGATGTTGCTCGTGCAACCCTCAATCATTGATGCTGTGCTAGTTTGAGAGTTAACGTAGGTGGGAAAAATGTCAGGACTCTCTAACAAAGCTGTGGTAGACAAAGAGCAGGAATTGCGTCCCGTTCGCTTCACCGAGACGGGGCGGATGCGTTTGGGGAAGATTTTAAAAGCCGCAAGACAGACAACAGGCTGGTCTGTCAGCGAAACAGAATTTAAAACAAAGGTATATGAAGAGGCGCTGTTCACGGCTACAAATCAACCTGTACCCAAAGATGTGGGTATCAGTGCCGCCACAGTCAACCGCTACGAACGCGGGAAGCTGGATAATTTGGATTGGCGATCGCTCTCTCTGTTATGCTTTGTCCTCAAGCCGATCGATCCGGTGACAGGAGAAGCCCTCGAACCGACAAATGCTTTATATATCGCTTGCGAACATCCGCCGTACAACGATGCGAAGCTTTACGAGTAGTTGATTGCTGACATCTGGCAGTATTGTGAATCAACTTTTTTTGGGCGGGGCTTCTAGCCCGCCCCACAAGAGGAATATTGAGTTGTTGTGGAACAGGCATCTTGCCTGTTATTAAACCCACATTCCGCACCCCAACTGTCACATGGGGTGTGGGTGGACTGAATCTACCCCAACAATGGTGATAACTGCAAGATATATTCAGTATAAATGCTTAAAAAAGTGGCATTCGAGACACGAGTTTAC
>NZ_JADEXD010000067.1 GCF_015207285.1 Tychonema sp. LEGE 07203 | reverse complement strand
AATATACAATGTTTATTTGCACAACAGCTTAACTCATTTTCCCCAATATTTAAAGCAATTTCGTCAGTTAACTGTAAAGTGCGACACTGATGCTTGCCTTCTACAAGTCTAATGTAGAGAGCATCAATGTCTGAATCATAACTAATCTTCATAAATTTTTACCTCTTATTCTTCAGTCCGCGCACCATCCGGACTTCGTTTGACTTGCAGAGCGGTTTCAACCGCCGAGCTTCTTCAGTCCGCGCACCATCCGGACTTCGTTTGACTTGCAGAGCGGTTTCAACCGCCGAGCTTCTAACTCCCCAAAAAACTAAAGCCCTTTTCCGTTGTTGCGGGAAAAGAGCTTTAATTTATTATTAACCTGGCACCGAGCTATTTTACCGGGCAGTGACCCGCCGAGTATCTTCGCCATAGCAACGTTTAACAACCGAGTTCGGGATGGATCGGAGTGGTTCCATTACATCATAAGCACCAGGAAAGCTTTATAAACTTTGAATCTTGTGTCTGCGTTAAATTTGATGCGCTGCATCTCTTTCGCTCGACTTAATTACCTTACCAAGCTCTCCCCAGTTTGTCAACCCCTTTGTCAAAACTTTTTTTCGATGATGTCATGGAGTCTGATGAGAGGCGAGAAACCGGGTTTTTATGAAAATATGTCGTTGCAGGCGACAGATTCGGAAAAAACCCGGTTTCTGGGAGTCTGAGCGCGTCAGCCCGATCGCCAATCCAAAAACGCCGCATCCATACCCTACTCTCTGCGAATCTTCGCATCCTTCTCAAACCACGCCACAACCTGCTTAACTGTTAATTGCTCGATCGCACCTCCCGATTCTGTCGCAATTTGCCTCAACGGTCGCAAAGACGCAACCACCAAATTAGTAAAAAAGTTTTCAAAACTAGCATCAACTTGAATCGACTGTTGAATGCTCTCATCATTCTTAATCCAATCCATCACCTGCTGGTTAGACACCTCAGTTATCGGCAAACCAGTCTCCCCAGCAATTTGCTTGAGCACCCTCAAACCATAAATTGCCAATCGAGTCGAAAACTTTTCCTTCGACGACAGCAGCGCCATATCAACTTCGGCGCACTCTTCCGGCTTTAAAAAATCTGCTAATGGTTCCATAGTTATTTGTTGAGAGTTGACTGCTGAGAGTTGAGAGTTGACTGCTGAGAGTTGACTGCTGAGAGTTGACTGTTGAGAGTTGACTGCTGAGAGTTGAATAACTAATAACTAATAACTAATAACTACTGACTAATAACTAATAACAACTACGGACTACGGACTATTGACTGCGGACTACTGACTACTGACTACTTCCTTCTTCCTAGCAATCAAATAACCGCAGCGGTGTTCCCCATCAATAATCCAGTGAGTCCGCTCCACAGTACAATCCGGCAACACAGCCGCAAACATTTCCAACTCATTGCCGCAAACACTCGGAAAAGTTTCCGCCACATTAGAAATAGCACAGTTGTGTTCCATCAACACAAATCGATCGCCCTTAACATCGCGATCGCACATTCCAACCTCTACAGATTCTACAGGATAACACTCAGCCATATAACCTTCAGCCCTGCGGAGTTCCACCAACTTAATCACCCTCTCTTGCAGCGAACCCGCACCCACCAGCCGGCGGTACTCCATCGCCTTGCGCTCCCACTGCTTTTGCAGAATAGAAATCACTTGCTCGCGGCCGACGGTTTCCGCCAAAGTATCCAAAAAAGACACAGCAAAATCGCCGTAACGGTTCGGGAAACGATCGCGCCCCAGACTGGTAAGCTCATAAATATGCTGCGGTCGCCCCATACCAGCCTGAACCGACTGATACCGAATCAGCCCCTCCGCCTCCAAATCCTTCAAATGACGGCGAATCGCCTGCGGGCTCATCTCCAAAGACTCCGCCAACTCAAGAGCCGTCCCTTGACCCCCCTTGAGCAAATATTGCAGGATGTCTTGTTTCGTGGAAGTCTGCTGAGTAGTCTCCATCATCTTCACAAAAAAATATTAATTTGACTTTGACAAGATCGCTGTTGTTAATGTAGCTTAAATATACTAAAGCAACAAACCTGTTGTTTAACTTTTCCGAGCAGCCCCCAGAACTCGCCGGGCCCCCGACAGTTCCGCGCCTGCCATCCTTGAGAGACCTATCCAGAACACTCAACCCGCAAAATCATGAGCACTACAGTCACAACCCTAGTCAACCAGGACTACAAATACGGTTTCGTCACCGACATCGAGTCAGACACCATCCCCCGCGGCTTGAGCGAAGATGTAGTACGGCTGATTTCCTCCAAGAAAAACGAACCGGAATTCATGCTGCAATTCCGCCTCAAAGCATATCGCAAGTGGCTGACAATGACCGAGCCCACCTGGCCCCACGTCAACTATCCGGCGATCGACTACCAAAACATTATCTACTACTCCGCACCAAAACAAAAGCCCAAAAAGCTCAACAGTTTGGACGAAGTTGATCCGACACTATTAGAAACCTTCGAGAAATTAGGAATTCCCCTATCCGAACAAAAACGACTGGGAAATGTCGCCGTCGATGTTGTTTTCGACAGCGTTTCAATTGCCACAACCTTTAGAGAAAAACTAGCCAAAGACGGCGTTATCTTCTGTTCCATCACAGAAGCCATCAAAGATTATCCCGAACTAATCGAAAAATATCTCGGCAGCGTCGTACCAGTCGGCGACAACTTTTTCGCAGCCCTCAACTCCGCCGTATTCACCGATGGTTCCTTCGTTTACATTCCCAAAGGCGTAAAATGCCCGATGGAATTGTCAACCTATTTCCGCATCAACAACGAAGATTCCGGCCAGTTCGAGCGCACCCTAATTATCGCAGAAGAAAACAGCTCTGTGTCTTACCTCGAAGGCTGCACCGCCCCGATGTTTGACACCAACCAACTGCACGCCGCCGTCGTGGAATTGGTAACAATGGACAATGCCGACATCAAATACTCAACAGTCCAAAACTGGTATGCCGGCGACGCCAACGGTAAAGGCGGAATTTACAACTTTGTGACAAAGCGCGGTTTGTGCCAAGGAGTCAATTCTAAGATTTCTTGGACGCAAGTAGAAACCGGTTCGGCGATTACTTGGAAATATCCCAGTTGCGTGTTAGTCGGCGACAACTCCGTAGGCGAATTCTACTCGGTAGCCCTGACAAATAACAAGCAGCAAGCAGACACCGGCACCAAAATGATCCACGTCGGCAAAAATACTCGCAGCACCATTATTTCTAAGGGAATTTCGGCGGGTAATTCTGCAAACAGCTATCGCGGCTTAGTGAAAATGGGGCCCAACTCTAAAGGCTCTCGCAACTATTCTCAGTGCGACTCGATGTTGATTGGCGACAACGCTCAAGCAAATACTTTCCCCTACATTCAAGTGCAGAACAATACTGCTAAAGTGGAACACGAAGCTTCGACTTCCAAAATAGGGGAAGAGCAATTGTTCTTCTTCGCACAGCGGGGAATTTCTGCAGAAGATGCGATTTCAATGATGATTAGCGGTTTCTGTAAAGATGTTTTCAATCAGTTACCGATGGAATTTGCAGCGGAAGCTGACAAGTTGCTGAGTCTGAAGCTGGAAGGAAGTGTCGGATAGAAGGAAGAAGGAAGAAGGAAGAAGGAAGAAGGAAGAAAACTTATCAAACTTTTTTCTTTCTTCTCAACTCCTAGAAGGAAGAAGGAAGAAAACTTATCAAACTTTTTTCTTTCTTCTCAACTCCCGAACCCTCGTTCCCAGGCTCTGCCTGGTAACGCATATCTAGAGGCTCTGCCTCGCATTTCTCTCCCAGGTTTTTGACGAGGCAGAGCCTGGTGACACGCATTCCTAGGCTCTGCCTAGGAACTAGAAAACAAAGAGAAAACAATTGTGAAGTGCATTGAGGCAAAGGAAAAAAAGAGATGATTGTTGAAAATAGTCCAGTAGTTCTATCCGTCCGCAATTTAACTGCGAATGTGGAAGATACCCAAATCCTGAAAGGTTTAAACCTAGAAATTAAATCCGGCGAAATTCACGCCATCATGGGGCCGAACGGTTCAGGGAAAAGCACCTTATCCAAAATATTAGCCGGTCATCCTGCTTATACGGTAACGGACGGAGAAGTTACATTTTTGGGACAAAACCTCCTAGAATTACCGCCAGAAGAACGTTCTTTGGCGGGCGTGTTTCTAGCATTCCAATATCCTTTGGAAATTCCGGGCGTTAGCAATCTGGATTTCTTGCGGGTGGCTTACAACGCACACCGCAAACATCGCGGCTTGGAAGAATTGGATGCTTTTGATTTCCAAGATTTTGTCGAGGAAAAGCTGGAAATTGTCAAGATGAATGACTCTTTCTTGAACCGCAGCGTCAATGAAGGTTTTTCTGGCGGCGAGAAAAAGCGGAATGAGATTTTGCAAATGGCTATACTCGATCCTAAATTAGCTATTTTGGACGAAACTGATTCTGGTTTGGATATCGATGCTCTTAAAATTGTCGCCGGCGGGGTGAATCAGTTGTCAAGTGCTAAAAATTGTATGTTGGTGATTACTCACTATCAGCGGTTGTTGAATTACATTATTCCTGATTTTATTCATGTCATGGAAGCTGGTAGAATTATCTTGACTGGCCCGAAAGAGTTGGCGCTGGAATTGGAAGAGCGCGGTTATGATTGGGTTGTGGAAGAGGAAGCAGCAGGAGTTGGGGCGCGATGATAAATACGCAAGTTGCTACTAAAGAAATGTTTTTGGCTAATTTGGTGAATCAGTGCAGCAAGTTGGATGTTGCTAATGGCAAAGGTTCGGCTTACGGGTTGCAGGATTTGCGGGATGCGGCGACTGAATACGTGCTTGCTGCGAGTTTTCCCTCAGTGAGGGATGAGGAATGGCGCTTTACTGATTTGTCGTCGATGTTGCAAGTTCCTTTTCATGTACCGCAAAGCTATCAGTCAACGGTTAAGCTGGCTGATATTGTTATGCCTGTGAAGAATCGGGATGATTTACCGTTGAGATTGGTATTTGTCAACGGTTTTTATGCACCGGATTTGTCAACGGTGAATTTGCCGGACTTTTATGCAGGTAATTTATCTAATGTACCGGAAAAATATCGATCGCGCATCACCGATGTTTTGAGCCAGCACAAACAGCAAACAGAGGTGTTTACCGCGCTAAATGTGGCGGGTTTAGCCGATTCTGCGGTGGTGCTCGTACCGGCCAATAAGTCGATCGACCTTCCGATTCACTTGCTGTTCCTGACGGCACCAGGTGCATCTCCAACCATGTGTCAGCCGCACTGTGTGGTTATCGCAGAGCCTGGAAGCAATATAACGCTAATAGAAGATTACGCAACTCTCGGTAATGTACCCGCTTTTACGAATGCTGTGACGGAGGTTGTTGTCGGCGAAAACGCCGCTGTCAACCATGTTCGGCTTCAGCGCGAAGCTTTGGATGCAGTTCATATCGGCAAAAGTGCGATCGTCCAATCTCGCAACAGCCGCTATACTTGTCATGCTATCAGCTTGGGCGGCAAAATATCGCGCCACAATTTAGAAGTCTTTCAGCGCGGCGAAGGCACCGAAACAAATTTAAACGGTTTAACCATAGCCTTTGGCGAACAGTTATCTGACACTCACAGTTTAATCGATTTCAATTACCCTCACGGTACAAGTAAGCAATTACACAAGTGCATTGTCGGCAACAAAGCTCGTGCAGTATTTAACGGCAAAGTTTTCGTTCGCAAAGCCGCACAATTGACAGATGCCGGACAGTTGAGCCGGAATTTGTTGCTGTCGCCCAGAGCTCGCGTCGATACCAAACCGCAGCTAGAAATTGTGGCTGACAACGTTAAATGTTCCCACGGTGCAACTGTCAGCCAGTTAGAAGATGACGAGCTTTTTTACTTGCAAAGTCGCGGTTTGGATTTAGACAGAAGCCGCTATTTGCTGATTGATGCTTTTGCGGCGGAAATTCTCAATCAACTGCCGATTATTGGCGTGGCAAAAATGCTTTCTACCTGTGTGGGCGTGCAGGGATAAAGGAATTAGCAACAGCGTCGAAGCCTGTTCCACAAATATCAATGTTTTGTGGTGCGGGCTTCTAGCCCGCACAAAATTAACACTAACTTCAAAAAATATGACACTTATTCAAGAAAAAACCTTAGCCTCAAAAGTTCGCGCAGACTTCCCAATTTTGAATCAAAAAGTCAACGGGAAACCCCTAGTTTATTTAGACAATGCAGCTACTTCCCAAAAACCTCTGGCTGTACTCAATGCTTGGCGCGATTACTACGAACAATACAATGCTAACGTCCACCGCGGCGCTCACTCTCTCAGCGCTAAAGCGACTGATGCTTACGAAGGTGCCAGAGATAAAGTTGCAGCGTTTATCAATGCGGCTTCGCGGCAAGAAATTGTTTACACTCGCAACGCCACCGAAGCGATTAATTTGGTTGCTTATTCTTGGGGTTTAAACAATCTGCAAGCGGGAGATGAAATCATCCTGTCGGTGATGGAACACCACAGCAATCTGGTGCCTTGGCAAATGATTGCTCAAAAAACTGGCGCGGTGCTCAAGTTTGTGGAGTTGACGGAGACTCAGGAGTTTGATTTAGCACAGTTTAAAACGCTGATTTCAAATAAAACTAAGTTGGTTTCAATCGTTCACGTTTCCAATACTTTGGGTTGTATCAATCCGGTTAAAGAAATCTGCAAAATTGCCCACCGTTTCGGCGCAAAAGTTTTAATAGATGCTTGCCAAAGCGTGCCGCACATGGTAGTAGATGTGCAAGCAATGGATTGCGATTGGCTGGTGGCTTCGGGCCACAAAATGTGCGCTCCGACTGGTATCGGTTTTTTGTACGGTAAACTGGATTTATTGAGAGAAATGCCTCCGTTTTTTGGCGGCGGCGAGATGATTGCTGATGTTTTTCTCGAATATTCTACCTATGCAGATTTGCCTCACAAGTTTGAGGCGGGGACTCCGGCAATCGGGGAGGCGATCGCCCTTGGTGCGGCAATCGATTATCTTAATAACATTGGCATGGATAAGATTCATGCTTGCGAAGCCGAATTGACGGCTTATCTGTTCCAACAATTGCGACAAATTCCACAGATTAAAATTTACGGGCCGCAACCCGACAGCAACGGCGAAGGTAGGGCAGCTTTGGCGGCATTTACTGCGGGAGAAATTCACCCTCAAGACTTGTCTACTCTGTTGGATCAGGAGGGGGTCGCGATTCGTTCCGGGCATCACTGCACGCAAGCTTTGCACCGCTATTTGAACATTTCATCTACTGCACGGGTGAGTTTGTATTTTTACAATACCTATGAGGAGATTGATGTGTTTGTGAAAGCGTTGAAAGAGACGATCGACTTTTTCAGTTAGATGATGGGGTAAGTTGATAAGGTGCGTATGGGAAGCATCTCAGTTTTGCAAAAAGGTACAATACGCGAGCGGAAACGCTCGCACTATAAATGCAAAACTGAGATATTCCCTGGGTATTTCCCCACCTTTTTCTTGATCCGCGTCCGCGTGCTTCTGCGGTTGAATCACCTCTTAATTTAGCTTTTAAGAGCGAGTTTTAGGACGCAAAAATAATTCAGAAAACTTGATTTTGGGATGACTTAACCGTTTTCTCAACCCTTCCATGTAAATGTAAAATACTGGAGTCAAATACAGGGTTAAAATTTGCGAAAACAGCAATCCGCCGACGATCGCAATTCCCAACGGGCGGCGCGATTCCGAACCGCTACCCACGCCCAGGGCGATCGGCAAAGTGCCAATTAATGCCGCCATCGTCGTCATCATAATCGGGCGGAAGCGCACGACACAAGCTTCGTAAATGGCATCAAAGGCGCTGTGGCTGCTGTCTTGTCGCTGTTTCTCGATCGCAAAATCCACCAGCATAATCCCATTTTTCTTGACAATTCCCACCAGCAAAATAATCCCGATAAACGAATACAGATTCAATTCCACCCCAAAAATTACCAGAGTTAACAGCGCACCAAATCCGGCTGATGGTAAACCTGACAAAATTGTCAGCGGGTGAATAAAATCCTCGTATAAAATGCCGAGAATTAGATAAATCACTAAAATTGAAACCACTAACAACCAACCTAAATCGTTAAATGATTGGTTGAATACCTGGGCTGAACCTTGAAAACTTGTTGTTACTGACGGCGGCAAAACTTCCTGGGCAACTTTCTCAATGGCGGCGGTTGCTTGACTCAGCGATGTGCCTGGAAGCGTATCAAAAGAGATTGTAGCAGAAGGCAATCCGCTTAGGTGATTGACTGTGAGCGGGCCGACTGTTTGGGTAATATTTGCGATCGCACTTAACGAGATCATTTGTCCGGTATTCGATCGCACGTACAGCATCGACAAAGCACTCGGATCGCGCTGAAACTCAGGCTTTAATTCCAACACAACCGTAAATTGATTGTTGGGAGTATAAATCGTCGAAACCTGTCCTGAAGCGTAAGCAGCGCTGAGGGTTTTCTGCACTTGTTGGGGGCTAACACCGACGATTGCTGCTTTAGCGCGATCGACTTTAACCTCAAGCTGAGGCGTGCTCAATTGCAAATCGCTATCGACACCGCGCAATCCCGGCAGGGTTTTAACTTTAGCTAACAATTCCGGCACCGCTTGACGCAGCGCTTGCAAATCTAAACTTTGCACCGTAAACTGATATTGCGAATTCGTTTGTTGACCGCCAATCGGAATTGCGGCCGGAGAACGCAAAAAAGCTTGAATTCCTGGAATTCCGCGCAATTTCGGAGTTAGTTTTTGGATAATTTCATCCGCACTGAGGCGGCGTTGCGAGATCGGTTTGAGCCTAATTGTAATCCGTCCGTTATTTGCCGATGCGTTCGGGCCACTCGCACCTACAGTTGAATTCAACGCTGCAATATTTGGATCTTTCCGAAGGATATCAACAATTTGTTGTTGGTGAATCATCATATCATCAAACGAAATATCTTGCGCTCCTTTCGTGTTAGCCATCAATTGTCCGGTGTCTTCAGTCGGAATAAAACCTTTCGGAACTAAAACAAACAAATAAGCCGTAAATGCCAGGAGAACAACCGAAACAATCAGCGTTAAAAAACGGTATTTCAAAACAGGTTTAAGCGTCCATTCATATCCTTGCAAAAGTAGCTCAAATCCCCGCTCCCAGAAGCGGTAGAAGCGGTTTGTTTTTTGGTGGTGGGACGGGGATTTGAGAAATCGACTGCACAACATCGGTGTCAGGCTCAGAGATACAAAGCCCGACACCAAAATTGCTACAGCAATAGTCACAGCAAATTCGTGAAACAATCTACCGATTAATCCACTCATAAACATCAGAGGAATAAACACTGCCACCAATGAAAGCGTCATTGAAAGAATGGTAAAACCAATTTCTTTCGAGCCTTTTAATGCTGCTTCTAGGGGTGCTTCTCCCATTTCTTGGTGGCGGACAATATTTTCCAGAACTACGATCGCATCATCCACCACAAACCCCACTGAAAGCGTCAGCGCCATCAGAGACAAGTTATCTAACGAGTATCCCAACTGATACATCACAGCAAAGGTGCCAATAATCGCCACCGGCAAAGCTAAACTCGGAATTAGCGTCGCTGTGATGTTCCGTAAAAAGATAAAAATTACTAAGACAACCAGACACACCGACAACACTAAGGAGAACTTCACATCGTCTACAGAAGCCCGAATAGATTGAGAACGATCGTACATGATTCCCATTTCGATCGATTGGGGAATTTGTTGTTTTAGTGAAGGTAACATTCGCACTACCGCATCGACAATATCAACGGTATTTGCATCGGGTTGAGGCTGCACTGCAAGCAAGATTGCAGGTTGATTGTTGACTTGTCGATCGCTGTACAAATTCAACACTTTGTTGTTCTGCACGTCATCAAAGACATTTCCTAAATCTTGCAGCCGCACTGCTGCGCCATTTTTGTAAGCAACGATCAGCGATCGATATTCTGCAGCAGTATTTAATTGACCGTTTACCTGAATTAAATAGCTTTTTTTATCGCCGGAAAGGCTGCCAGTTGGCAAGTTAACATTTCCTTGAGTAATGGCGGTTCTAATTTGATCTAATCCGATTCCCCTCGCAGTCAATTCTCGCGGATCGAGTTGAATCCGCACGGCATATTCTTTCTGCCCGTAAACCTGCACTTGCGCCACACCATCTATCGCCGAAATTGGTTGGGCCACCGTCACTTCTGCGGCTTCGTCTACTGCTGCAATGGATAAGGTTTTTGAGTACAAATAGAGGTAGAGAATTGGCGAAACAGAAGGGTTAACCTTGCGGTAGCTGGGCGCTTTGGTCATTCCAGCGGGCAAGGAACCTGCGGCGGCGGCGATCGCAGCTTGTACGTCTTTAGCAGCAGAATTGACGCTGCGGCTGAAGTCGAATTGCAGGGAAATTCTGGCGCTACCGGTGGAACTTGTAGAGTTAAAAGAATTCAGCCCTGCTATTTCTGTAAACTGCCTTTCTAGCGGTGCGGCGACGGAGGATGACATGGTTTCTGGCGTTGCACCGGGTAAGCTGGCGGAGACGCTGATAAAGGGATATTCTACGTGCGGTAGGGCGCTAATTGGTAGCAGAAAATAACTCATTAAACCGAAGATTAGAATGCCGACTGTGACTAAGGTAGTCATTACGGGGCGGCGGATAAAGATTTCTGATAGGTTCATAATTATGAAGGAAGAGGGAAGAAGGAAGAAGGAAGAAGGAAGAGGGAAGTTCGGCAACGAGCAATGTACGGGATGTAACGGATGTAACGGATGTAATTCCGTCGGAGGAAGAAGGAAGAAGGAAGAAGGAAGAAGGAAGAAGGAAGAAGTTATTTGTTATTTGTTATTTGTTATTTGTTATTGGTAACAACTGACAACTGACAACTGACAACTGACAACTGACAACTGACAACTGGCAACTGCTTTCCGTACAACGTCATCAGGAAGAGGGAATAAGTTGCAGGGTGTGTCGCTAAGGATCGAAATTTTAATAACTTAAACTCCTAAAGTCCTTTCTCGTTTAAGTTGCGATACCAAAGGAGGTAGAGCCTCGCCTATCTGCATTACCAGGCAGAGCGAAAGTAACGAGCAAACAATCTCATGGCGACTCACCTTATACCAGGTTTACTATCCTAAAATTATCTGCGTTTATCTGTGTTTATCTGCTTGACATCTGCGGTTTATGTATCAATCAAAGACTTATCAAATCTTGTCTATTTAGTTAGATATCGATCGCAGGCGACGCACCCTACGAATATTTTATCAAGGTTATTTTTACCGCCCTCCTTTAAATGAAAATACTTGCCCGAATTTAACCTCTCTGAGTTTCTTTCGCCACGACTCCATGTAGATGTAAAATACGGGCGTTAGATACAGCGTTAAAACTTGTGAAAATAACAGTCCGCCGACAACTGCAATACCTAACGGGCGGCGAGATTCTGAACCTGCACCAACTCCCAATGCAATTGGTAATGTGCCCATTAATGCTGCCATTGTAGTCATCATAATTGGTCGGAAACGCACTAAGCAGGCTTGATAGATTGCTTCCGCCGGTTTTTTGCCATCTATGCGCTGGGCTTCGATCGCAAAATCGACCATCATAATCCCATTTTTCTTGACAATTCCTACCAGCAAGATGATGCCGATGAACGAATAAACGTTGAGTTCGACTCCAAACAACATTAGTGTTAATAATGCTCCAAATCCCGCCGAAGGTAATCCCGACAAAATTGTAATCGGATGGATGAAATCTTCGTACAAAATGCCGAGGATTAAATAGATGACCAAAATTGCGATCGCCAACAACATCCCCAAACTAGGTAGCGAACTCTGAAACACTTGACTCGCACCCTTATAATTGGTGGAAATGCTCTCAGGAATCAGCGATTTGATGATTTTGTCGATCGCGCTATTTGCATTTCCCAGCGCCACCCCAGGCGCGAGGTTGTAGGAAATTGTCGCAGCATTCATCCTACCGACGTGGTTGACAATTAACGGTGCAACTCCTAGAGAAATTTTGGCAACCGTTGCTAGCGGCACCTGGGTTTCACCCCCAGAAGCATCGCTAGAATTACCCGCTGTACTGATGTAAAGCTGCATCAAAGCATTCGGATCTTTTTGATACTTTGGTTCTAGTTCCAAAATAACTTGATACTGGTTACTCGCACCGTAAATCGTCGAAACTTGGTAGGCACCGTAGGCATTTCTCAGGGTGTTTTCGATTTGACTAGCCGTAATTCCTAATGCTGAGGCTTTGTCGCGATCGATATCAATTTTGATTTGAGCAGTCATCTGCAAATCGCTGTTAATATCCTGAATTTCCGGTATTGCTTTCATTTTTTCAATTAGTTGCGGTACGTATTTACGCAGCGGTAAAACATCCGAACTTTGCAGCGCCAGTTGGTACAATCCCGTGCTTTGTTGAGTGCCCAGCGGGATTGCTGGAGGATTTTGCAAGAAGACTTGAATGCCTGGAATTTCGGCTAATTGCGATCGCAAACTCTGCACAATTTCATCCGCACCCATCTGCCGCTGCGAGATCGGTTTGAGGCGCACAAACAAGCTGCCGGAATTCCCCGCAACCGCAGCCCCGCCGCCATTGGCGCTCGAACCTGCCCCGATATTCGAGTTTACTGCTTCCACGTTTGGATCTTGGCGAATCGCACTGACAACCGCTTGCTGGTGGCGAGATAATTCATCAAAAGAGGCATCTTGGGCGGCTTGGGTAACTCCGGTAATTTGTCCCGTATCTTGGCTGGGAATAAAGCCTTTGGGAACTACAATAAATAATCCAACTGTAACGAACACCATTGCTAATGATAAAATCATCGTGGTGCGGTGATATTTTAAGGCTATTTTCAGACTCCAATCGTACAGGCTTAAAATTCGATCGAATACGTATTCAGAAGCTCGATAAAGCTGGCTTTGATTTTCGTGATTTACCGGGCGCAAAAAACGGCTGCACAACATCGGTGTCAAAGTCAAAGAAACAAAGCCGGAGACTAAAATAGAAACCGCAATTGTGACGGCAAATTCATGAAATAAGCGCCCCAACAACTCGCTCATAAATAACATCGGAATAAACACCGCCACCAAGGAAAGCGTCATCGATAAAATCGTAAAACCGATTTCGCTAGAGCCGTTTAGCGCGGCTTCTCGCGGGCTTTCTCCGGCTTCGATGTGGCGGACGATGTTTTCGAGCATGACGATCGCATCATCGACTACAAAGCCCACAGATAGCGTCAGGGCCATCATTGACAAGTTGTCGAGGGAGTAGTCGAACAAGTGCATGATACCGAAGGTGCCGATCAGCGATACCGGTAGCGCTAAACTAGGAATGACTGTGGCAGAAAGGTTGCGTAAAAATACGAAAATTACTAAGATGACAAGGGCGATCGTCAAAACGAGGGTAAACCGCACATCATCCACCGACTCGCGAATCGATTGAGACGCATCGTACATCACCCCAAGCGCGATCGAACTTGGAATCTGACTTCTCAAATTGGGTAGCAATTTTTGAATCGTATCTACCACTTCTACGGTATTCGTGCCCGGCTGTCTCTGAATCGTGAGGATAATTGCGCGATCGTTATTGTACCAACTAGCAAGTTGAGTATTTTCTACACTGTCAACCACTCGCCCTAATTGTTCGAGATAAACAGGCTGTCCGTTTTTATATGTCACAATTAAACGGCGGAATGCAGCAGCATCTTTCAGTTGTCCGTTAGTTTGCACCGCAAAGTTTTTATAACTTCCCGAAAGACTTCCTGTAGGTAAATTAACATTGCCTTGTTGGATAGCAGTTTGCACTTTGTCGATGCCAATTTGCCGCGCTGCTAACTGTTGCGGATCGAGTTGAATTCGGGCCGCATATTTTTGAGAACCGTAAATCTGTACTTGCGCCACACCGCTGATTGTCGAAAGCTTTTGCGCGAGATAACTTTGCGCGTAGCTATCAACCTCAGAAAGCGGCAAAGTTGGCGAAGTAAGATAAAGGTAAAGAATTGGCCCGTCGGCGGGATTGACTTTGCTGTAAGTCGGCGGATTTGGCAAATCGTTAGGCATTTGGCCCGAGGCTGAAGAAATTGCCGATTCGACATCTTGCGCCGCATCATCAATATTATGACTGAGATTGAATTGCAGGGTAATTTGAGTTTTGCCGCTGGTACTGGTAGAAGTCAGCGTATCGAGTCCAGCAATACTCGAAAATTGCTTTTCTAGGGGGCGCGCTACCGATGCCGCCATCGTTTCCGGGCTAGCACCGGGGCGGGAAGCGCTAACTTGAATTGTGGGATAATCGACGTTGGGCAAATCGCTAATCGGTAGCAAGCGATAACTCATCCAACCAAAAATTATAATTGCCGCCATCACCAATGTGGTCATAATTGGACGGCGAATAAATGGTTCTGAGAGATTCATTGGTTATATCAATTTCGGTTTTACTGAAATGACTGTTGATGGTTGACTGTTGACTGTTGACTGTTGACTGTTGACTGTTAATTGTTATTTGTTAGTTGTTATTTGTTAGTTGTTAGTTATTATTGGGAATTGAGAATTGGAAATCGGGAATTCGTAGCCAATAACCAGTAACCAATAACCAGTAACCAATAACCAATAACCAATAACCAATTCCCAACAACTAATGACTAATGACTAATGACTAATGACTAATGACTGATGACTAATGACTTTGCGAACGAAACGAAGTGAAGAAATTGCAGGAGTTTGAGATTACTTTTGTCTGCCAAATAACTTTCGACAATCCAAATATAAAATCGATCGCCCTAGGGATTTTTGCGGGATTTCCATGACTTATTTCCCGATGAATTGGAATCGCTGCCAGATTTTGCACCAGTTTCTTTGGCTTTAGATGTGTCTGAATTATTATTGCCTTTACTGCTATCTGAATTATCTTTAGCATCCTCAGCATCTTTAATCCGAATCTTGCTACCATCAACCAGATTAGCTTGTCCGTCGGTGACAACATCATCACCAGCATCCACACCTTTTTTGATGACACTTAATCCGCCGATCGTATTTCCGACAACTACAGGCACATTGTCTACTGTATCGTCATCTTGGGCGACAAATACAAACTGTCCGTTCGGCCCGGTTTGTACTGCTTGGGAGGGAACTACAATTGCATTTGGCTGTTGAGATAATGTTAAGGTAGTATTGACAAATTGACCGGGAAATAGTTTTCCATCGGCGTTATTAAAATCGCCAATCAGTTGAATAGAGCCTGTGGAATTATCAACCGTGTTGTTGACAAATGACAATGTTCCTGATATTGGGCGATTGTTGCCGGCAAAGGTGACATCAACTTTTAGCTTGCCATTTTCTACGTATTTTTGGATGTCTGGAAGGTTGGATTCGGGAACAGAAAAGGCAACTTGAATAGGATTGATTTTCGAGATTGTGACTAAGGGTTTGTCTGTGCTCGGTTGCACTACATTGCCTTCTGTGACTAGGATATTGCCGGCGCGTCCGTCGATCGGCGCAAACACTTTAGTATAGGATGATTGCACCTGAGCGTTTTGCAAACTACCGCCGTCGGCGCTGACACTAGCTTGAGCACCCTCGATCGCCGATCGATCGCCATCAACAACAGCCCGAGCATTGTCAATCCCCACTAAATCGCTCTTCACCGCCGTCTGAGCGTTCTCAATTCCGACCAAATCGCTCTTCACCGCAGTTTCAGCATTTGCGATCGCCACGGAGTCACCTTTGACGACAGACTCCGCATTTGTGATGCCAATGCGATCGCTCTTTACCGCCGTTTCTGCATTGGCGATCGCCTGTTTGTCAAGCTCCACCGTTGCCGCTGCAGCTCGACTGCTGGTAGCGTATTGTTGCGCCTGATCTTGACTAATTACTCCTTGTTTGTAGAGCTCTGCGTAACGTTGACTTTGGGCTTCGGCATACTCGGCTTGCGCTCGATCTTTGCTCAAAGTTGCCATCGCCTGCTTAACCGCACCTAAGTCTTTTTCCAACGTCATTTTCGCCTGTTCAACAACTCCCTTATCTTTCGCCAGAGTCATTTTCGCTTGTTCGACAACACCCAAATCTTTTTGCAGAGTCGCCCTAGCTTGTTCGACAATTCCTCTATCTTTATCCAAAGTCGCCCTAGCTTGTTCGACAATTCCTCGATCTTTAGCAAGATTAGCCGTCGCTTGTTGCACCTGCGCCCGGTCTTTTGCTACGATACCCTGAGCTTGTTGGATCGAAGCATTTTGAGAGCGATCGTCGATCGAGAAAAGCAACTGTCCTTTCTTAACTTCTTGCCCTTTCTTAAAATAAACCCCCGTCACCCGCCCGCTAGCCTGTGCTGTCACCGAAACAGTAGCACCAGATTGCACAGTACCGATCGCCTGTAACTGAATCGGCACAGTTTTTTTAGTCGCCGTCGCCACCAGAACTGGAGTTATTTGCATTTTACCACCGCGACGGCTCGCTTTTTCCGGTTTAGGGGCGATCGCCCGTTGCCAAACCAAAAATCCCAAACCACCAAGCAACAACAACCCCAGCAAAAACATCGCAATTCGCCCTTTCGCCAGCACCTTTTGAGGCTTCGGTTCTTTTGCTAAAATATTATTTGTAGGCTCGCTTTCCGGCAAACTCGGAGATTCCAGAGCCACTTCAGGAACAGTGTCATTCGGAATTTTATCAACAATTTCAAAATTCTGTGTCGGTTGATCGTTCAGCTTCAAATTTTCATCAGAAACTTTAGGGCGAGTGCCATTTCGACTGTCACTAATAATTTCTTCTATCATCACAAACCTCTTAACAATAGCCCTCATCTCATGTCCCGTAGACGAGCGCAAAAAAAACGGTTAGTAGGACGGAATTCAGTGCGCTCTTGAAGTTCGTAGTGCGCTCAATCCACCGAACATAACATCACTCTTCATAGCAGTTATTAGATTTTCAGTAGAATTCCCTTTGCTATCTTGAATTTATCTGCGTAAATCGGTGTCGATCTGCCTCGATATGCGGTTAACCTATTACTCAAATATTTATGAAATTCAAGTTTATTATAGGGTGCGTCAGACCCAAAAGTTAGCAATTGCTAAAAACATTAAACCCCTGACACACCATACAAAAACTGAAAACAAACAAAACTTGTTCTTAGATCATTTACTTAGCTTTAGCTCCAGACTGCCCATTTTGCGCGCGAGGATAAGCAGCCTTGAGAATCCCCTTAACTTGGGTTTTTTGCTCAGCACTGAGGTTTAGCTCGTTAAGAGCTTTCCGCATTTTTTCGCCTCCCTTGATTTTGGAGTCCAACTGTTTCACCTGCTCGGGAGTTAGCACCGCTTCGACTTGTTTGCGAAGTTCGTCGCGTTTCTGGGCGCGTTGAGCAGGAGAAAGCTTCGGTTGTCCTGAAGTTGCTGCATTGGCCGCCACCGCGTTAGATTTGGTGACATTAGAAGCGTTGGATGGCATACAACCAGACAAACTACCTACCAAGATGGTGCCGGCGAGGATAAATGCTGCTGCGATGGTATTTCTTTTCATGATTGACTTTCTGTAAATTAATCTTCACCCACAAATCTTAGAAGCTTAAACCAACCAGCGCATCATGCAATACTCCTAATCTAACCAGTCAAAAAGCACATAGCACTTGTGACTTTTTTCCTAGTCCCAAACCCCAAAATCAGCCACAAAGGCTCTAACGCAATCGATCGCACCTTCGCTAAGCTGTTATAGCAAAAGGGGGAATGGGAGAGTGGGAGAGTGGGAGAGGGGGAGAATTGCCCAATTACCAATTACCAATTATCAATTACCAATTCCTTCAACATCCATCCATGACATCCAGTGACGAACTTCCTTCACCATAGGGGGAATAATATGTTTTTTGACTCCAAAATACCATCTATAATTAAATCATTGCGATTGCTTGAATCGCTTCAAATATTGATGGAAAAAAGTTCTATGATTCGGCTAAACTATCCGTCCTTTCGTTTGTTGCTTTATTTGGAGTGGCTGCTGCTAGCGACGGCCGCATTGATAGAAATGCTGCATCAGTTTCAGTCGCTGCATTCGCTGATATGGCGCGCGGGGGCGATCGCACTTTTCGGCATCATCGGGCTGCGTTTACCAACAGTTAACTTACGCAAAAAAGTTTTATTCACCGCCCTCGAATTTGGATTAATTTTCCTGCCAATAGTCCAACAAGGATTATCCAGCAGATCGAGCTTTTTGCTGTTTCTCGTTTTGCTGATGCGGAGTTGCCTAATTTTCCGGCAGCCCGGACAGATAGCAGTCTTAAGTTTAGCAATGGTGTCCTATACTTCGCTGCTGTTGTTCAAACCAATTTTACCCGAAAAAGTCATTTCCATAGTTTGGGAATGGCGGTTGAGCAACGTGTTATTATTTGGGTTGACATTAGTATTTGCCTTGCTATTAATCAATGCCTTAATTGCCGAACGCCAAAGCCGAGAGGAATTAGAAATTGCCCACGACAAACTAGCGGTGACTCACCAGCAACTGCGCCACTACGCACTGCGAATAGAAGATCAAGCAACATTGCAGGAACGCAACCGCATTGCTCGCGACATCCACGACGGATTGGGACACACCCTTGCAGCTCAAACAATTCAGCTCAATAACGCCCTATTGTTCTGGAATTCCGAGGATGAAAAAGCCCTGGGATTTCTGAAACAAGCCAAACAACTCGGTTCAGAAGCATTGTTAGAAATTCGCAAATCTGTTTCTGTATTGCGATCGAATCCTTTGCAGGGATTATCGCTAGAAAGTGCGATTAACAAACTGCTCCAAGACTTTAAGTGCATGACGGGTAGCGAAATTTCTGACTCAATTAACTTACCTGTTAGTTTATCTCAAGAAATGAATATCACACTTTACCGTATTGTGCAAGAATCGCTGACAAATATTCACAAACACGCCCAAGCAACGCTCGTCATAGTTAAATTGCAGCAACACGCCGGACTGATTCATTTGTCGATTTCTGACAACGGCAAAGGCTTCGATCCGGCCCAGAATACTACAGGATTTGGAATGCAAGGAATGCGAGAACGAGTGGCGGCGCTGAGCGGTCAATTTGCCATTTACAGCGAGTCAGAAAACGGTTGCCGAATTTCAGTTTCTTTGCCTTCTCAAAATATTTAGGGTTGATAATATGATTAGAATATTGCTAGTAGACGATCAGCATATTATTCGTCAAGGACTCAAAAGTATGTTAGAGTCCAATTCAGATATGCAAGTAATCGGTGAAGCAGAAAACGGACAGCGGGCGATCGCCCAAATCCCAAGTTTAGCGCCCGACATCGTACTGATGGACATTCGGATGCCCGTGATGGACGGCGTAGCAGCAACCGAGGCGATCGCCAAATCCTATCCCGACACAAAAGTCCTGGTGTTAACCACCTTTGACGACGATGAATATGTCAGCAAAGCAATGCGAATGGGTGCCAAAGGCTACCTGCTAAAAGACACCGAACCCGACGAATTAGCCCTAGCAATTCGCGCTGTTTACAAAGGACACACCCAACTAGGCCCCGGATTGTTTGAAAAAGCCCTGATGACACCTGCGGTAACTAATTCCCCGGCGGTTTTGCCGCCAGAATTAGAGCAACTCACTCCCAGAGAATTAGAAGTATTGCGTTTAATAGCTTCAGGTGCAAATAACCGAGAAATTGCTCAAACCTTATTTTTGTCAGAAAATACAGTCAAAAACTATGTAACAAATATTTTGAGTAGATTGAATTTGCGCGATCGAACTCAAGCGGCGCTATTAGCTCATTCACTATTTAATCCCAAAATTTCATGAGACCTTATAGTAATGTATGATGGTTTGTATAATTAAAATTGAAATGAGATGCTCCCAAAAATACTAACTACTGCAATTGTTTTTCTGTCTGCCGCCACCCCTTGTTTGGCGATGACTCCCTCAGAATTAGCAACATTTGCAACTAACTATAAATACAATGAAAATGCTCCGGTAGCTTATTCTTATTATGACAAAAGTTGTCAAACTACTGTTTCTGTGCCGCTGGTAAAAACTCTGGATTTAGGTAGTGGAAGAGTCGGAGGAATTACTAACAAATATCTGTGTTGGGGAGCGATCTATACTTATTTTGAAATGACTCGCGGCAATTTAGAATCTATTCGAGTCTTTGCGGAAGTAGGTGCAGGCCGATCGACTCGTTATACAAACTGGGGCCCCGTGGCAAATCCTGGGGATGATTTAACCCAGGATCAGCTGATATCTGTGGCAAAAGCGATCGCCAAACATACGCAATAAGCTAGCTTTTTGTACAAATATTCGATCTGTTAACCGCAGATTTCCAGCAGATAAGCGTTGATTGATGTAAATAATTGAAAAAAGAGCGCTCGCCTGAATGCAATTGTGTTTAATGTGTGTTTAATGATTGCATTTAATACTCTCTAATTTCAGGATGGATAAATTGATAACCAGCAGCCTTGATTTTTTGATTCGACACCCTCGCATTATAAGGCCGCACGCTAGGACTTCCATCCCAAGTAGCTTTCGGTAGATTGTGACGTTCAAAAATGCGATCGAGCAATTCGCGACTCGACAGCGACACATCTCCAACTAAATTGTAAATTCCCTGCAATCGATTGTCCAAAGCAAAGGTTAATCCCCCAACAATATCATCCCGATGCACCCAATTTGTAGCATCTTCCCCCGCACCGGGACGAGTGGTTCCAGCCCAGCCTCCAAAGATTTTAACTAATTCTCGCCCAGGCCCGTAAATGCCACCCAAACGAAAAATGCAGGTGTGAAGATTTGGACTGGATGCTGCTAATAAAATTCGTTCTGTTTCGGCGAGAATTTCACCGTTGGGATTGGCTGGCTCCACGGGCGATTCTTCGTTTACAAGTTTACCTTGTCGATCGCCGTACACAGAATAAGTACCCGTATAAATCACCTGTTTGACTGTCGGTATCTGCTGCAAAACTGATACCAAAGTTGTCGCTGTCTCTAAGTAACTTTCTCGATAAGCACTAGAATTTGGAGCGCCGACGCACAGCATAACAGCATCTTGGTCTTGCAGTAAACTGGCGATCGCACTTGCATCATTTCCCTTAACTACAGCTACCCGCCCTGCGACAGCCTCCAATTCACTGACTCGGCTCGCCGTCGTAGTTGTCGCCGTCACGGTACAATCGGGTTTAGCGCGTAAATGTTTGGCTGTCGCAGTACCCACATAGCCGCAGCCGACGATCGCCACTTTCATAAAAAATTCTCCTTTGTGTTATCCTTTCCCAAATTATTGCCGATTTGTGCGATCTATTCGAGGTGAGTTTTATGGTAAAATCCAAAGCGTCGCGATCGAAGTGCATCATGTCCGAGAAAGATATTTTTGCCACATCCTCATCAACCGAACTTTTAGCTTTTTACGGTTCTTTATTTGCGATCGCAGCCGCCGATATTGACTAACTAAATTTGCTATTTAAAACCATAAGTTTACACAAGTTTTCTGACTCCGCAAAGACTCAAATCCAATCTCAAAAAGGTGAGGTACGAATTTTGACCTGGAAAGCTTGACTGTACAGGATTTCTGTATACCTCGTTTATCTGAGAACCGCTATAACCTGCAATTTACTCGATTTAAGCCAAAACCTTTATTCTACCATAAAATTATTTTGCAACAGGTCTAACAGACATCTCCAGAAAAGCCAGTGTGGAACAGGCATCCTAACTGTTCCACAATATTGGAGAAGTCTAATTTAAATGTGCCAGAGCTTACCAACTGCTTTCCTAACAACTGCTTTCCTAACTACTTCGCCCGGCCGGCCGTAGCATCCACAAGTTCCAACTGCGACAGCCGGAACGCGATCAGCTTGTCCCAATTGCCGCCTTCAAAAAGTACCGCGACTTTCCCGTCGGTAACTCGCTGGACAAGTCCTTGAAAGCCGTAGTAAATCTCGCCCTTATCTTTAACTCGAACTGCCGAACCTGGAAAAATCATAATTGTTTGAATGTGATGTTTGCTGCTGTTTATAGCTTACCGTTTTTTCGCGATCGGGCTTGATGCTAAAACGCGAGGATCTGCCCCGCCGGCGTTCCCAGGCACTGCCTGGGAACGAGAGTACAACAGTTGGTTAGGCTAAGGCTGCTACGGAAACCTTACCGGCAATCCGGCCCGCCACCGCCCGCAACTCCCTCGCCGAAGCAGAACCCGGTTGTCCCACCACAATCGGCACGCCGGAATCGCCACCTTCCCGCAGCGGAATTTCCAGCGGAATGCGGCCTAACAGTGGCACTCCCAACTCAGCAGCCGTCTTTTCCCCGCCCCCGGAACCGAAAATATCGTATTGCTTGTCGGGCATATCTGGCGGCACAAAATAGCTCATATTTTCCACAATTCCCAGCACCGGCACTCCCAACTGTTGGAACATCTTTAAACCTTTGCGGGAGTCCAACAAAGCCACCGTCTGCGGTGTCGTCACGATTACCGCACCGGCCATCGGCACCGCTTGCGCCATCGTCAACTGCGCGTCTCCAGTACCCGGAGGCATATCCACAATTAGATAATCTAAATCGCCCCAATTCACTTGGTAGAGAAACTGCCGGATGATCCCGTTTAGCATCGGGCCCCGCCAAATCACGGGTTGGTCTTTGTCAATTAAAAACGCCATCGACACTAATTTGACACCGTAATTAAAGGCCGGTTCGAGGGTTTCCCCGCTTTTTCCGTCCTTAACCATCACTTTCGCATCCGCCAAACCCAACATTGTCGGGTCGTTGGGCCCATATATATCTGCATCCAGCAAACCCACCTTAGCGCCGGTTTGCGCCAGGGCTACTGCCACATTTACCGCTACCGTGCTTTTGCCGACGCCGCCTTTGCCGCTGGAAATGGCGACAATATTTTTGACTCCTTCAATGCCTTGTCGATCGACCACTTTCTTCTGTTGCGGCGTTTCGGCTGTCACCTCCACCGCTACTTTTTCCACTCCTGGCAACTTTTTTACCGCTTTTTGGCAATCTTCCACAATAAATTCTCGCAGCGGGCAAGCAGGCGTTGTCAGCACTAAAGTAAAACTGACGACACCGCCGTCGATTTTAATGTTACGAATCATGTTCAATTCCACCAAACTTTTTTGCAGTTCGGGGTCTTGGACAGGTCGCAGGATTTCTAAGACTGAACTAATATCGAGTGTATTTGGCATTGTTTTCTCCACCATAGCTCTGCAATCGGGTTAGGGAATTTTCGATCGCAGGCTAAAGTATATTTTTGTTGCTATTTTTAAATGTATCTTCATTACGATCATTTGCAGACCTGCGGTGGCATAATTACAATGCCGACTGGATTTGGGAATCATCGCCCATCTCTGACTCCAATGTGACAACAGAAATCTTTATGACAGTTTCTACCACACTTAAAACCAACTCTTCCGCGTTTTTGCCGCCCGCTGAGTCTAGAGCTAGAGTCAGCCAATTTATGAAAACCCTACAAGACGAAATTTGTCAAGCCCTCGAACAGCTCGACGGCGAAGGCAAATTTAAGGAGGACTCTTGGGAACGCTCCGAAGGCGGGGGCGGACGTTCTCGCGTTATGCGCGAAGGCAATGTGTTTGAACAAGGCGGAGTGAATTTTTCCGAAGTTTGGGGCGAAAGTTTGCCGGCTTTGATTCTTGCCAAGCACCCAGAAGCGGCAGGTCACGATTTTTACGCGACTGGAACTTCGATGGTGCTGCACCCCCGCAATCCGTACTTGCCTACGGTTCACCTGAATTACCGCTATTTTGAAGCAGGGCCGATTTGGTGGTTTGGCGGCGGTGTCGATTTGACTCCTTATTACCCGTTGGCTGAAGATGCAGCTCATTTTCACAAAACTCTCAAAGCAGCCTGCGACAAACACCACTCGGACTATTACCAGACATTTAAACTCTGGTGCGACGAATATTTTTACCTGCCGCACCGCCAAGAAACTCGCGGTGTAGGCGGCCTGTTTTTTGACTACCAAAGCGCTCAAGGCCCGCTTTACCGCGACCAAAATGTCAAAGGAAAAGCTGCTGAATACAGCAAGAATGCCGGAAACCCCGAACCCAGAAGCTGGGAGTCGCTGTTCGCCTTCGTACAGGACTGCGGGCGGGCATTTTTGCCGGCTTACACCCCAATTGTAGAAAAGCACCGATCGAAAGAATACGGCGATCGCCAGCGCGATTTCCAACTTTACCGCCGCGGCCGTTACGTTGAATTTAACTTAGTGTACGATCGAGGCACAACCTTTGGCTTGCAGACCAACGGACGCACCGAATCGATTCTGATGTCCCTGCCACCTTTGGTACGCTGGGAGTATTGTTTCGAGCCAGAACCCAACTCTCCAGAAGCCGAACTCTACTCGAAGTTCTTAAAACCGCAAGATTGGGCGAATTGGATGCCTCAGCAGTCACCGACCTGAGTTAAACTACTGAGAAAGCAACCACCGCGATAAATAGTAATAAATTTGAGGGAAGGGTCAGTGATTCATATTGATCAAAAAACCCACACGCTATCTGACGGTACAACAGTTATCGTCTTAGCACCGACAGGACGGTTGGACATCACGACAGCTTGGCAATTCCGCCTCAAGTTGCAAGAGTGTATTTCCAAACTCAGCCGCCATGTCGTCGTGAATCTTGGTCAGGTAAACTTTATCGATAGCTCTGGCCTGACCTCGTTGGTAGCAGGTATGCGCGATGCGGATAAAGTTAAGGGAAGTTTCCGCATTTGCAATGTTCATCCAGAAGCCAAACTGGTGTTTGAAGTCACCATGATGGATTCTGTGTTTGAAATCTTTGAAACGGAAGAAGAAGCTCTAGAGGGGGTGCCGCGCGCCAGTTGATCGCTCTTGCTGGCATCGATTGCGGTGTAAGGACAATTTAAGCTTGAGACTCGCCCAGAAAACCGGGCGGTTTCAAGCGCCGTCTGATTTTCTCCCAAGCCTATTGGCCAATACCTCAGAAGCAAAATCCAGGCGCTTGACAAATCTAAAAGGACCCATTAAAGCTCCCCAGATAGCCTTGCCTGTCGTGGGGCTAATTCCTTTGTCGTAGCTGAGAAATTCCTCGTCTGCAGCTTCAAATCCCAAGTCTACTTGGTAACTTTGCCCGCCGTAGGCAAAGCTGCAGCGAGTGCCCTGGGGCAGAAATGCCCGAAAACGATAGCGGTTTGAGCCGAAATTTTGCACCGCAACGGAGAGGGTGCAGCCCGGAAGGAGTTCGATTTGCTCCCTGGTTAGTTTTGCCAGCAAGTCGGGGTTGCTACCTGCTCCTTTGACGGCTGCAATATCCTTGAACATATAATACTGAGCTTCTATAACTCCCGGCGCTGTCTTTGCGTGCCTCAGTTGCACGATGCGAGGGCGGTAGGGCTTGTCTAATTCCAGAATGTTGGCTTGTTCGGCAAACAGGGCAATGCTGGGATCGGAAAATAGAGCTGCCGGCAGGGGCCTTTGCCACAAACGAAGGTGGACGTACCAAGCCGGGTCTGCTAGCGCTTGTTCCCGGTTGTCAAATTCGCCCGCCATGTACTGGGCTAAAGCTATTAATTCATGAGAAATTGTCATGTTCGTTTGATTTTTGATGGTTTTAATGTCATAGGGTTCCGATCGCACCGATCGCCCGCTGCCCCCGTTACAAAACAAGGGGAAGCAGAATTTGCTCTCTCGTCCGCTTTTTCAAGCGGGATTATTGGGATATCCCAATAATCAACAGTTTTAACTGAATTTTAGGGGATTTTTGCTTGACAATACAAACTTATTGTGATAAGCCTTGCGAAACAGGGCTGGCAACTCAGAAGATTAGATTTGTCAGCGATCCCAGAAGAGCTATGATTGTAAAGATACTTGGGTTTTGCCCTGGTAGTGCGACAGATTATTTGTTGCCGCCCGTACAGCGAGGCAAAATCTTATCCGTAAAATTTTGCCTCGCTGTACGGGCGGCACAACTAAAAAAAACTGGCAATTTTTGTCAGTCCGATCGCCAATCGACTCCCCCGACTTTACTCACGCCGCGCGCGGGCTGCGGCAAAATTATTTATCTATAAGACTCAGGTGAACAATAACCGTACTGTTTCAGATACTAAGCGAAGTTTCTATACGATTCACACTCGACCGATCAACTCAATTTACCGTCGAGTGGTGGAAGAGTTGATGGTAGAAATGCACTTGCTTTTGGCGAATGCCGATTTTCAATACGACCCGATTTATGCTTTGGGCGTGGTGACAGCTTTCGATCGATTCATGCTGGGGTACGCCCCCGAAGCAGACAGACTTTCGATTTTTAACGCTTTGTGCAAGTCCCTAGAAGAAGACCCAGAGCGCTACAAACAAGACGCTCAGCGCTTGGAAAGCATGGCGGGCAAACTTTCGGGAACCCAGTTGCTCTCGTGGCTCGATCGCTCCACCAGCTTTGAAGATACAGGAGATTTGCAAGCGTCCCTAGGGGCGATCGCCACCAACGCTCAATTTAAGTACAGCCGCTTGTTCGCGATCGGCTTGTTCTCGCTGTTAGAAAAAGCTGACCCCGACATGGTAAAAGACCAAGAAACGCGAAACGACGCGATCTCCAAAATCAGCGCGGCATTGCACCTGCCTGAAGAAAAAGTTAGCAAAGATTTAGATTTGTACCGCAGCAATTTGGAAAAAATGATCCAAGCGCGAATAGTGCTTCAAGATGTGATCGAAGCGGAACGGAAAAAACGGGAAAAGCGAGAGATAAAAGTTACCGCCAGCCCCTCGGCAGACGCTTCTGAGAGTAACAATTAACCCTTTGAAGGAAGAAGGTTATCAGGCTTTGTTCAGGGTGAAAAAGCCGAAAAAAGAGTTTTATTTGATATCAAATAAAACTCTTAAATTTAAATTTTTTGTTCTTGAATTCTGACAGATGCCTTCTGCCTTGCGATCTCCTGCGCCCTCGCTCAACCATTATCAGATTTGTTCGATCGCTGGCAATGCAAGTTCTCTGAGCATGAGGAATTGCATTCGGGAGCGATCGAACCGTTTTTAGGGGTAATTGACCGGACATAATATCAAAGTTAAATGTTAGTGGCTCAACAACTAGAAATCCCGCTTTCCGATCGAGAAAGCAGGATCGACACCAACTAAGAAAGCAGTTGGGGCGGTACTACGGCTGCGGTTCAAAATTAGTAGCGTTAGCTTGCAGCCAAGTGCTTAGCTGCGAAAGAACTTCGTTTCCCGAAGACTTGCCCAAAGCTGTGGGGTTTGGGGTGTCTGGCCTGTCCAAGTTGCGGGCGATGGCTGCGTTGACTTCTTTGGAAATCAAATCGTGAAGTTGCTCTTTAGCCCTAGCCCTTTGAAAATGAGCTCCCTCTTCCGTCGTAGCGTACAGGGGCGGCAGCCTATTTAAAGCATAAGCAGCAATATCTCCCACATCCAGACTCAAGTCGCTCGTCGCCTCAATATCGGCCACCCTAGCGATCGCATCGCTCAGCACCAACTCTTCCATCACGTTGATGAACTGTTTGCGCGGCAGCACTACAACTTCCCCGGTCAACAACGAGCCCATGAGACGATCGAGAGCCATGTACTCTTCGATCGACAATTCCGAAGCCGTGTTGCAGATCCGTCCCACCTCAGCTTCCATAGACGGCGTTAAATAGCCGTCTTGCAAAGCCTGCTCAACAATTTTTTCAATACTCATATATGCTTCCCACTCAACGGCATCATTAATACAGTTTTGTTTTGTAAAGACGCAATTGCTGGCGTCTTGAGATTGGAGTTTTGAGGATTGAGTTAAGAATTTTCATACAAATCCTAACTCAATACCGATCACCCAGAACAGTTATTTGTGTACCCCAGCCACAAACTTACCCCATAATTGACTGTTAAATTCGTCAAAACCAGTAAAAAATCCTACTCAATTCCCTGAAGCCGCCAAGGTACCGGATCGATCGCCTGCCCGTGCACGTAAAGCCCCCAGTGCAGGTGAGGGCCTGTCGAAGCCCCCGTTGACCCCACAGTACCAATTACTTGACCTGCTTGCACGAAATCGCCTTCCTTGACATCAATTCGGCTCAAGTGCATCAAAATACTTGCTACCCCTTGCCCGTGGTCGATACCGACGACATTTCCGTGAATTTTAAACCCTTGGGATTCGCGTCCCACCAGAGACACCCGACCTGCTGCAGGTGCGACTACAGGGGAACCGTAAGCACCGCCGTAATCGACGCCGCGGTGGTAGTAGTCTTTAGCAAATACCCCATTATAGTACCGGCGCACCCCGTAAATAGTGGTAACTTCGCCGGAGTTGGGGCGCAACAATTTGCCGTTCCAAAATTTTTGGGGTGTCACCAGTGCTTTAAATGCGTCTACGCGATCGAATTCAGCATCAGTACCTTCGGAGTCTTTACCCGGAGGTAGCCAGATAGATTGAGTCGGAAAATCTCGATCGCGCACTTGCACGCTCAACTTCTGCACTTGTCCGTCACCTGCGACTTGAACGAGGCGGGCACCGGGTTTCTCTACCGGTGTCGTCGGCAGCAGCGCCCGAAAGCGGCCGTTGCCCATTGGAAACGCGGGGTAGTCTTTCTGCTGCAGAGAAACTTTTGGAGTTTCCCCGCTGTTAGCGTCAACCTGAATCATTACTGACAGCGTATCTCCCAGTTTCGGATTTTGTGGGGTAAGAACTACCTGCAAAGCTTGCGCTGGCAGGGCCAAACTCAGAAATCCCGCAACAATTCCCCCGCTGAAAGTAGCGATTAGCTGATTTGCTTTCAACTGCCGCCACCGCAAAATTACACCCGCCGCTATTTCCATACTTTCCCCGCAATTGCCTCGATTCACAGTCGTTGTCATAGTTGCGCTTCCTTAACCTTTGTCAAGCAGATATTTCTGTTTACTATACATCTTTAATATCTAAATTGAGTGCGTTTGTAATGACTCTAATCATAGTTTAGGTTCTCTCGATGCGAAGCTAACAATAATTAGTTAGAATCAGATTAATTTCGCAGCAGCCGCTATCTGGATTCTTAGCTTCTAACGCGAATCAACCTTCGGCTTTTTTAGATTCTTGCTTGGCCCTTGGGAGGAAACATTTTTTCGAGGATATTTTTACGCAGATAAATTGTCAGCGGTTTTTCGATGAAAGAGTAGAAAATGCAACCAAAAACTACGGCGAATAATGCCAGTAGAGCTGGAGCAAAAAAACCGTCGAAATATTTTCCTAAATTGGCTTTTTGCAAAATCTTTGTACTTGCTGTAATTACAGGCAGGTGGGTCAAATATATCGAGTATGAGGCATCACCCAAGAAAATCAAAAGATAAGGAATTTTCGGGGAATCCTTGAGGTCTATCGAGGTAGCAGCAATGATTAACATAGCTGCTAGCACTCCAAAAGTATGGATGCGCCCGAACCATATGTTTCCCCATCCGGCGAGGATTCCTAAAATAACATATCCTAAATTTGCTATCCCAAACAATATCCACCTGTACTTACCTATTTTATTGTTATATTTCATCACAATATACGCAGCCAAGCAGCCGAAAACAAATTCTAGATTCATATTCCCAAATACTATTTCCAGCAAAAAAGAATCCTGGGGAAAATTTAAAATTTTCCTATAATGTAAAATGGTTACAAATAGCCAAGCAGAAAGAATAGGCACAGAATGTTTAGGTTTCAACCAGACAGCTATGCTGAACAGTAAATAAAAATTTATTTCGTACATTAAAGTCCCAGCTACCTCCAGAATGGACTTGTCATTTTGAGGAATTAAGAGCAGCGACCTAATTACATATCCCAAACTTAAATCTTGAATGTGAGCCAAACCTGGCATTATTAGAAATAAACACAAAGCAGTCAAAGTAACTATCCAGTATATCGGATAAATTCGCACGGCGCGCTTGACTAAAAAAGATTTTAACTGGTCTTGTTTACCGATCGCCGATCGGTGAACGTACACCATGATAAAACCGCTCAATACAAAAAAGTAATCAACACCGCTCCACCCAGCCTGAAATAAATTAAAAAAAGTAACTTGATTTAAATTGTCCGCACTTTTAATGGTTAGGTGAACCATGACCACTAATAGAGCCGCAATGCCTCGATAAACTTGCAAGAGGTTGAGCTTTTTGTGAGGAGTTGAACTCTTTGTCATGAGAATATAGCTTATTCAAGAGTGGCAGTTGCGCTGGTTCCTCAACTATAGTCAACGCACCAAGCACAGTCAACTCATTAGATACTATAATATAACTTTACACTTTTTTGATAAACTTGTGCAAGAAGACTTCCGACTGATCGTTGACTTGGTTATAGTTCTGGCTGCTGCCGCAGCAGGAGGACTCTTTGCATCGCTGTTGCGACAGCCGGTAATCCTCGGATACCTCCTGGGAGGGATCGTAATTGGGCCGGCTGGTTTGGGGCTGATTAAAGAATTAATTCAGGTAGACACCCTCGCTGAATTCGGTGTTGCCTTTCTGTTGTTTGCCTTGGGAGTAGAGTTTTCCTTCGCCGAACTCCAGAAAGTTAAAGCAATTAGTCTGGGCGGGGGAGGCTTGCAAATTGTGCTGACGATCGCCATTACTACTGCAATTTCCTTGACCGTAGGTTGGGTAGAATCGCCGGCTCAAGGCGTGTTTTTAGGGTCGATTTTGTCGCTTTCCTCTACAGCAGTTGTACTCAAGTGCTTGATGGAACGCAACGAAAGCGGTACTTCCCACGGCCAAGTCATGCTGGGAATATTAGTCGTTCAAGATTTGGCCTTGGGGCTAATGCTAGCAGTTTTGCCGGCTCTCAACGAGCCTGCAGAGGCGATCGGCATGACGGTAGCTTGGGCTCTGGTGCGGATCGGCTTATTTGCTGCTGGTGCCGTAGTTGCAGGCATTTGGATTGTCCCGCAATTGCTGCGCTATCTCGCGAAAACAGAAAGCCGCGAACTGTTTTTGCTGGGAGTTGTGGTTCTGGCTTTAGGTATTGCGCTGCTGACAGAATATTTGGGTTTCTCGATCGAGATGGGCGCATTTGTGGCGGGCTTAATGATTTCTGAGGTGGAATATGCCGACCAGACTCTAACTTACGTTGAGCCTTTGCGAGATATTTTTGCATCCTTATTTTTTGTCACCATCGGTATGTTAATCGACCCGATGTTTCTCTGGAGCCATCTAGAAGTAATTCTGGGACTGGTATTTCTAGTATTTGTTGGCAAATTCTTGATAATTACGCCCCTCGTCCGACTATTTGGTTATCCGTTAAAAACAGCATTGATCGTAGGTTTGGGCTTAGCTCAAATCGGAGAATTCTCCTTTGTACTCGCTAGTTCCGGTCAAATGATGGGACTGGTTTCGCGAGAAGTTTATCTATTAATTTTAGGAACGACAGCAGTTACCTTGGTGCTGACTCCGTTTGTATTGAGAAGCGTGCCGCAGTTATTGAATTGGGCGGAAAATTTCGGGCCTTTGCAGCGATATTTTGACGAAACATCTCAACCGGTGGAAATCGCGGAAACTTTGCCGGAACAAAATCATGTTGTGATTTGCGGCTACGGGCAAGTTGGCAGAAATTTAGTCAAAATTCTGCAGGGCCGCAACTGTTCAATTGTGGTGATCGATGAGTCAGAAAGCAGAATTCAAGATTGCAGATTGCTAGGAATTCCCTACATTTACGGAAATGCTGCTAGCTTGCACGTTTTGGAATCTGCCGGGATCGAACGGGCTGCTTCAATGGCGATCGCCCTTCCAGATCCCATGAGCACTCGCTTGTGTCTGAAGCGGGCTTTAGAATTAGTTCCAGATTTGGATATTGTCGTGCAGGCCAACCAAGATAAAGACATTGAACTGCTATATCAACTCGGGGCTTGGGAAGTTGTGCAGCCGGAGTTTGAGGCGAGTTTGGAACTCTCCGCCCACTTGCTGGCTGGCATGGGTGTCTCGGCAATGGCGATCGGGCGGGAAGTGCAGCAAATTCGCACCAGCCGCTATCTGGAATTGCGGCCGGCGCGCGAACCTTTGGCGATTTCGCGGGATTTGAAGGTGGCGGTTCGAGATATGAACAGCGAGTGGTACAACTTGCCGCAGGGCTCTCCGATCGCCGGCATGACTCTGGAAGAAACTAACTTGCGACAGTTGACAGGGGTCAGCGTGATGGCGATCGTCCGCAAAGATGGCGAGGAAATTGATTATCCCAACGGAAAGACAGCTTTGCAGTCGGGCGATCGAGTTTTTGTCGTGGGAGAACCGGAAGAACTCATCAGTTTTGAATTGCTGGCGAAGGGAGAAGTTTCTGTGCCGCACGGCGACAGTTCTTGTCAGTGGCTGAGGCTGCCACCAAAAAGCCCTTGGGCTGGCAAAAAACTCTCAGAGGTAGATGTGCTGCCCCAGTACGGGGTGCAGGTGCGGGCGATCCGCCGGGAAGGGAAATTTACTCGCTGGCCCGACGGAACTACCAGTTTGCTAGAGGGCGATCGTTTGCTGCTTTGCGGCGGCTTCTACGAGCTCGGCTTGATGCAGCGGACGGCCTCGCCCCCGGTTCTGCAACCAGCCTTAAAGCTGCCTTTTGTCGCCGCCCAAGTCAGCGAAAAGCTGTTTAGCGATTAGGCAGTTGTTAGTTGGTAGTTGGTTGTTGACAGGAAAGCAGTTGGTTGTTGGTATTAGTCAACAGTCAACAGTCAACAGCTAACAATTCCCCATGCCCGATGCCCGATGCCCGATGCCCGATGCCCGATGCC
>NZ_JADEXD010000278.1 GCF_015207285.1 Tychonema sp. LEGE 07203 | reverse complement strand
TGCCCATCCCACAAAAATCTTTTTTCTTGTGGGATGGGCACGCGAGCCCGTCCCAAAATTTGATTAAAAGGAATTTTGCAAGAGGTATAATATCTGTCGGTGCGCCGCCAAGCACATTACCAACTACAAACTAGAGTTTACTAATTTAAAAAAGGTAGGTTTACTATTTCTCCGACAATTTCTCCTAGTTGCACTTTTAGTCCCGGGCCGCCGGCTTTTGTGCGGATGTAAGCAAGACCAAAAAAGCCTGATTCGGTTTGGGTAAAACTGGTGAGCTTGCCGACTTTTTCGTCTCCGATTGTGATGACTGTTCCGGGTGCTGCGGCAGCGCTCAACTGCACTCCCCAAAGTTCTTGTTTGACTCCTTTGTAGGTGTTCAACCGGGCAATTGTTTCTTGACCGATGTAGCAGCCTTTGTCGTAGGAAATGGTGTTTAACAGGCGAGCTTCTAGGGGATTGTAATCGTCTGTGAGTTCAAAATCGGGGGCGGGGCGGCCTTGTTCGATTCGCAGTTGTTCCCACACGCGATCGCCCATCGGTACTGCCCCCGCTTCGACTAATGCTTTCCACAAGTTGGCTGCACTGCTGGCTGGCGCAATTAATGTGTATCCGGGAGTTGCTAAACCGCTACCAACAGCAACTCGAACCCCCCCTTCATTCCCCCCTTGGTAAGGGGGCGAAAGAGGGGGGGTTTTTATCAATTTGTGAGCTGCGTAGGGTTGATTTTCTAGTTCGCTAACTCCGAGTTTTGCTAATAGTTGAGTGCTTTCTGGGCCGAGGAGACTAAAGGCAGCGGTTGTATCGGTTACATCTGTTAATTCTACGCGATCCATTGGAAAAATGTAGCGATCGAGCAATTCCAGCAGTTGTCGGCGGCGGTTGGGCGAAACTAACAGCAGTACGGCATCTTCTGTAGCATAGGCGGTGGCGAGGTCGATCGTCCGGGCGGTGGATGTGAGGAAAACGGTGTCGCAACCTTGACCGGGTTTGAGTATGTTAAAGTTATTGGTGCTTTGATTGTGCAAGAACCGGAGGCGATCGCTACCGGAGATTTGAATGCGTCCCCAGTGAGTGCGATCGTACAAAGCAGCACCTTGTTTCGCTGCGGCGGTGGCGGCGGCATCGTTACCAAAACTGACGGGGACTGTTTCTGCGGTTGTTAATTCTGCAAAAGTCGCACCGGCTGCTGCTTGAATGTCGTGCAATTCTTGAATCATAAGATTTTGTTAATTGTTGACTGTTGACTGTTGACTGTTGACTGTTAATTGTTGACTGTTGACTGTTGACTGTTGACTGTTAATTGTTGACTGTTGACTGTTAATTGTTGACTGTTGACTGTTAATTGTTGACTGTTAGCTGTTAACTAATAACTAATAACTAACCACCAATAACTAATAACTAACAACTAACAACTAACAACTAACAACTAACAACTAACAACTGATAACTAATGACTAATGACTCAAATTAGCGAAGATTTCTTGTATTAATTGGCTGGCTTTGGCATCAAGACGATTCCAATCTACATCGCCAGTGTCCTCTTCAATCAAGCTAGTATCAATTACAACTTCCTGGCTTTGCATTGGAGTGTGGGCTGGCTGGTAGTTGACAAAGCAGATTTGATAGCAAAGTTCCCAAATATCGACGGATTTTTGCTCGCCTTGATGCTCTAAAATTAGTTGATAGCCGGGAATTGGAACCTCCACGTTGTGATAAGTTCCCGTCCAGGGGGACTCCTCTAATTGTTTGCGGATGTTGTCGAGGACTCGGATCATGGCGGGCTGCATGAGAAGTTCAGCTTGCTTCCAGGCGATCGGGTTAGTTATTTTAGGCTTCATATACATGATTCTAAAAAAATTTATAAATTAATTTTCCTGCATTGCGTACTAAATTCTGGGACATCCGCCACAAAATGTTAAATTCACTTTAAGAGAAAAGACAGGGTTCTTGAAACTGCGTCTATAACAACAAAACCCACCTGCTGTGGGTTGAATGCGATCGCGCTTAAAATTACGTTACTCTCTTTACACCGCGACTTAATGTTCGGCGAGCCGTCGATTCCCGAACGAAAGTTTCTGTAAGCCCGGTTTCAACCGCCATTTTATCTTCTTTTCAATTGGGTATGGGCGATGTAGGATTTGAACCTACGGCATCCTGCGTGTAAAGCAGGCGCTCTACCACTGAGCTAATCGCCCAATTGCGCTTACAGGGATTTATCATATCACAGTATCCCAGAAAGATCAAATAAAAAAATCATAAATTTTCAATGCCCTCTGGCCGCACGCACGATCGAATAACCCTATGGAGTTTGCCCTTAGTGGCAGCCCTCACCTTTGGCCGAACTCAGAGCAGCAACCTGACTTTGCTCGTTTCCGGCAGCTTCTTATTCGGCGGGCTGATGTTTGGCCCGGACTTGGATATCTACTCCTGCCAGTATCAGCGCTGGGGATGGTTCAAGCCGATTTGGCTGCCGTACCAAAAAAGCTTGCGCCACCGCTCTTTTTTGTCCCACGGGCCTCTGATCGGCACTGCTTTGCGAATTTTGTATCTCGCGATTTGGATTGCGGTTTTCGGAGTGTTGGGATTGGCAATTGCCGAAAAAATTGGCAACTTAGCCGGCAATTGGCAGGATGCGGTTTTGGGCTGGGGTCGATCGATCTCGGAACACTACATCGAAATTTTAGCAGTTTACATCGGTCTCGAATTGGGCGCGATGAGCCACTATTTGAGCGATTGGGGCGGCTCAGCTTACAAAAGATTCAAAAAGAAAGGATTGAGCGGCCTGCGCTCTCCCAAGACAATTAAGAGGCGAAAAATCACAACTCCCCGGCGCACATCTAGCAAATCCATAGCAGAAGGCAGAAGGAAGAAGGCAGAAGGAAGAAGGCAGAAGTAATAAAATCAATAGTTGGAGCAACCAAGTTATAACCGTCTTGGCGGTTGATATAAAAGGTAAATTATTATGTCTAATTCTGAAAGTCGATCGCTCGCTGCACTCGAAAATCTGATAGAAGTTGTGGCGAAATTGCGATCGCCCGACGGCGGATGTCCTTGGGATTTAGCCCAAACTCCCCAAACCCTAATTCCTCACATCATCGAAGAAGCCTATGAAACAGCCGACGCGATTCGCAAAGGAGATAAAAATGCGATCGTCGAAGAATTGGGCGACTTGCTGTTGCAGGTAATTCTGCAAGCTCAAATTGCCAGCGAATCCGATCAATTTACCTTCGCCGAAATCGCTGGGGGAATTACCGAAAAACTGATTAGGCGGCATCCCCACGTTTTCGGGGATGTAGAAGTCAACAGCGTGGATGAAGTCAACGAAAACTGGGAAAAAATTAAAGCAGCAGAAAAAGGCACAAATTCGGAAAAGCCGCCAAGTTTAGCCTCAAAAATGAGCCGTTATGCCAGCACTTTGCCTCCCATCGCCGCTGCGGCAAAAATCTCTCAAAAAGCTGCGGAAGTGAGTTTTGATTGGGACAATGTAGAGGGAGTTTGGGATAAATTTCACGAGGAAATGGCAGAATTTGAACACGCTCTCAAACACGAGGATCGGGCGGCGCAGGAGTCGGAATTGGGAGATATTATGTTTGTGTTGATTCAATTGGCTCGCTGGTACGATTTAGATGCGTCGGCTGCTTTGCAGGGAACGAGCGATCGCTTCGTGCAGCGGTTTGCTAAAGTTGAGGCTGCGTGCGATCGACCTTTGTCAGATTATCCGCCCGAAGAGTTAGACGCTTTGTGGCAGAATGCTAAGGCAATGCTGGCGAAACAAAAGGGCGAGGGGTAATCACTCACTCCCCCCATTTATCCCACATTCCGCACCCTAACTGTCACATGGGGATGGAGGTGGGTTCTGTGGCAGCGATTGGTGGCGTTTGCTAGGTCATTCTGAGTACAAATACTTAAGCAAGTGCTGTTTGAGACACAAGCTGA
>NZ_JADEXD010000277.1 GCF_015207285.1 Tychonema sp. LEGE 07203 | reverse complement strand
GCCGAGACAAACCCCAGCACCCGCCGGGGAGGCCGAACCGCAAGTGCTAGTTGCCGAAGTTACCGTCAGCGGGGCGACGGGAGACCTAGAAAGCGAGATTTACCGAGTCATCAGCACCCAACCGGGACGCACCACCAACCGCAGCCAACTGCAACAAGACATCAACGCCATTTTTGCCACGGGCTTTTTCAGAAACGTGCGGGCGGTACCGGAAGACACCCCGTTGGGCGTGCGGGTGACTTTTATCGTGCAGCCCAATCCAATACTCCGGGGAGTGACAATCACCGGCCAGCAAGTGCTGCCCCAAAGCGTAGTTGACGAAAGCTTTGGAGATCAGTACGGCAAAATTCTCAACCTCCGCCGCTTTGAGGAGGGAGTGAAAAAAATTAATGCGTGGTATCAGGACAACGGCTATGTTTTGGGCCAAATCACAGATGCCCCGCAAGTAGCAGACGACGGCACTGTCACCTTGCAAGTGGCAGAAGGCCAGATCGAATCTGTTGATGTCCGCTTCCTGAACAAGGAGGGAGAGGCAACAGATCCCACCGGTCAGCCGATTCGAGGCAATACCCGCCGCTTTGTCGTCACCCGCGAAGTAGAACTCAAGCCCGGAGATATCTTTAACCGCACTAAGGCGGAAAGGGATTTGAGGCGGGTGTTTGGTTTGGGGATTTTTGAAGACGTGCGGCTTGCTTTGGAACCGGGAACGACTGACCCCCGCAAGGCAAGGGTAATTGTCAACGTCATTGAAAAAAATACTGGTTCTCTGGCGGCGGGTGCGGGTTTGAGTTCCGCTACGGGTTTGTTCGGTACGGTGAGTTACCAGCAGCAAAACTTGTTCGGTAGGAACCAAAAATTGGGGGCTGAAATACAAATCGGGGAACGCCAAACGCTGTTTGACCTGAGTTTTACCGATCCTTGGATTGCTGGCGATCCTTACCGGACTTCTTATACGATTAATGCTTTTAGAAGACGATCGATCAGCGTGATTTTTGATGGGGGAGAACGGGAAGTCAGATTGCCCAACAACGATCGACCCCGCATCGTCCGCACCGGTGCCGGCATCAATTTCACCCGTCCCCTGTCGCGCAATCCTTTTGCCGATTCTGAATGGATTGCTTCCCTGGGCTTGCAGTACCAGCGAGTGTCAATTACCGATCGCAAAGGCAGGCGCGAATCCGAGGACGAACTCGGCAACCAGCTAAGTTTTAGCAATTCCGGCACCGACGACTTGACAACGATCCAAGCAGGTGCTGTGCGCGATCGGCGCAACGACCCCCTCCGCCCCACTAGCGGTTCCCTGCTCAGGTTTGGCATGGAACAATCGATTCCTGTAGGTTCCGGCAGCATCCTGTTCAACCGCCTGCGCGCCAGCTACAACTTTTACCTGCCAGTCAAGTACACCAACTTTACCCCCGGCCCTCAAACCCTGGCATTTAGTTTTAAAGGCGGCACCGTATTCGGAGATTTGCCTCCCTACGAAGCTTTTGCCTTGGGCGGCGCGAACTCTGTCCGGGGATACGAGGAAGGCGACCTCGGAGCCGGCCGCAGTTTCCTAGAAGCCAGCGTTGAGTACCGTTTCCCGATTATTTCGTTTATCGGCGGAGCGCTATTTTTGGATGCCGGCACCGATTTGGGCACGGGCAAAGATGTCCCCGGCGACCCGGCCGGTGTCCGCAGAAAGCCCGGTAGCGGTTACGGTTACGGCCTCGGCGTGCGGATTCAATCTCCGTTAGGGCCGATCCGGATCGATTACGGTATCAACGACAGCGGCGACAATCAAATTCACTTTGGGATTGGTGAGCGGTTCTAATTAACGAAGAGTCATTAGTCAGTGGTCATTAGTCAGTGGTCATTAGTCATTAGTCATTAGTCATTGGTCATTGGTCATTGGTCATTGGTCATTAGTCATTAGTTAGGAGTAATCAGTAATGGGTAATTGGTAATCAGTAATGGGTAATTACTAATTCTCCCCGTCTCCCAATCTCCCCCTCTCCCCGTTTCCCCCTCTACTTTATTCCTTCTTCCTGATGACTAATGACTACTGACTAATGACTACTGACTACTAACTAATGACTACGGACTACTGACTACTGACTACTGACTACTGACTACTAACTAATGACTCAAAGTACCTTAAAATCTGAATTTGAACTGTCAGGAATTGGTTTGCACAGCGGGGCAGAAACTCGCGTCCGAGTGTTGCCCGCCGCGGTTGGAGAAGGTCGCTATTTTGTCAGAATTGACTTGTCGGCCGATCGCAGAATTCCTGCAACAGTTGAGGCGGTTTGTCAGACTGCACTTTCTACTGAACTGGCAAATGCTGCGGGCGATCGAATTCGCACTGTAGAGCATTTATTAGGCGCTTTGGCGGGGATGGGAGCAGATAATGCTCGAATTGAGGTTGATGGGCCGGAAGTGCCTTTGCTGGACGGTTCTGCTGAGGTTTGGGTAGAGGCGATCGCCCGTACCGGCTTAGTTTCTCAAGAATGCCAAGAATACCCCGCTGCATCATTCGCCCTCGCCGAGCCGATTTGGGTGCGTCACGGGGATGCTTTTGCCGCGGCTTTACCGTCGGCCCAAACTCGGTTTAGCTACGGAATTGATTTTGAGGAAGAGGCGATCGGCAATCAATGGTACAGTTGGTCGCCAGAGGTAGAAAGTTTTGCGACGGCGATCGCCCCAGCCCGTACTTTTGGACTTGCTCGCCAAGTTGACCAATTGCGACAAGCAGGTTTAATCAAAGGTGGTACCCTAGATAACGCCCTCGTTTGCGATCGATCCGGCTGGCTCAACCCGCCCTTGAGATTTGCCAACGAACCGGTGCGCCATAAAATCTTAGACTTAGCAGGCGACCTCAGTCTGCTGGGAACTTGGCCAAAAGCTCACTACTTGGCTTACAAAGCCAGTCACAACCTGCACGTCCAACTTGCTCAAACCCTGAAATCTCAAACTTTGGCGGTGCTGGAGACAAGTTAGAAAAGGTTCGAGCATTCGTCACAGTTACAATTCACAGTTACAATTCACAAACCAAGGTGCGAACCCTTGCGTTTATCTAGCAACTGCCAAGGCAGTTAGGACGTTCTTAATTGCTGAATTCATTGCAGTGAATTGCTTCTCTGGCGACATAACTAAATCCTTCCTTCCATCTTCCATCTTCCTGATGACTGACGTTGGACGGAAAGCTCGGAGACGACAGCACTAATGACTGATGACTGATGACTAATGACTAATGACTAATGACTGATGACTGATGACTAATGACTAATGACTAATGACTAATGACTGATGACTGCTGACTAATGACTGATGACTAATGACTAATGACTAATGACTTCTTCCATACCACACTCACAAGTCTTCAAGCAATGTCCACGCTCACCGAAGTTAACACCCTCAACACTGCTAATTCTGAATCCGTTCCAGCCGAAAACGGTGAAGATTCTCCAGCGGTTAAATCTACTTTTACCCTCGAAGAAATTCAGAAAATATTGCCTCACCGCTATCCCCTGGCGCTGGTAGACAAGATTCTCGATTATGTGCCGGGATCGCGGGCTGTAGGAATTAAAAATGTCACTTTCAACGAACCGCATTTTCAAGGGCACTTTCCCGGAAGGCCGGTTATGCCTGGAGTCTTAATCGTTGAAGCGATGGCTCAAGTTGGCGGTATTGTTCTGGCTCAGTTACCCGACATCGAACAAGGATTGTGGATGTTTACCGGGATTGATAAGGTCAAGTTCCGCCGTCAGGTTGTACCGGGCGATCGGTTGCTGATGACTGTAGAATTGCTGTGGGTAAAACGCCGCCGCTTCGCAAAAATTCAAGCTCTAGCTGAAGTGGAGGGACAAAAAGTTTGTGAAGGAGAATTGATGTTTTCGATGGTAGATTAAATTTGGGAATTGGGAATTGGGCATGGGGCATGGGGCTGTCTCTTATACACA
>NZ_JADEXD010000066.1 GCF_015207285.1 Tychonema sp. LEGE 07203 | reverse complement strand
CTCTCAAGCGTAGCTTGCCACAGAAAAGGAAACGGGCTGCAATGAATGATGAATACATGATGCTTCTTCTCAAATCCTTTTGTCAAGACTGATTGAGATGCTCTTACCCTGCTGATGATACGTTGCCAGCTACCTAACAAATCGTTGCAACGGCGGAATAAAGATAATCGGTGGGGATGCCAGGGTTACTAACCGCCGTTGAACTCAATCGTTATCTCGCAAACACTGCCTGACTTTGGAGATGATTCGGAAGCTCGATCGAGAGCTTGACCTACAGAAAATTGGTAGAATAAATAGAGACGCTGGATCGGGCAATGGAGGAGAACGATCGAGTGATTCGGGGATTTTGTGAGGAGTTGGGGATTGACGTGCCGTTTTAGGGAATGGGGGAGTATTTTCAAAGATGGAGACTCAACTATACGAGAAATTCATTCAAAAGGTAATTATTTTAGGTCAACAAAAGGAATTCTCATTAACCTCTTCGATCGACAACTATTTAATGATGAATTATCGGCTTAAATTAGAACGAATTGATAAATTAAAAGCTTGGCTAGATGAGTTTAGACCGTTCGATTCCACCCTCGTAGCCGAACTCAAAAAGCTCTATGATGTTCGCTTTACTTATAACTCAAATGCCATTGAGGGTAATACTTTAACCCAAAGTGAAACGGAATTAGTTTTAACGAAGGGCATTACTGTGGGGGGCAAAACCCTTGACGAACATTTAGAAGTTATTGGACATAAGGAGGCGATCGATTATATTGAAAATTTAGCCCAAAAAGATACGGAGATTAATGAATGGGAAATTAAGCAAATTCACAATCTTATTCTTCGCAAAATTAACCCGGAGGAAGCGGGTAGTTATCGCACTCTGGACGTGATGGCGGCAGGAACTAATTATCGTTATCCTCCCCATTATTTATTGTCTCAATTAATGGGAGATTTTGCGAGCTGGCTGAATTCGGAATCTGCTTTAAGGCTCCATCCGGTTGAATATGCAACGATCGCTCATTATCGGTTTGTTTCGATTCATCCTTTTCGGGATGGGAATGGTCGAACGGCTAGGTTATTAATGAATTTACTTTTAATCCGTGCTGGCTATCCGATTGTGGTGATTAACAACAAAATTCGTAATGATTATATTAATGCTTTAGCCTACGGGCAACAAAACCAAGATGATTTAAGCCAGCTTTTTGCATTGATTTTTGATAGTACGATTAGTTCGCTTGTGGAAGTTTTAAGATTATTGGTGACTGCAAGTAGCAGCAGGGGAAAGGGACAGGCTTTTTATCAGGAGATTACTGATTTTCTCGATCGCAGCGGTGGTTTAGGGAATGGGGAATAGCTAATGGTAGGATGTTAAACAAAAATGTTCGATCGTACCAACGCTATCTCGTAAACACTGCCTGACTTGGGAGATGATTCGGAAGCTCAATCGAGAGCTTGACCTACAGAAAATTGGTAGAATAAACAGAGCTGTAAGGCAATGGCAGCCGGTTGGACTTGTACGAATGAGAAAGGTAATGGCTTTTTCTTGAATCGTGAAACATGGCGGGCATTTTAAGCCTGCATAATATTTGCCAAAACTATCAATCGGACATACTCGCCAATGAAGAAATTCCTGACTATCCTCGCCAGTACGATCGCGATCGCGACACCCACCCTATTCTTAGAACACAGTACCCTACTCGCCCAAGCCCAAACCCAAGAATCACAGCTCAAAACCCACGCGATCGGCAATCTGACCTTCAAAGCACCCCGAAATTGGCTCGAAAATCCAAGGGGCGCAAGTGCGAATAGCCTTGAATTACACAACAAAAAGTTCCCCGACAGAGGAGGTGGATTTGCCCCCAAGGGTTTGATTCGCGTGGTTGCAACCATCAGTGAAGAAGACCTGGAAACCGCGACCGCGACAAAACCGAATTCTAGAGTTTGGCCTAAGACCACGACTAAAACCGAACGTCTAACGATTAACGGCAAAAAAGCAGTGCGCTTGTATGAAGACTATAACGACGGGTTTCCCGCAGGCATTGTCACCTATGTTGCCACAGGAAAAAATGAAACAATTATGCTAGGAACTTTCTACTCCGACAGTGATACAGAAAAACAAGTTCAGCAAATTCAAGATTCGATTCGCATTACTCAATAGCACTCAAGGACTTAAATTCGGCACGTTTAACAAAAAGGCTTTTTCCAACTGGTTGAGCCAACAATCCCCGTACCTTGATAGTCGGGGAGTGTCAACAACAACTATTAAGGCAACTCAACCGAATTCGGTTTGGCAATGTGAGGCAATCCCCAGCCTAATTTTTCCCGCAAAATGTGGAAAAACTCAAAAGATTGTATCCGAATAAAGCGGGCGAGGTACGGAGATCGCTCGACTTGCACCCAATCCTCCGGCAGAACATAACATCCGCCGTTTCCGTCTACCACCATTACCATGCGGTTCGGACTCGCTGGCAAAATCTTGACCGGTTCGGTGTTGGAAAACACTAAAGATCGCGAAGCCATTGAATGCGGGCAAATGGGCAGCAATTGCAGCACCGGTATTCCGGGAATAATTACAGGCCCGCCGGCAGAAAGGGCGTAAGCTGTCGATCCTGTCGGAGTCGAGATAATTACTCCATCTGCGGCAATGTCAATAGAGGCGTGATTCCCGATCGCCACTTCAAGATGACACATACAAGTCAGCGGTTCGCGGTGCAGCACCATTTCATTGAGACAAAGGGCTTCCCAGAGGCAGTCATTTTCCCGAAACAGCCGCACGGCCAACATCGATCTTTCTTCTATTTCGTATTCTCCGGCGATCGCCCTTTCCAAAGCTTGCGGCAGCAAGTTCAGGTAAGTTTCTGTCAAAAAGCCCATGTGACCGGTATTGACAGTCAGCAGCGGCACTCCGAGGGGCGCGACTTGGCGAAACGCAGACAGCACCGTGCCATCGCCGCCCAAAACCACTGCAAACTCCATGTCGCTGTCAAAACCGGGGGGGACGAGTTGGTCGATCGGAGTGTGGCAGATCGGGCGATCGGGGCTAGAATAGCCCAAAATTCCTCCAGAACCAGAAACCGAGCAAACCTCCCAGCCGCGGGCAATCAGCTTATCTTTCAACTCTGCGGCGATGCGACAAGCCACAGGTTTAACATCGTTGTATATAATTCCAGCTTTCGGCACTTTAAAAAGTAAAGGGCATCTTTTGTTTACTCCGTTTTTTAGTCTTAAGCTGCTCGTACTCTATTTCCTTGAGCTTCTTCAGAATCAGATTAAAGTATTCTTCGAGATAAGACTCCAAAGTAGTAGTTTCTTTGGGGTCGATTCCGAAGACACTGTAAACATCATCCATCGGAGCTTTCAAGGGTTTTCCGGCCGCCAAAACTTCTGAAAAAGCCAATCTGTCAGCTACATTCCAACTCCACTGAAAGAACTTAGCCAATTGACGGGTGGCTTGCAACAAGGCATCTGGGGTGCGCGTAATTTTGGCTTGCTTCCCAGACAGTCGCTCGCACAACCGCACGATTTCTTCAGCATCCCAAGCTCGATTTCCGACTACCGGAAAGGTTTTTTTCTCGGTTTCGGGAACCGAAAGCGCCCGGACGGCAAACTTCGCAACGTCCTGAGTGTTCATGTAGGCAAGGGCTGACGGCTTGTTGGGCAGCCAGACTGCCTGATTGTCCAAAATCGGCATGGCGTACAGGTTCACGAGTCCTTGCAAAAAGCCGCAAGGTCTCAAGATTGTGTAATCTAGACCGGATTCTGCTAAAAACAGCTCTGTACAGCGCTTAATTTCCAACAAGGGGACTTGCGGATATTTCTCGGCATCGAGAAAGGAAAAGAAGATGTAACGCTTGATGCCTGCTGCTGCTGCTGCTTGGATCAGCGATACTTTTCCGTCCCAGTCTACTCTTTTGATGCTGACAGAATCGCCTGCACTGGCTGTTGCTGCATCGATGATAGCACTGACACCTTCTAGTGCAGGAATCAGGCTGTCGGGCTGGCAAAGGTTCCCCGGTACCAGTTCTGCGCCCCATTCTTTCAAAAATGCAGCTTTTCTGTAATTTCTAACTAAACAGCGCACCTGGTAGCCCTCGTCTAGGGCGCGGCGGGCTATTTGGCGGCCGAGAGTGCCGGTGGCACCTACAATCAATAAAGTCATCTAGGGATTTATTTATGAATCTTAAACTTTCTATACAATAGTATCAGGTCTTTCTCAGTTTTTTATAAAAACTTAACAAAAACCTGAAATCGTCTCATCTAACCATCGGTATCCGGCAGGCTAGAGAGTCCCAGAGTCCCAGAGTCCCAGAGTTTGAGAGAAAGCGTTGCGTATTTATCGACTAATAAAAATTTTGCTTGTGGCTTTGATACTGATGTCTTGGTAACGATATGTTTTAATAACTCAGGACTCTGACACTATTGAATAAACCGGGTTTTTCTAATCTTGCCAAGGGTGGTACACGATGTTTCGCGGTAGAAAAACCCGGTTTCTAAGTTTGGTATTATAACTTATTCTTCGCCGCCTTCGAGTTTGAGCAACAGGAAGCCTCCACCGATACCGACGAAAATTAGGAAAAATGATAAAAAGGCTGCGCTGAAAAATTCAGGGTTCATTTGTTTTAGAGTTCCTTGACGATCGCAAAATCAACAGAATTTGACACTCTCCGCTGTGTTAGAGACGGGGATTCTCAATTAGACGACGGCTTAAGATTAGCTATCTCTTGCGAGCAATTTCTCAACTGTTTGACCGTACCAAAGTAACAACCAAACAGTCGAGTTTAGACAATCTGTGCCGGTTCATCTGAATCAAGCTTACTAGGATACTGACCTAGAGTTTGGGCTTTGCCGAGCCCTACTGTTTTGGGGAAAATGTCAAGTTTCGCTGTACAGTTTCTAAATTGGCTGGTATAGCACTTATCAGAAAGATGAGGATAGCCTTAGGCCCGATGCTTTTAGGCCCGATGCTCTTGGACCCGATTCCCGACAGTACCTCATATGAGAGCTCGAAAGGCTATATCTCACCTGAGATTACTACTTCTTGAGGGTTGTTCCACTTGCCGATCGCACTTTAACGTATCAACTGTGTTACAGCCTTTACCCTGATAGGTATTTTACTGTATCGAGCTACTAATATCAACGATCGCCATCCAAAAACTTACCAGAAACTGTCAAGCCTGGTGCTGGCTTTCATCCCGGCGCGGCATTCGCCGGATTTTCGGCATTTTTCGGAGAATTATCGGAAATTAGCTACCTAAATGGTAAAATTTCATTCGTTGCGGAAATTCCTGTATTTTGTAGGAGAAAACTGCCTTGAGTCTCGATCGGGAATCAAAACTAGCTGTAACTCTGGGAGATCCGGCGGGAATTGGCCCGGAAGTGATTCTCAAAGCCTTGGCAGATCCCGCTGCTGCTTTGAAAGTGACGGTTTTCGGTTCGCGGGCAATTTTGCAGGAAACCTACGACGGGTGGCGATCGAGCCATCCTGCTGTGGCATCTTTGGCAAATCCCGAAACATTAAACATTATTGATATAGAACCAGACAGCAAATGGGGCGCTATTGTCCCCGGTGTCGGAAGTGCAGCTAGCGGAGCGGCTAGCTTTGCTTATATGGAAAGGGCGATCGCCCGTACCCTTGCAGGGGAATTTTGTGCGATCGTCACAGGCCCAATTTCCAAAACCAACTGGCAGGCTGCAGGTTACAATTATCCCGGACAAACAGAACTCCTGGCCGAAAAAGCCAAATCGCAGCGCTTCGGAATGCTGTTTGCCGCCACATCTCCCTACAGCGGTTGGACGCTAGTAACTTTACTCGCTACTACACATATTTCCCTGCGTCAAGTACCCGATGCTTTGACTCCAGAATTGCTGAGCGAAAAACTAGAATTGCTGGTAGAGTGTTTGCGGGAAGATTTTGGGATAGAAAGACCGAAAATTGCAATTTCTGGCTTAAATCCTCACAGCGGCGAAAATGGCAAACTGGGAAAGGAAGAGCAAGACTGGATGATACCTTGGTTGGAAACGCAGCGCGATCGCTTTCCTCAAGTGCAGTTAGACGGGCCAGTACCCCCGGATACCCTGTGGGTAAAACCGGCTAAAGTTTGGTACGGCTTAGCCGAGGAAGCTCACGACGGTTACTTGGCAATGTACCACGACCAAGGGTTGATTCCAGTAAAATTGATGGCTTTCGACAAAGCAGTCAATACAACAATTGGCTTGCCCTTTGTCCGCACATCTCCGGATCACGGCACTGCTTTTGATATTGTAGGTCAAGGGATTGCCGATGCCTCCAGCATGAAAGCAGCATTGCAGTTGGCGGCCGAGTTGGCCAGTCGCAGAACAGCAGTTAAGATAGGCCGATAGGCGCGAGATCGGCCCAGGGCGAAAAATTAATTGTGTCATTCCTATTAGACAAATCCTAAAAAGCCTGTAAACAGCAGGTATCCTGCCAGTTCCACAAGAATTATTGGAGATGTCTATTGATTTTCGCAGTAGTGAGGCGATAAACCAACAGGTCATTTTTGGCGATCGGTTAAAATCAGATTTTGGTAACAAAGTATGGCAGCATCTAATGAGAATTCAGGCAAAATATATCAGTCAGAAAAAGAGATTTCTGAGGGAAGTCTGGCAATTCCTAACGCTGGCGATCAACTTCAGGAATTGCTAACCATACTGACTGAATTGCAGTTATTAAAAAAATCAAAAAAGGGGTTTTCCGAGCTGAAGCTACCCCCTTCCCAACAGCCTGTGGAGCGATTTGAGGAGGAGAAAAATCGGCGCACTAGGTTATCTTTTGTGATTGAATCATCGGCGATTGTACCCGAAGTATTGACGAACCAGGAAGAGATACCATCTCAAAACCTACAAAACAATCAAGAGTCAGGTTTATCTAGTAGCGCGAATTCAGCCAACAATTATCGATTGTCGGAGGAAGAATTAGAACAAGCAGCGCAGCAACTCAAGCAGTTGCAGCAATTGGTGCTTGAAAGGGATGTGCCGGAATTGTACAGTCATGTTTTGAACTCCGAACAAAAGTTAGAAAATTTTCATAAGCTGATGTCTGAACCGCAGGAGTTGATAAATTTAATCAAACCGTTAATTCCTGGGTTAGTGAAAGAAGAAGTTGAGGGGTTGAAGTCGGAATTGAAAAAGGCGATCGAACTCGCCAGCAACGATCGAGTTAATCCCCTCGAATTTCAGGCAAAATTAGCGGATTTGGAAAATCAAATTGCTAGCTTCAACTACCCGCAGCTACCGAATCTCGAACAGTCGATCGAACGGCTGATGCCGGTGGTGAGCGATCTGCTCAACCGCAAGGTAAATGAGTCTAAGTTAGAAGTAGCTTCGGCGATCGCACCGACAGTCAATCAAGTAATTCAGAATCAAAACGGACTGGAAGAAAAAGTAGTAATAATTGAAGATCGACTTGCGAATATTCAGCAGCGTTCCCAGCAGCAACCGGAAGATTTAGTCAAGCAGCTAGTGCCGGTAGTTAGCGATTTGCTGAACCGCAAAATTAGTGAATTAAAGTTAGAGGTTGTCGAAGCTGTCGCGCCGTCGGTACAGGTAAGAATAGCTTGGGTAGAAATAGAAGAAAAAGTATTGAGCATCATCGAGGGCAGGCTGGCTGCACAACAGTCGCCTATTCAGAAGCCAGAAGAGATAATGGCGGTGCTGATGCCAGCAATAACTGATTTGCTGAACCGTAAAATCGATGAATCAAAATTAGAGGTAGCAGGGGCGATCGAACCTTTGATAGAATCAGCAATTCTGCAAAGAGAATTTCAAGGAAAATTGAGCGGCGTAGAAAGTCGATTAAACAATCTTCAGCGACAGCAAAAGTCTCAGCCGGAAGAAATCATGGCGCGGTTGATGCCGTTAATGATTGAGTCGCTCAACCGAAAAATTGACGACACAAAGTTAGAAGCGAGAGAGGGAATTGCGTCGGCTGTCAACACTGCCATTCACAACAGCGGCATTGCAGCACAAATATTGCAAAATGAAAGTAGGATTGTCGAAGTTCAGCAGCAAGTTTTAGCTGAAATAGAAGGGTTGATGGCAAGAATCATGCCCGCAATCGTAGAGATGCTGTCCAGCAACATCGCCGCCGCAAAGCTAGAGATAGAATCTGCGATCGCCCCCGCTGTCGATGCCATCATTCAGAATCAAAGGATCGGTGCAAGACTCGCAAATATCGAAGAAAAGATTGTGGCGATCGAACACCGGATTTATGAATCGACAGACTTGTTTACAGATTTACTGAAACCTTTGATTGACGAGCTGATGGTTAGCCATCACGCTCAACTGCAAAAGTCTGTCATCGAATCTATTTTACCGTTGTTAGATGAAGTTGTAGGTTATAATTACAAACTAAACGGTAAAGTAGAGGAACTAGAGCGCAAAATAACTGAGGTTGAATGGGGAGGCGATCGGGAAGAATTATTGAGCAAAATCAAACTCATATTTCCGGAAATGCTGCTCCAAACAATTAATCAGTCTAGAGAATCGTTTTCCGAAACAATAGTTCCGATAATTGATGAAGTAATTAATACCAAAACCAAAGAAAACAGGCAATCGATGGGAGTAGCGATCGCCCCGGCTATTCCTGCGGGAATCACCCACACAATCAGTGAATCTCCCGATGAGATTGCAATGGCGATCGCGCCGGAAATGGCCTCCGCTATCAAACAGCAAATTCATCTCAAGCCAGAAGCGATGTCGGATGCACTTTATCCGATCCTCGGCAGCACAATTTTAAAATATATCGCAGAGACGATGCGGCAGATTAATGAAAAACTCGAATCATCTTTAAGTACCGAGGGAATTAGTCGCAAAATTAAAGCCAAATTACAGGGAGTTTCTGAAGCAGAATTGCTGATGAAAGAAACAACACCGCTGACTGTTAAAGCTGTTTTTTTGATTCAAACAGCATCGGGATTAGTAATTTCAGCAGTGCAGCATTCTGAAGGCGAACAGCTAGAATCAGACATGGTAGCGGGGATGCTGACTGCTATTCGCGCTTTTGTCAACGATTGTATCTCTCAGTCGGGAAATATTGCCGAGATTGATGCCATAGAATACGGCACATCTACAATTGTATTGGAAGTAGCGGGTTCGTGTTATTTGGCAGTAGTAATGCAAGGAGAAACCCGGCAGTGGTTTAAGTACAAAATGCGAGCAATATTCAAAAAGATTCTTCAAGAATACGGGGATATAATCCAATCATTTAACGGCGATCCAACTGCGGTGCCTGCAGAAGTCAACTCGAACTTGCAAAAGTTAATTGAGACAGATAACATAAAAACTAAATCTCCCAAACAGCCGATTTTACCAATTATCGGTTTGGCTGCGTTAGGTTTAGTTGGTATACCTTGGGGAATTCATCAATACCGCAGCTCAATTGCAGCGAGTATAGAAGCAGATACAAATTTAGCTTTACAATCTGCTCCGGAGTTATCGGTTTATCGCCTCGCGGCAGATGTTAAAAATCGAATATTGGAGATTTCGGGACGAGTTCCGAATCAAAAACTGCGATTGAAAGCGGAAAAAATCGCTCAGCAAACGGCTCCCAAATTAACAATTGACAATAAAATTATAGCCGTTGAAGTACCTCCAGATCCAGTTTTAGCTGCGGCCGATGTCAAGCGGACTGCGGAGCTTTTGAATAAACTAGAAAGCATTAATATCTCGGCTCGCTATGCAGAGGGAAAAGTCGCCGTTGCAGGTAGCGTGAGCCAAGCGACAGATGCTGAGAAAATAACTCAAGCTTTTGAGAAAATTCCGGGGGTGAAGTCTGTAACAAATACAGTGCAAACAGGCTCTAAACCGCTGTCAAAGACAATGGCAATTCGCCTTTATTTCGGTGTGGGTTCGGCAGTTTTGTCACCAAAAGACCTAACACAAAAGCTAAATAAAGTCAAGGAATTTATGGAGAAAAACAGCACGAAGAATTTTAGGATTATTGGCTACAGCGATTTTAAAAGCAGTCCGGCGGAAAATCAAAAGTTGGCACTGGAAAGGGCCGCAAATGTGAAAGCGTCTCTGGTTAAACAAGGAATAAGTGGTAACAGAATACAGGTTGCTTCTACTAAGGGCCGTCCTGAAGGTGTGGAGGCCAATCAACCGCTGTGGCTGAGTCGGTTAGTAGTATTTGAGGTGGTCAATTAAATTTGGGAATTGGGCATGGGGCATGGGCCTGCGCCGGGCATAGGCCTGCGCCGGGCATAGGGCATGGGGCATAGGGCTCTAGCGTTGCGGAGGGATGGGGCATGGGGCATAGGGCATTGCTAGCAAATAACTAATGACTAATGACTAATGACTAATGACTAACGACTAATGACTAATGACTAATGACTGCTGACTCTTAATTCAATCGAACTCGCCCGGAGGTAATGGCTTGTATTCGATCGCCCGCCAAGCATACTAACAACCGGCCGCATCCGTCAATGCCGGCGGCTTCTCCGCAGATGGTTTCCGACACAAGTTCGATCGCCACATTACACCCAATCAGCGCGTCGCGGCGGCGCAATTCCGACAAAAGCGGCGCTAAACCGGACTTTTCGGCTGGCCTTTCTGCGGTGGAAAACATATCGGCTAGTTCGAGTAAATAGTGCCGCAGTCTCGCAAGCAAACACAATTCATCGGGCACATTACTCGCAATAGAATGCAAGCTTACCGCATTGCCGATATCCCTTTCATCCAATCCCGCAGCCGCGAAATCTACGCAGCGGTTGATTCCAATTCCCACAACAGCGCGAGTGCCGAAAGTGTTATCAGAAGTGGCTTCACAGAGAATTCCGGCTAATTTTTGTCGATGTATCCAAACATCATTTGGCCATTTCAGGCGCAGCATATCGTGACAGTCTGGAACCAAATCCTCGATCGCGAAAATCACCGCCAAACCGACTGCTAAACTGAGTCCGGGTAACAGATTGGGATTGAGGTTATCGAGTACAAAACTCGCAGTTAAAACACCCGTTGGGGAGTGCCAGGTGCGCCCTTGTTGGCCGCGCCCGCTGGTTTGCTGCTTAGTAAATATTACATCTCCGTGGTGCAGTTGGTCTGCGCGGGCATGAGCCCAGGTATTGGTACTCGCACAGGTATCTAAGGTGTGTAACCAGTGACGGGGATTTGGGCAGGGTTGTGGGGATGCGGGCACGGGAATTAAGGGTAATACTTTGATCTTTGAATAATATATGAGTAGAACGGTACGAAAAAACAACAATATCTTATCAGATTTTGTAGGAGTCAGAAAGCACGTAGAAAGAAACATCTCATTTTTGTAAACAGCATTTTTTTATAGTGCTGTCCCCGCCCCCCAAAAAAGCGTATAATCTATACTAGGAAAGAGTCGATCGGTACAAAACCCGCAGTGCCGATTATGTTGATTTGTATCGACTCACTTAATTTCTGGACAAACACAACTCGATTGTGTTGAGATAAATCTAGAGACTGAAAGTAAACAGGCCACTCGCATCTACGGAATTTAAGCATAAAACTTATTAAAGATTCACCCTTTAACTCTCAAGATCCGTTTCAGAATTTGCTCGCCCCAGAATTCGAGATAAATACCAAAAACTTACTCAACATTCAAGCTTGCGCCAACACCATCCCAGAACAAACACTCGCTCCACTTCGGGCCACTGACAACAATAGCGCTGAAGACATCGCCAGTTGTTCCAACTCCCTCAGTTTGAGTCCCCGTTTCCCCGTTCAAGGTTTTACCCCCCCCCGAAGAAAATACTGTACTGGATGCTCTGACTGGGGAAATTATAGGTGAAAGGGATCTCGACTACTCAGACAAAGATGCTTTAATCGGCGAAAGACGCGCATCCCAACTCGCACCAACAGTTTCAAATCCCAAGAAACCTCCCATCATCCAAAACGCCGAACTTAAGTTTACAGACAGCAACAATCAACCTTTTCCCAACAATCAACCTGTTCTCTTCATCACGGGTACTAATGTATTAGTTGACAATTTTGGCGACCCCGCAGGCAGCCGATTCAGCGACTTAACAGTCAAATTTTTTGTAGGCAAACAAGCTTATGAAGCAACAGTTTTGACAGACAAAAGTCGCACGTTGCCAAACAATCAATTTGAAATCGCCGTTGAAGTTCCCAACACTGTGCCGTTAGGTGAATCCCGCATCGTTTTGGGCCGCCGTTCAAACGAAAAACTCAGCCCAAATCCCTCAGAACCAGCCCAAGAAGTCAAATACGATAGCAGTCCTTATCGAATTGAAAACGACACACAATACATCTTTGCCGCTTGATGCTAAAGGTCGGGGTGTCGGGCTGCCTTTGTTCGACAGCGCTACAGCACGAAATCCTACCGTTGCTGACCTTTCCACAGTGCCAATTGATAATATTAACCCAGCGGTTAGTGTTGCTGCTGACTTCCAGATTCTGACTGATGCGAACAACCAGTATACTTACGGCGTGCCGCCTGGTAGCTAGCGAGCTCCCGTTGCTGCGACTAACTCTCGCGGTTTGGCGGCGACACCGCTGGATTGGTTGGATTTGACAGGGCCAGGTGAGAATACAATAAATGACCTGACTCCTACTATAGAAATTGGATTTACAGCAGAGATTCTCTGGGCAGAATTTCGACTCGAAATGGTGGTAATATTGGAACTAACTGGGAGTGGATTGTCAATCCCAAACGCATTGGAATTCCTGATTACACCTGGAAGATTATCGTTCCTTTGCAGCCCGGTCAGGGATTGACAGATATTACGACAGAAACTCAAATCATTTCTGTTATCATGCCAAATGTAGACCCCGCACTTTAGAGAACAATCAATTTCAGCTTCCCAACGGAACAATTGTGAACTTAAATAATCCTAATGTGTGGGAAGACTATGCAGTCACAGTTGATGATGTGGAAGCGCTAACAGGTTACGACTTTTTGTCAGAGCTTCCAGAAGAAATTCAGGATGCTATCGAGCAACGTCGAAATCAAAATTTCATCGTATAACAGGCGGCTTTCGAGCGATAAGCTAATGGACATTTAATTTGCTTAGTTTTAAACTTGATAGGCTTATATCGCCTTAGCAAACTAGATGTCCGTTAGTCTACCAAGGACTGCTCTAACTAAATATCTCCATACTTCTTCTCTGTAAACTCCCAAGTGGATTCAACGAATTGACCGTTAGGCAATACGATCTGATGTCCGGCTACATCAGCAGGGTCGAACCCTGTCGCTCCTGTTAAATCAACTAAAGCCATTAGAGTTTCGTTCCAAATAGCTCCCTCAAAATTAACGTTTTTCAAGTTACAATTTTCAAACCTGGCATCACTCAGATTGACATTTTTCAGAGTAGCTTCTTCTAAGTCAACAGAGACCAGATAAGCTTCTTCCAAACTAGCATCATCCAAATTTACTCCCCTCCAATTAGCGTCAATAGAAACTACACCATACATAGTGGCAAGCATTAAGTTAGCCCCTTCTAATTGGACTTCATACAGGTGGCAATCTCCCAAGAACACTCGGCTCAAATTCGCTCTACTAAAGTTAGCTCTACGCAAGTTAGCACCAGCTAGATCGATTCCAGACAAATCAGCTCCGCTCAAATTAATACCCTTGAATTTGAAATTCCGAAAATCTCGCTGTCCCTTGGCATATCTTTTGAGTATTTCTTCAGCGCTCATAACTATACTCAATTGTGATGTGAATGGTTTTACTAATTTAATTGTAGCGCAATTAATCGATATTGCCATCAAGCATTATTGTAGGGCAGAAGATATTCTAGAGTGGCTTGGCGCAAGCTAATTTCAACTAGCCAAGCATTTTATTTATACTATCAATTGTACCCTGCTAATAATCTGTAGGTTACAATTAAATACTAATTAAATATATAATTATATACTGAATAACTGCTTAGATATCTCCATACTTCTGCTCAGTAAACTCCCAAGAGGCTATTTATGAACACCGAAGAACTGCTTAAAAGGTATGCCGCAGGTGAAAGAAATTTTCGTCGCGTCAACCTACAATATGCCAAACTCCAAGGCGTAAACTTGAGTGAGGCTGACTTTAGTGAAGCTATCTTGATTGGTGCTGTTTTGAAAGAAAGCAATCTCAGACGTACTATTTTTCGATCGGCTAAATTGGAAAATGCTGACTTAAGTCATGCTATGCTGGACGAAGTAGATTTGTCTAATACTTGCTTACCACGTCTAGAAAGTGCTTCTTTAGAGGGAGCTAACCTGAGTAATGCTTACTTAAGAGAGGGTATGTTGAAGAGTGCTAATCTTAGGAATGCCAACCTCCAAAAAGCTAATTTAGTTGCCGCTAGCTTGGAACGAGCCAATCTGGAAAGAGCAGATATTAGAGGCGCAATTATGTGTGAAACTTATCTGTACGAGGCCAATTTGAGAGGAGCACTCGTTGAAGGTTGCGATTTAAGCGACAGCTACAAGCGAAATACTATCATGCCAGATGGACAAGTTGTGACTGATGAATATGCTGAGATAGAAACTGACGATTAAGCAAGTTGAAGAAAAATTATGCAACAGCATATTGGGCACTATTTAGAATAGCTAGATTTTTTAAAGTTGATATTAGAAGCGGATGTACGTCCTGTCTCCGCTTCACTCCTCAATCACGTTTGTGAGAGTGGCGGCATGGCTGAGGTTGTTTTTGGCGATCGCCAGTCGCTGCTTTCTGAGATCGCGTCCGCTCGATTAACCGCAGGCGCATTTCGTAGTGCGGCATTCAGTCCGCACAGGATATAACTGCGATCGCATCTTGAGAGTCGCGCACCCTGCTTGAGGAAGATTAATCGTCAAATATTGTATCATTAGTAATAGCTAAAAGCCGAGCTTGGGCTAAAGTTGTTAAAGATTAAAATTTATCGATCGCCTTTTATGCCTTACACTGCATCTACCCCAACAGACCCCAATCAATCCAACATCCGCAATGCCGACCACCGCCTACTAGAATTCACTAAGCTAACGCCGATGATGCAGCGGTATGTTGAAGTGAAAGAACAGTATCCCCACGCACTTTTATTCTTTCGAGTTGGAGATTTCTTTGAGTGTTTTTTCCAAGATGCCGTGACCATTTCCAGGGAATTAGAACTTGTTTGTACGAGCAAAGAAAGCGGCAAAGAAATCGGCAAAGTGCCGATGACAGGAGTGCCGCACCACGCCCTCGATCGCTACAGTTCTCAGTTAGTAGAAAAAGGCTATGCTGTAGTAATTTGTGACCAAGTTGAAGATGCCTCGATCGCCGCCCGTGAAGGCCGCCAAGTCAAGCGAGAAATTACCCGCATTCTCACTCCCGGAACTTTGACTGATGACGGAATGCTCAAACCCAGACAAAATAATTTTTTGGCAGCAGTTGTCATAGCTGGGGAACATTGGGGATTGGCTTATACAGATATTTCTACGGGAGAATTCGTCACTACCCAAGCCGAGAGTTTAGAACAATTAACCCTAGAATTGCTGCGCTTGCAACCTTCGGAAATTTTGATACCAACTAATGCGCCGGATTTGGTGAGTATGTTGAGGCCCGGAGAGAAATCCGAGCATTTACCCGATTGTTTGCCGAATTCTTTTTGCTATTCTTTGCGATCGCAAATTCCGTTTACTTTGTCCGAAGCAAAACAGAGAATCCTGCAAAAGTTCAAAGTGCGATCGCTCGAAGGCATGGGATGCGGACACCTTTCCCTCGCAGTGCGCGCCGCCGGCGGTTTGCTGCAATATCTCGAAGAAACTCAAAAAGAAAAAGCAGTTGCTTTGCAAAGATTGCACACTTACACCCTCACCGATTTTCTCACCCTCGACTACCAAACCAGGCGCAATTTAGAAATTACTCAAACCGTCAGAGATGGCATTTTTCACGGTTCGCTGCTGTGGGCGATCGACAAAACCAGCACCGCAATGGGAGGCCGCGCTTTGCGCCGTTGGGTGCTGCAACCTTTGCTCAACATTAAAGGCATTTGCGCCCGCCACGACACGATTCAAGAATTAGTAGAAAATAACGCCCTGCGCCAAGATTTGCAGCAGTTGCTGCGCCAAATTTATGACATCGAAAGACTGACAGGACGCGCCGGTTCTGGAACCGCTAGCGCGCGGGATTTGGTCGCTTTAGCTGATTCTCTCTCGAAACTGCCGGAATTGGCCGCGATCGCAGCTCAAGGAAGCTCGCCTTATTTGAAAGCGCTGCAAAATGTCCCGCCGCTTCTCGAAGAATTAGCAGCTAAAATTCACGATCATTTAGTAGACGAACCGCCGATTCATTTAAAAGAAGGAGGTTTGATTCGACCGGGAATTAATACCATGCTGGATGAGATGCGCCAAACTGCATCCACTGACCAAGATTGGATTGCAAATTTAGAGGCTAACGAACGGAAACGCACCGGAATTACTAACTTAAAAGTAGGCTACAATAAAGCTTTTGGCTATTACATCAGCATCACAAAATCGAAAGTAGACCAAGTGCCGGATAACTACACCCGCAAGCAAACTCTTACCAATGAAGAACGCTACAGTACAGAAGAATTAAAAGAAAGGGAAGTGCGAATTTTGACAGCGCGGGAAGATTTAAATCAGTTGGAATACGATATTTTTGCGAAAGTGCGATCGGAAATAGGAGAACACGCCGAAATTATTCGCAACGTTTCCCGCGCGGTGGCGGCTGCCGACGTTTTGTGCGGTTTAGCAGAAGTAGCAGTTTATCAAGATTACTGCCGTCCGACTGTGGCAGAAAGTCGGGAAATTAAAATTATTGAAGGTTGTCATCCGGTGGTGGAAAAGTCATTGCCGCCGGGATTTTTTGTCCCCAATTCGGCTTTTTTAGGTCGGGAAGCATCGCTAAACCGCCCCGATTTAATTATTTTAACCGGGCCGAATGCTAGTGGAAAAAGCTGTTATTTGCGGCAAGTTGGCTTGATTCAGTTGATGGCGCAGATGGGGAGTTTTGTGCCGGCGAAAGCTGCGACTTTGGGAATTTGCGATCGCATTTTTACCCGTGTCGGCGCGGTGGATGATTTGGCAACGGGTCAATCTACATTTATGGTGGAAATGAACGAAACTGCAAATATTCTCAATCACGCGACACCGCAATCATTGGTTTTGTTAGATGAAATTGGTAGGGGAACGGCGACGTTTGACGGACTTTCGATTGCTTGGTCTGTGGCAGAGTATTTAGCAAGCGAGATTCGGGCGCGGACGATTTTTGCTACTCACTATCACGAATTGAATGAGTTAGCTTCTATTTTGGATAATGTCGCAAATTATCAGGTGACGGTGAAAGAGTTGCCGGATCAAATTGTATTTTTGCACCAAGTTCAGCCAGGGGGCGCTGACAAGTCCTACGGAATTGAAGCGGGGAGGTTGGCTGGTTTGCCGCCGTCGGTGATTCAGAGGGCGAGACAGGTGATGAAGCAGATTGAGAAACATAGCAAAATTGCGATCGGGCTGCGGAAGGGTGTTAAAAAAGATGGCAAAAAAGAGTCTGATGGCGAACAGTTAGATATGTTTGATGATTGAAACTTTAAGTCGAGTAAAAAGTAAATGCCTAGGGTGCGTCAGCTCGTCGAAAGCTGTTAAAATCACAAAAGCCGATGTCTGACGCACCCTACAACTGCGACACTTGCATCTGCCTTAAAAACTCAGAACGATTCGGCAATTGAAACCGCCAGAAAGTCAAACGATGTCGGCAGAAGGGGGACTGGTTCAAAAAGTAACATACCCCCTTTACGATTCGGCGGTTGAAGCAGAGCCAAAGTATCTGCATTACCAGGCTCTTCCTGGTAATGCAGATGCTTAAGTTATTAAATTTTCATTCCTCAGCTCCGGCAGGATCAGAATTTCCAGAGCCAGCCAACTTGCTCAACGAGTTGAAAGCGCGGCGCAAAAAGTCCGGGGCAAGCTTAGCGGATATAGAGGTGGTTTTGGAAATACTCGACCACTCACAAGAGGGCAACTGAGCGAAAGATCGGCGTAAAACAGAACTATTGCTGGGACAATAAGTCTGAAACCATTGACTCACAAAGGATAGAATTTGATGGGGGTGGAGGGACTTGAACCCACACGACCGTTTCGGGTCAACGGATTTTAAGTCCGTAGCGTCTACCATTCCGCCACACCCCCTTTTAGTCAAATTGCTGTGGATTTGATTCACTGACAGCAACAGCCTTTTATTATACAACCAAAACCCCAATTTACGCAACCCCCAATCAAAAAATTTTCAAAAGTCGCGCTGCACCTCCCCAAGCGGTACAATAGTTAACCAGCTAGCGGAGCGTCTGTGCCCCCTTACCGTTGTTATTATTCCCCTAAAGCAAATCTATGTATATTACCTTGCTGCTTTACGCCGTGTTAGCAGGAGCCTATCTCCTGGTAGTGCCGGCCGCCACCTACGCTTACCTGAACAGCCGCTGGTACGTGGCAACCTCTTTTGAGCGCGGATTCATGTACTTCTTGATGTTCTTCTTCTTCCCCGGTATGTTTCTCCTAGCTCCCTTTTTGAACTTTCGCCCCAAACGGCGGCAGATTGAAGCCTAAATGCGACGTATTGACGTAATTGGAATCAGTCTCGGCTTTTTTGTAGCAGGTGGCATAGTCTACTTGCTACTGCAATTCGCCGGACTCGACAGCATGAATGCAGGGATTTGGAGTCAGTTATTTTTGGTGGCTGGCTTGATTGGCTGGCTGGTGACTTATTTATTTCGAGCCCTGACTCAAAGTATGACCTACAGCGAGCAACTGAAAGAGTACAAAGATGCTGTCTTGCAGAAGCAGCTTGATGCACTCACTCCTGAAGAGTTAGCCAAACTTCAAGCCGAAATTGAGCAGGAAAAAGATAATTAGTCAGTGGTTAGTTGTCAGTTGTCGGTTGTCAGTTGTCAGTGGTTAGTGGTTATACCAAATTCATAAAATAGCGCTACATATCTACCCCCCCCAACCCCCCCGCGATTTCGGGGGGGAGTAAAACTTTCGGTAGTAGCATAACTTTATGAATTTGGTATTAGTTGTCAGTTGTCAGTGGTTGTATCATGTCCGGTCGAGCAACCGCAATTTTTGTAGGGGCTCCACTCACCAACAATACCTGCCAATAATTGACAATCTCAAAAACCCGCCCCGACCGGGATATTATGGCTAATCGATCGGACATGATATTAGTTGTTATTAGCTAATACCAACTGCCAACAACCAACTGCCAACAACCAACTGCCAACAACCAACTGCCAACAACCAACTGCCAACAACCAACTGCCAACAACCAACTGCCAACAACCAACTGCCAACAGCCTAATGACTATTTCTAATTGTTTTGAAACGTTGCGTAAGAGTAACCAATGTGCATTAATTCCTTTTATTACTGCTGGCGACCCAGATTTGGAGACAACGGCTAAAGCGCTGCAAGTTTTGGATGATAGCGGTGCTGACGCGATCGAGCTTGGTGTTCCCTATTCTGACCCGCTAGCTGACGGGCCGGTGATTCAAGCCGCCGCTACTAGGGCCCTGCAGCGGGGAACGCGGTTAGATCCGGTGCTGGAAATGGTAGCTAAAGTTAGTCCGAATTTGCGATCGCCCATTATTCTGTTTACCTACTACAACCCGATTTTGTACAGAGGTATAGAAACCTTCTTGCAGCAAATCAAAAGTGCCGGAGTTCAGGGATTGGTTGTACCCGATTTGCCCTTAGAAGAAGCCGACAGTCTCATCCAGCCTGCCAACAAATTAGGGATTGAACTAACATTATTAGTTGCTCCGACAAGTCCCAAAAATCGCATAGAAGCGATCGCCCGCCAGTCTCAAGGATTTATTTACTTAGTCAGCGTGACGGGGGTTACGGGAGTGCGCGAAGGTTTAGAAACGCGAGCCAAAGAGTTGCTGCAAGAAATTCGCAGCATCACCGACAAACCCATCGGTGTCGGGTTTGGTATCTCGACACCGGAACACGCCCGCCAAGTCAAAGAATGGGGTGCAGATGCTGCGATTGTTGGCAGTGCTTTTGTTAAACGCTTGGCCCAAGGAACTCCAGAAGAAGGTTTAGCAGCGGTAGGCGAATTCTGCAAGAGTCTAAAAACAGCGATTCAAAATGATTAACAACTGTGCAGATACTTTAAGCCATTAGACAGATGCGGGCGATCGCCTCGTGCGGCGACAATTGCGATCGAAGACCTTGTTGTACTTGAGATCATACACCTCCTTCCTTCTGGTTCCTGACCGGAAGGTTTTCTTTTGACTCCAAAACGTAAAACCTTCAAGTAGAAAAAGGCATGGCCATGTCCGGCGCGGGCAACAGCAATTTTTAATAATTGTTATGAGATTGAGGATTGTCCGTTTTTTCTTTCTTCTTGCATCAGTCAACTGTCAACCCAACAACGGGCTTTTCGGGCAACCTGTCAACTGTTTGCTGTTTGCTGTCAACTCTTCCTTCTTTTTTCTTCCTTCTTTTTTCTTCCATCTTCCATCTTCCATCTTCCATCGGACTGATGACGTTGTACCGAAAGCTCGGAGGCGACAGCAAAACATGACTGATGACTGATGACTAATGACTAATGACTGATGACTAATGACTGATGACGTTGTACCGAAAGCTCGGAGGCGACAGCAAAACATGACTGATGACTGATGACTAATGACTAATGACTAATGACTGATGACGTTGTACCGAAAGCTCGGAGGCGACAGCAAAACATGACTGATGACTGATGACTGATGACTGATGACTAATGACTAATGACTAATGACTAATGACTGATGACGTTGTACCGAAAGCTCGGAGGCGACAGCAAAACATGACTGATGACTGATGACTGATGACTGATGACTAATGACTAATGACTAATGACTACAACTTGAGGAATCTAACTTGAGATAGATGAAAAGCTCCTGTTTCTATTCCTATACTTAAAAAAGTGTTTGAGTCTCTAGCTTTGTAATGCTAGCCATTTACAAAACCACCGTGCCTTTGAGCAGATCACAATAGAAAGGATCATTTTTATGAACAGACTAACTGCATTTCTGAAAAAAATTCGAGCTGTACAAATCTTAACAGTGTTTATGGCCGGCCTTTTAGTATTAGTGAGCACTGCTTGCAGTCGCGCTGATGTGATGGCCGGAAAAACTTCCGACCAAATGAGAGAAGAAGTGCCTTCTGAGGCGGTAAATTCTGTATATAAAGGCGGTCAGAATCAATACGGGGATGAAGATCCCAGAAACAAAACTGTTACAGCAGCAGAAGCAAAAGCTCAGCTTCTCAAAGATGAAGCCCAGCGCCGCATCGATACCAAATCTAGCAGCGATGTGGGCGAAAATGTGCGGCGGGTAAAAGAAGATGCGTCCGACAAACTTGACGAAATTGGCGACAAGGTGAATGAGAATGCTCGCAATGCTCAGCGCAAAGCTGATGACTTTGGCGACAAAACCAAACAAGGCTTTTCTAATCTTAAAGAAAACACTCGCGACGGCTTGAAGGGAGCAAAAGACATTGTTAAAGAAGCTACCGAGGGAGCGAAAGAAAGAGCAGCAGAGGGTACTGAGTCGCTGAAATACAATGTCGGCCAAGGCAAGGAAAATGTCAAAGATGCAGCGCGAAATGTAAGATACAGTGCTGAAGATGCTTCGGACAAGGTTCGCGCAAAAGTCGATCGGGATATTGACAGAACTCAACGAGCAGCAGAAAGAGCGGCAGATGCGCTCGACATCGACTAATTTCAAATAACGTTGAGAAACGAAGCAATATTAATTTTTGGGGATTGCTTCGTTGCTCGCAAAGAACCAGCAATATACAGCGTGTTCCAGGTTTATGATGTACGCCTCACATAAACCTGGGATACGCTGTATCTTTTTGCAGGAGCCATTTTAATCGTTTCACGATCGATCGAGCTATATTAAATTACTTAATTATATACAGTATTCTTTAAGACACTGTTTTTCAGTAATCCTACTGGATTTGGCATTAATTTAACCGCATTTGAGATTAAACGCAGCAATTTACACGTAAGTAAAAGACTCTAAATTCGATCGCCTCAGTATAAAATGTTGTTTGGCAGATAACTATAATTTGCGATCGGCAACTATCAAATTATGCTGTTTATGCCCTAATATAGATACACTAACTGTTCTCAAGTTAGTGTCTGGGTTGGGGTTAGTAGAAATGAATGCAACAGTAGATGTAGTAAATTTGACAGTAAAACCGGGATATCGCCCGATCGCGCAATTGTACGCCGATTCTCGATCGGCTGGTGTTGGGGCTGCGCCAGAAAAACACCTGCAACCGAGCAGCAGCAAGCTCTTGCTAGTTTTGCAACCGACGCGCTACGGTCAAATATCTCAATATTACCGGCAAAATTCCTGCCAGAAGTATAAAACCTTGCGCCTGCCGTTAGCTCGAGCGTGGCGGCTGACAGAATACGACTGATTTGTATCAGTGCAGTTAATTGCATCTACTTGCATCGCTAGAAATACTCTTTAAGCGCACAGACATTCTCGACGAACTCGAACAAAGCCGAGTTATTTACTAATATATCAAACATCCCAATATTAGAGTTTATCTTGACTGTTAACAGCCAGATAAATCGGTATAAAAATGAGCCTAAAAAGGCGACGGATTTGCGATATATTGCCGCTGCAATCCGAAGCAGAGCCATAGGGGGATGCAGGCCAACTTTATTTGGGAAATATTGTTTTGATGCTAGTAACAATGATGCACGACTTTTACGATGCGCTGGCACAGTTGGCAATCTATGCCGGTGCCGCACCGACGGAGCGCCAACAAATCCTGAATCGCGTTGAGACGAGTCAGAAAAAACTCAAAGAATTGGCGCAGCTTGCCCCGCTCGATTACCAGCACAAATTCGAGCTGGTTGAGGCAGAATGGCAGCGCGTTTTGGGGCAGAAAGCAGAAGCAATGGAATTGTACGATCGAGCTATTGCCGGAGCTAAAGCTAATGAATATTTGAATGAAGAAGCTCTCGCCTGCGAGCTGGCTGCTAAGTTTTACCTGTCGTGGGGCAGAGAAAAAATTGCCCGAGTCTACATGATAGATGCCTGGGATTGCTACGCTCGCTGCGGAGATAGAGCCAAAATTGATGAGTTAGAAAAACGCTACCCTCAATTTTTATTGCCAATTTTATCGCCAGAAAAAATAGGCGCAAATCCCTTAGCAACTGTCGCAAAAGTTGCTAGCAAAAATTACTCGGTGCATCCATCTATTTATTCATCTGTATCGCGTCACATCTCGGATTTTGGAGTTTTTTCAACTCTGCTAAAAGCTTGTCAAGCGCTTTCTAGCGAATTAGAACTCGATCGCCTGATTGCCAAACTGATGCAACTGGCGGCGAGCAAGACAAAAGCTGACAAAGCAGTGCTGGTGTTACCAAACGGCAATAAATGGGAAGTCGCAGCAGCCAGCACGATCGACAATTTGGGTGTCGAAAGGGCGATCGGCTTAACATCCGCAGCACTTGATGAAAACAGCGAGATCCTGCCCCTGACAATTGTTGACTGCGTTAAAAACTTCTTGAAACCCGTGATTGTGCGGAACATCGCTGAAAATTGCGATCGCGATTCCGACTACTACATCCTTAAATACCAACCGCAGAGCCTGTTGTGTTGGCCGATTCTCGATCGAGCTAACTTAGTCGGCATTTTGTATCTAGAAAATCGGTTAAATGCAGGAGTTTTTACGCGCGATCGACTGCAACTTCTCAATCTCCTGTGTTCCCAAGCTGCCATCAGTTTTTCCAAGGCCGCAATCTACAAGAAATCTCAGGATTACAGCCAACAATTAGAGCGATTGCTAACAAAATTCAGCCGCACCGAAGCTCAGCTTGCCGAACAGAAACAAATGCTCCAAGCGATTCTGGATGTCGCTCCAATTTGGATTTGGATGGTGAATCCCAAGGGAAAAGTACACTTTTTTAACAATACTTTTTGTCAAGATGTCGGTGCGCCTCTGAGTGCTTTTCTAGCTGCCGAGCATTACAAAGATATACTGGGAGAAAATGCAGCGAACTGTCTGGTTTCAGATGCCGCTTGCCTTGCCCAAGATTCGCCGCATTACTCCAGCGAAACTCTCACATTGGTTGACGGCAAACAACATTATTTAGAAGTCACGAAAGTGCAGTTAAAAAATTCCCAGGGCGAGACTGTCGGGATTATTGGTTTGGGTGTTGATGCCACCGAGCGCAAGCAAGCACATGAACTTTTGCAACAGCAAAATCAACAGCTAGAACAAACTTTAAAAGATTTACAGCAAGCGCAACTGCAAATAGTGCAAAGCGAGAAAATGTCGGCTTTGGGAAATTTAGTCGCCGGAGTCGCCCACGAAATTAACAATCCGATTGGGTTTATTTCGGGCAATTTAACCGAAGCTAAAAGGAGTTTGGCAGATATTGTAGAACACTTAGAATTGTATCGCTCCGATGCGCCGAAATCGGAGATTGCCAATCATGCCGAAGAGATAGAAATCGATTATATTTTGGAAGATTTACCCAAGATGATCGATTCAATGCAAGTCGGGTGCGATCGCATTTCCAGCATCAGTACCAGCCTCCGCACCTTTTCCCGAGGTGACAAAGACTACAAAGTTCCTTTTAATATTCACGATGGCATTAATAGCGCTATTTTAATTTTGAAACACCGCCTCAAAGCCAACGAATCCCGCCCGCAGATTGAAGTGATAACTAAATACGGCAGTCTCCCTAAAATTCAATGTTTCCCCGGCCAATTAAATCAAGTTTTTATGAACCTGCTTGCCAATGCGATCGATGCCTTAGAAGAATCAAATATAGGACGCAGTTTTAGCGACATTGCCGCCGATCCCAACCGCATCACTATTTGCACTGATGTACTGGGGGAAGGGCAGATTCAAATTAAAATTGCTGATAACGGTACCGGGATGAAAGAGGAAGTGAAAAAGCAGATTTTCGACCATTTGTTTACGACAAAATGTGTCGGGAAAGGCACAGGATTGGGGTTGACAATTGCCCATCAGATTGCGGTAGAAAAACATGGCGGTAGCATTGAGGTGAATGCGGAAGCCGGAGTTGGGACTGAGTTTGCGATCGTGTTGCCGGTGAAAGGATAAATTTTAATTACAGCAGTTTAGTAAGTAGGTTATTATTGAGATGTTGCAGTGGGAAAAACCGGGTTTCTGACCGCAAAAACCGCATCACAACCTATATCTTTCGTTCAGAAACCCGGTTTTTGAGATGTTGCAGTGGGAAAAACCGGGTTTCTGACCGCAAAAACCGCATCACAACCTATATCTTTCGTTCAGAAACCCGGTTTTTAAGAGCTTGTGGAGAATGGTGCTCTTCTGTCAGTTATTATAAATAATTAACATCAGGTGGGAAGAGGGGGCGGGTTGATAAATATTGTGGATGTGATTGAAAGATTGTTGGTAAAACCCGCCCCTATAAATACTACGGGTAATTTACCCAACAGTATTTAATTGATTAATTTGGCAAACTCAATTTCAATACCTGTCCGACTGATACTTCGTGCTTGTGAGTTGCTACCACCACCGCACCTTCCAATCGCGGATCGTAACATCCCACCCAAGCTGCAGGATGGCATTCGTGCACTAAATACCCGTACAGCCAAATCGCTCCTCTACCTTCAATGACAATTCCTTGGCTGAATTGAACGCCTTCTGGAATTTTCAAACCTTGTAAATCATCGGGTGTGATAATACCGTCTTGAGTGGCAATTCGCAAGCGCAAATGTTGGTAAGCTAAACCGTCTTGAGTTTGATTGGGGATGATTTTTAATTCAATAGGATTCATTGGATGCACATAATGTTGAATGCTGTTGTAAAATCATATACTTTTTAGGGTAAATTGGGAATCCGATCGCCCACTTTCAATCCCAATTCAGCAGCCCTTCCGCCTTTGAGTTCAATAACTCCGTCCACGGGGACATCCGGGCCGTAGTTGGGACAGGTGTCGCTCAAACAGGGCGGTACGTTGGGAATTATCGCCTGCACAGTGCCTTCGTTCAGAAAAACCATATCGAGCTCGATTAACACGTTTTTCATCCAGAAACGCACATTTCGCGCGGGGGCGATCGGGAAAAGCATTCCCCTGTCATCGGGCAATTCTGTGCGAAACATTAAGCCAATTGCTTGTTCTTGGGGAGTTTTCGCCACTTCGAGTCCCAGGGGGCGATCGCCCACAATAATATTCGCAGAAACTGGCAAAACTTGGCCCGTATCTATCCCGCCAAACAGCGATATAAAGTTGGATTCAGTTAGATTGAGTTTTCCTAAAAAAACTCCCAAATAGTTGCCAGAGTTTCGATCTTGCATAATAGTTTGGTTGTCAGAAACAAAAATGTTTAAATCGCTAAACTTTCTGCCATCAGTCAAAACAATTTTATCGTTGCCGCTGCCAAAATCTGTAATTACATCGGCTTCAGTAATAGTAGGTGTGGCGGAGGTTGTGTCAATAACAAATAAATCATCGCCCGCGCCTCCTGTCAAGATATCCTTGCCTTCGCTGCCAATTAGCAAATCGTTACCCCGATCGCCATTAATCCAATCCGACTCTTGTCCTCCATAGATTGTATCGCTTCCCCGGCCTCCTGAGAGCGTATCTGCGCCTTGATTTCCGGCGAGCAAGTCATTGTCGCTACCGCCAAAAATCAGGTCATTTCCCGCCAAACCTTGAATAGTGTCATTACCAGCAAATCCTGTAATCGCATCGCTGCTGGGGCTTCCGACGAGAAAATCGAAGCCGAAACTACCGTCAATGTTAACCATAATGCGTTTAATAAAAGGAAGCTTTGGCGATCGGCATTCGCCAGCCGGTACCAAAAGCTCGATCGCTAATTTTCAAACCAGGGGCTGCTTGTCGGCGTTTAAACTCCGATTGCCTGACTAATTTTACTACAAGTTTAACCACAGTTTCATCGTGTCCTGCAGCGACAATTTCTGGGACAGATTGGTGATGTTCGATCGATCGCTGCAAGATATCATCCAAAACATCGTAATCCGGCAAAGAATCTCGGTCAAGTTGTCCAGGTTTCAGTTCCGCACTCGGCGCTTTACTAATAATATTGACCGGAATTATCTCCTTGCTAGATGAAGGAAACCGAGCCACCGCACCTATATATTTGCCAGCATTCAGCCACCGACAAAGCGAATAAACGCGAGTTTTCGGCACATCAGAAATCACCGCCAATCCACCATTCATATCGCCGTAGAGAGTGCAGTAACCCACAGACATTTCTGATTTATTACCAGTGGAAAGCAGCAAATGTCCGAACTTATTAGAAATTGCCATCAACAGATTGCCTCGAATCCGGGATTGAATATTTTCCTCCGCAATCCCGAAAGTGGTATTGACAAACAAATCGGCGAGAGTGCGATCGTAAGATTTCATCAAATCGCCGATCGGCAACATTTCGATCGCCATACCCAGATTGCGGGCTAATTCCAAAGCATCATTAACCGAATGATCCGAACTGTAAGGAGAAGGCATCAACACCCCCAGCACATTTTCCGGCCCGATCGCGCCACTGGCGATCGCCGCCACCAAAGCCGAATCTATCCCGCCGCTCAAACCGAGTACAACCTTAGAAAAACCGCACTTGCGAACATAATCTCGCACTCCCAAAACCAAAGCAGCCCAAATTTCTGCATCTCCTTCTGGCGGATAAAAACTCAACGGCGCAGCCTCAATTCCTGCTGCACTTTGCTGATTGCTGCCCACTAAATCTTGTTTGTTTTCCTCATATTCCAGAACAGCAAAATCAGTTTCAAAAGAATTCAATACCTGAATCAAATCACCATTTCGATTCACAGCGAAACTGCTGCCATCAAAAATAATATCATCATTTCCCCCTACCTGATTAGCGTAAACAATCGGTATTCCCCAGCGAATGACGCTGTGCTGCAACATAGCCGATCGCACTTTCCGCTTCCCCGCAGAATAAGGCGATGCCGACAAATTCACCACTAAATCTACGCCCAATTTTGCCAAATCGGAAACAGGATCGCCCGCGTAACTGCGTTTCCCCCAAAACTCCACATTGTTCCACAAATCTTCACAAATTGTCACGCCAATTTTGAGTTCGCCAACAGTAAAGTAATTGCTGCTTTTTCCCGGTTCAAAATATCTATCTTCATCAAATACATCATAGGTAGGCAACAAGCGTTTGTGAAAAACTTGTTTAATAGCACCATTTTGCAATAAAACAGCGCTGTTGAACAATGATTTTCCGCCTAATTTAACAGCATGAACATTAGGTACGACAGTACCGACGACGACGGCCAACTCCGGCGGCAAATCTTGCGCGAGTTTCTGCAACTGTGCGGCGGCGGCTGCAATGAAACTCGCATCCATCAACAAATCGCGCGGCGGATAACCGATTAGGGAAAGTTCCGGTGTTAGCAATAAATTTGCACCTTCCACCCTGGCTTTTTTCGCAGCCTCCAGAATGAGGTTGGAGTTGCCAAAGATATCACCAATAGTAGGATTTAGTTGTGCGATCGCAATTTTCATATTACCAATTCACCTCATAAATATTGCTAACAGTCCGCCCGCGCGGACTCAATTTCCTAATAGTTCTAGATGTGAATTTAGGGAAGCATTACTCAGACTTGTAATGTTTCAACTCTTCTTCAATATAATAATTTACCAAATCCCGGTAAATATTTTCAACCACATCAGGGTTCAAACCCGATTCTTTAGCCCACTCGCGCCGCTGCTGCAACATATCGTGAAAGCGATCGGCGGCTCTAACGTTAGCTTCACTCGTTTTGAACCTGGCTGCTGCGATGACGTATTGAAATCTCTTGCTCAAAGCGTCGATCACTTCTCGATCGATAATATCAATTTCCTCCCGCACTTCGTGAATATTAGCGCATTGATCGGGGTCTTTCATCACCGGCACTCCTTAATAGCTTCTTTTCTCATCTTACTAAATCAATTCCCCAATGTCAGTCAATTTTAGATTTTAGGTTTTAGATTTTAGATTTTAGATTTACTATTCCAGATGAATCTGGGAGATTGAACAAGAGTCTAAAGTTTGGGGATTTCCACGGCGATTGTCGGGGCTGTTATTTTTGGGCGATCGCTCCAAGGAACATTTAGATAAACACCAGCGGCTTGTTTTTAAAAGGAGCAAAAGCTGCCGCATCAAAGCGGTACAAACTAGCAGGACGGCCAGCCCCTCGCGAAACCTTAACCCCGGTATCGCACAAAAAACCTAATTTCAATAATCGAGCTCTAAAATTAGAATAATCCGAAAAGTTCACCCCCAAAATAGTAGTATAAAGCTGATACAAATCGCTCAAAGTAAAAAGCTCCGGCAAAACTTCAAAAGCTACCGGACTGTATTCGAGTTTATTGCGGAGTCGTCGGTATCCGTATTCGAGAATTTGATTGTGATCGAAGGCCAGCTTAGGAACTTGTTGGACGGGATACCAAGCAATACCGCCGACGCGGTGGCTGACACCTGCAACTACACTCCCAGTAATTAACTCAGCTTCCTCAAACCGAACCAAAGCAAAATAACTCACCGAAAGATAGCGATCGCCCCTGGTGAATTCCCGAGGATCGCGCCCCGGTTGTCCAAAGGTATACAGTTGCTCCAAATACAAATTTTTCGCCCGAATCTTTTCCGACAAAATTCGGTAAGCTGCATTTTCCAGAGACTCTCCGTGCCGCACCAAGGTACCGGGAAGACTCCAACAGTTGATAAACGGTTCGTCAGGCCGCATTACCAACAGCACCAACAAGCGGTTATGCACTGTATCGACGGAGAAAATGACATTATCAACTCCTACTTTAAAGTCAGCTAATGAGCAACTTTCGCTCTTTTTTGTTCCTCGTGCCATGCGTACAAATGCTCCCGATTAATATAATCTTCGATGGTTGGAGTTAGGGCTTCGGTATCTCCTGTTTCGCGATAGGAGGTAGAAGAAACATTGGGAGCATTCAAAGATGCGATCGCCACTTCTGCACCTATGCGCCTCAACTGCCACAAATCTAACTGTTCTGACGGATAACCAGGCCGCGGTACTATCAGCAACTCCACTTCTTTTAACAATTGTTCAAATTTGTACCAGCGAGGCAGTTGTCCCACCAAATCCGAACCTATTACCAGAGTCAACTCTGCATCCGGCCACTGCAATCTTGCTTGTTCGACAGTTTCTAGCGTTCTCGGACTGCTGAGCTCTGGATGCAGACAAAGATTGTGTCTGGGCGAATTAATTTCTTGAATGATTAACAGCAGCATTGCCGATCTGTGTTCTAGGGATGTGGAGTGCGACTTAAAAGGATTGTCCGACGCCCAAACTGCTACCCAATCAAAATGCTGGGAAAGCCAACTCAGGATTGTTTTGTGTCCTGCTGTGGGCGGATCGGCACTGGTTCCAAACAAGGCAATTTTCTGCATAGGTAATTAGTCCGCAGTCAGTAGTTAGTAGTCAGTAGTTAGTAGTCAGTAGTCAGTAGTCATTAGTCATTAGTCATTAGTCAGTAGTCATTAGTCATTAGTCAGTAGTTGTTAGTTAGTAGTTATTAGTCAGTAGTCATTAGTCATTAGTCATTACCATTAGTATCATATCAACTTAATATCAAACGTAGTTCCAGCCTGTTGCTTGATTGTTAACCTCTCTATCCCCCTAACCCCTCTTAAAAAGGGAGGGAAAAGAGCGATCGAAGTATTGTTACAAAGAAGAAACGGGAGCGATCGAAATCTCCCTTCAAACAGAACTGTCAGCTCTCAAAGTCCCCCTTATTAAGGGGGATTTAGGGGGATCGAAGCTAAGCTAGAAGCGAGATTTATCATGGATCTTAGTCTGATATTGACACTACTAACTAACAACTAACAACTAACAACTAATGACTAATGACTACTGACTCTTTTTTGTTTTTTGGGTCAGATTTAGCAAATCTGTAGAAATTTCCACCAACGGCGAAATCGGGTTATCTAGTTGGCGGGTTGCTGCGGGAAGACTGGCGACAGAAGCAGCGGTTCGTTTGGCAATATCCTCCAAACTTTCCTGTTCCTGCACTCGTTTGCCATTCTTTACCGCCAATTTCATTAATGGTATGTGAGAATCATAATTTTGATTTTCTTCCCCGGATAATCCCAAACAATCTCCGATAATTTGTCCGTTTTGAATGTGTCTAAAAATTTGTTTTTTCCCCGGATATGTTGCCTTGCCGCTTGCCTCTTTCATCACCGGAATCCCGTCGATTTCCACCAACTTATAAACACCGTTCACAGGCGAACCGCTGACTAACTTTGTTCCCAAACCGTAACCGTCAATGCAAGCGCCGCTACTTTTTAATTTAGCAATTTCTCGATCGTCCAAATCGCCGCTAGCAAAAATTGGCACGCCCGGAAGGATCGATCGCACTTCCCTCGACAGCGCCGCCAAATCCCCCGAATCCAGCCGCACGCCTTCCAACTGCATTTCACCGCTGTTTACTCGATCGGCCAACATCCGCGCCGCCGCCACAGTATCGTAAGTATCAATCAGCAGCGGTGCACCGGGAAAACAGCGGTGAAAAGCTGCAAAGGCTTGATTTTCGCTGCCTTCGAGAGCGGCCACAGCCATCACCAAAGCGTGAGCCATAGTGCCGACAGGCTTGCGGCCCAACTTCAAAGCAGCCAAAACATTAGAAGTGCCATCGAACCCAGCAGCCAGAGCCGCCCTGGCAGCCCACACAGCAGCTTGCGGCCCAAAAGCCCTGCGCGTCCCGAATTCCAGCAACTTAGCATCTGGCCCCGCAGCATCCCGCAGCCGCGCAGCCCGCGTCGCAATCAAAGTTTGATAATTTATCGCATTCAACAAATAAGTTTCGACTAACTGAGCCTGCCACAGAGGAGCATCGACACGCAGCAGAGGCTCGTTAGCAAACACTGCCGTCCCCTCCGCCACCGCCCAAACATCGCCAGTAAAGCGGGCTGTGGCGAGTAGAGTCCAAAATCGCTCCGGCGCGCCTGCAAAAATCCCAGTGGATTGCAAAGCTTGTATTTGTGCTGGAGAGAACCGAAATTTCTCCAGATAGTCGAGAACTTGATCCGAGCCCATCGCGATCGCGTAGCCAAAATTCTCTGGCAGCCGCCGCGCGAACAATTCAAAACTCGCAGGGCGATCGTCTAGCCCTTCCCCGACATAACAAGCAGCCATCGTTAGCTGGTAGAGATCGGTCAACAGGCTGTAATCTGCTGGGGAAACGGTCAGTTCCCGGTCTTCTAAGATTTCCTCAAAACCTGTGAGCTGCAGGCTTTCTGTCGCAGTTTTCATAGCGAAAAACCCCGGACAAATTTATTTATTTAATTATAGTGATAAATACCATATCTTTTTGTAAATCTTTGATAAAAATTGCTGATACTATCTGACATTTTCCTTAACCACGCCCTTGCAGAGAGGGTTTCAGGTTAATTTAGGCATGAATTTTATGGTATTTTTAATAAAAACAGCCAATTTTAGTTGCTAGGGCTGCACTGCGCTGAGTGTTGACTTGGATGTTTGTAGGTGCATCTGAAGTTTTGGTAAAAAGCATTTTTTGGTTTGAGTGCGATCGCCCAAACTCCGCAATTCCTAAAAGCATCAGCTTGCTGCGATATTGCAGACTAATAAGTAATTCAAACAAATATTGCTAAAGCCATCCCAAGCCCGAAGCTCGCAGTAATCTAAGAAATATCAGAACCCAGACAAGAGAGGCAGATTTCATGAATCTTTCTAAATCTTTTGCAAACGCGATGCGTTACGTTTCGGAAGCAGCCGGGCGGATTTTTGGCCCCACCGATGACAACTATCCAAATAGTGGAGTTCAACCTTTTGAAGGCAAGCGATCCAAAAACTCTAAATCTAAAGAGTGAGCAGCAATTTAGTAAGTTTATAGCTACCTGTAGGGTGCGCGGGAGCGCACCTTACCGCTATTACATGAAGTTGGTATAGCATCGATCGGAAAGATGAGGTGCCATAG
>NZ_JADEXD010000065.1 GCF_015207285.1 Tychonema sp. LEGE 07203 | reverse complement strand
GTTTCGGGTGCTGTTTGGGGGGCTCTGGGGAAGTGGTGATTTGATTTAATGGTGTTTGTATGGCGCATCGCGAGTATAAGTAACTACACAAAATTAATTACATAAAGACTCCTTACTAGGTAAGGCTTTCACGCGAAATCTCGTGTAATTAATTTTGCACGACTACTTATTGACCTCTTTTATAAGTCACGGGATCGATACAAAAACCGCAGATTTCAGGCAGATAAACGCAGATAATTGCAGGAATTGCGAGCGGTTGAGCGCAATAAGTCTATGCAGTCACAAGCCTAGCGGAACAAGAAGCGTCTGAACAAGAAAACATCAACAGTGAGGTAATTATGGCTAACCAGGAAACTTGGATCGTTTACAAAGTAGAATCAATGAGCGCTGAAGGCTGGAGAGAACGCAAGTTAATGCCGTCCGGCGGCTTGACCGAAATGCTGACAGAAGAATGGGACTTTTCCGGCAAATTGCCCCAAATTGGCGATCGCGTGCGGGAATACGCCAATCTGCAAGACCCCGATAATGGCATCACTCACGGTAAAGATGGCGACTGGATTGTGACTCGCATCAACCATTTCTCGTCTCAGGAAACCAACCAGGAAATCGCAGTATGTTATTGTGCTTATCAACCCATTGAATCTAACTGGGTAGAACTGAAACGAGGGAGGCCGGTTAATGAGATTTTGCAACCCGCCGAGGTTGGGTAAGTAGTCAGAAACCGGGTTTTTTATGAAATTAGGTAAAAACCCGGTTTTTTTGGCATAAATGCGTCAGCGAATGTCTAATCTAAATCCCATCTTTACTTCAGATGACAGTGACAATTCGGCTTTTCAATCAAAGACTCAACCAAAGCATTTAAAGCCACCGCCGCCAATAAGCCACCGCCAAAAGTTCCCACCGTCGTAATATAAGGAACGCCCGATCGCACTAACCGCCGTTTCGCCACCGGAGAATGACTAAACCCGATCGGCATTCCAATCACCAAAGCCGGTTGCAGTTGCCCGTTCTCGATCGCCTCGCACACCGCCATCAGCACAGACGGCGCATATCCTATCACCAATATACAGGTTTTTTCCAATTTCAACAACTTTTCAAACCACTCGCGCTCAGCCCAGAATTCCTGTTCAGCTTCCGCCGCAGCATTGATGTGCGGATCGTCAATTAAAGTTGCAATACTTGTTCCTAAATGCGCCAATCTTGTGTTATCCAAAGCCGCACACACAGGCGGCACGTCAGCGACAATTTGACATTGATTTTTCAAAGCTTCCCGCGCCGATTTAATCGCCGTTTCGCTCAACTTCACAAACGGCAACAGCGAACAATCACCGCAAGCCAACACCAGTTTAGAAAGCAAGTCTACCTCAATTTCCGAGCGATCGCTCAAATCCGGCAACAAATGCTGCAACGACTCCCCAAACGCCTCCGGGTGAGTGTGCGCCCCCGCATCCCAACCCTCCAAAACTTGTTCCAACTGTCCCAACTCCCCGTCAGTTTGCGCCTGCAACAGCCTCAATTGCGCCAGTGCGCCCGCTTGCACCGCTTGACACGAAAGATCCCGCCCCAGCAATCCTTCGAGGGCACAAGCCGTTTCTCGGAGGCGAACAATCTGCTGAATTACCGACAGATATTGCTGTTGCAAAGCCGCCACCAGCGCGTCAGGAGAAGCATCCGCATCAGTTTCTAGCAATTTGCGAATGTGAGACAGTTGAAAGCCTTGTTGCTTGAGTGCGACTATTCTTTGAAGTCTTTGCACGTCGCTGCGGGTGTAAAGTCTGTAGTTAGAAGTCGATCGCACGGCCGGAGATAGCAGCCCCAAAGCGTGATAGTGCCGCACCATCCGAGGCGTAATTGTGCCTTTTACCGCTTCAGTAAGTTGTTTGATTGTCAGGTATTTTTGCTGCATCATACCAATTCTGCAAACTAGGACTAAATCTTCTAAACTATACCCGATATCTGTAGGTAAACGGCATTGCCGTGTCCGGCGCAGGACTGTGCATTTTTTATAATAAATATTCTTATTTGAGAACATTTAATGGTTGACATAAGTCAATTCTTAGAACTATTATTTTGACCCACAAAGTAATCTAAATCTTGGCAATTACTTCCTTCTTCCTAATAACACAAAACCTAAGATATTAGATTTCTTGCAAAATTCCTTATTAATCAAATTTTGGGACGGGCTAGAAGCCCATCCCACAAAAATATTTTTTATTGTGGGATGGGCTTCTAGCCCGTCCTAACTATTTTTGCAAGAAGTCTATTGCTCTGAAGCATGATAAAATTAACTGATGCAGTGAATCCCAAACATAAAATCGAATGACTCGATTAATTCACGATCGCTTTGCCAAAGAATACCTAGAAGAGATGCTGTCTCCATTAGGAACAGTCAATATCGGTCGCGATGTCACTTCCGAAGTGCAAGAAATCGATGTTTACTTTACTCATGAAGCCACAGTCCCAGAACATATCGAAAACTTAGGATTGCTGGGGCAACTAGCAACTGCGACGGCAATTTTTGAACCGTTCCGCAACCCGGCAACTATCAGGGAAGTTGTCGGCTGTATCAGCAAATTGTTTGATATTCAGAGCGAATTAGAGCGAGAAGCCAGAAGAGACAATATTCGACTTAACGAAAATGATTTTCCGAAATTGTGGATTCTCACTCCCACAGCGTCAGAATCGCTGTTAAACGGGTTTCGCGCACAACCAGACGAACCCAATTGGATGCCGGGAATCTATTTTTTGGGGGAATATTTGCGATCGGCAATTGTGGTAATCCATCAGTTGCCAAAAACTCCCGAAACCTTGTGGCTGAGGATTTTGGGCAGAGGAAAGGTGCAGGAAAAAGCAGTGGCCGAGTTGATCGCCTTGGCTGCAGACAACCCCCTGCGAACTAATGCGTTAGAATTGCTGTATCGACTGCAATCAAACTTAGTAGCAAATTTAGAACAGCCCATAGAAACAGAAGACCGGGAGTTAATTATGACTATCGCACCTCTCTTTCAAGAACAGTTACAAGCAGCACAGGAACAAGGATTAGAACAAGGATTAGAACAAGGAAGACAAGAACAACAGCGCTTAATTTTAGAGAACTTTCTGCGAGTGAGATTTGGAGAACTAGACTCGTTGATGATAGCGTTTCTCTCTCCCGTCTCCAGGATACCTGCTGCCGAGTTTACGGTGATTTTACTGGCGATATCTATGCTCGCGGTGGATGCAGCAGGTAGGCAAGAAGCGGTGAGATTGTTAGCAGAAAATGTCTTGGCACTGCGGTTAAATGAAGTTGGTGATAGTTTACCTACACTGGTTGCTAATTTGTTGGCTTTACCTGTCGCAGAGTTGACATTGTTGTTGGAACAATTGCCTCAGTTATCGGCTGATGAATTGATTTCGCGATTGGGATAAATATAGTCTTGGACGCACGGGCGGTCAGAAACCGGGTTTTTAGGAAAATACTTGATTGTAGCCGACAGATTCGGTAAAAAACCGGGTTTCTTTGGCTTGATGTGTCCAGGACTATGTTTGTTTGTCCAGGACATGGCAATGCTGTTTTCTTGCCAGATTTACCGACTGTTTATCGCGGTTTGCGATCGCCCGAAATACAGGAAACGGCAGTGTCGTTTCCCTACCCGCAGGGAATTTAGACCAAAACCTTGACATTGACACTAATGTCAAGGTTTACGATGCAGGAGTCATTCTACCAAGTCAAATTTTCCCATGACTCCCAATTCCCTCTCCACCTCGCGCCTGTCGCGCCTCGCCGCAGAACATCCAGATGCTGTGACTGCCGCCCTGTGCGGAATTCTGGTAATTTTGGGTTCGATCGCCCTACAACTCGGTTGGCTGGGTTTAGCGGTGTTAATTTTGCCCGCTGCTTACGTAATCGGCGGCTATTCCAGCACCCGCGAAGGCTTGACTACGCTTTTTCAAGAACGCGAATTAGATGTAGATTTGTTGATGATTGTTGCTGCTTTGGGCGCGGCAGGTTTGGGGCTGTGGCGGCAAGAATATCATTTAATTGTTGACGGTGCGGTGTTGATTTTAATCTTTGCAATTAGCGGCGCGCTGGAAGGTTATGCTATGCAGCGGACTGAACGCAGCATCCGCAGTTTGATGAGTTTGACGGCGGATACTGCTAGGGTGATAATCTACGATGGGGAAAGGTTGGTGGCGATCGACAAATTGGCAATTGGCGATCGCATTTTAGTCAAGCCCGGAGAAATCGTCCCCACAGATGCGATAATTACTGAAGGCTACAGCGCGATCGACCAAGCCTCGATTACCGGCGAATCGATGCCCGTCGAAAAAACCACCGGCGATGAAGTTTATGCAGGTACAATCAACGGTTTCGGCGCGCTGAAACTCGAAGTTCACAAAACTCCAGAAAGCAGTTTGATTCAGCGAGTGATTCGGCTGGTACAACAAGCACAAACAGAAGCGCCTCCTTCTCAGCAATTTGTGGAAAAATTCGAGCGCGGTTATGCCAAATTAATTGTCGGTTTAGGCTTGTTGCTGGCAATTTTGCCGCCTTTTGTTTTAAACTGGAATTGGGAAGATACCATCTATCGGGCGCTGATTTTCCTAGTAGTCGCATCCCCCTGCGCGCTGATGGCCTCGATTATGCCGGCGCTGCTTTCGGGTATGGCCAACGGCGCAAAACAAGGGATTTTGTTTAAAAGCGGCGCGCAACTAGAGATAATTGGTAAAGTTCGGGCGATCGCCTTTGACAAAACCGGAACCCTCACCACGGGAAAACCACAAGTTGTCAAAATTGTACCAGCAGCCGGATATTCTGAAACAGAAGTTCTGCAATTGGCTGCAGCCTTAGAAGCTCATTCCGAACACGCGATCGCCCAAGCAATTGTCAGCGCCGCCCAGCAGCAACAGTTATCGTTATCAAGTGCGATCGACGTACAAGCAAAAATCGGCCGCGGCATTGTCGGCAAAGTTAACAATCAAATCATTGCCATTGGTAAAGCCGAATTTGTCGAAGCAACTTCCGAATTAACTCAAATCAGCCAGCAGTTGCAAGCCGAAGGCAAAACCGTTGTTTGGGTGGCAAAAAACAGTCAGCTTTTAGGAATCATTGCAGTCGCAGATACAGTCCGCCCCGAAGCAGCAGCCACAGTAAAACGCTTGCAAAAATTAGGCATAGAACATATCATTATGCTAACCGGCGACAACGAGCAAACCGCTCAACACATCGCCCACCAATTAGGCATTAACGAAGTGTACGCCGAACTTTTGCCGGAAGACAAAGTGCACCTAATTAAAAAGCTGCAAACCCAGTATCAAACCGTCGCAATGGTAGGAGACGGCATCAACGACGCACCAGCCCTCGCCCAAGCTTCCGTGGGAATTGCGATGGGAATTTCCGGTAGCGATGTCGCTTTAGAAACTGCTGATATCGTATTAATGGCAGATAAACTAGAACAACTAGGTAAAGCAATTAGTTTGGGCCGCCGCGCTCAAAATGTAGTCAAACAAAACATTGTTTTTGCGCTAAGCTGCATTATACTATTGTTGGCTGCTAATTTTTTAGGAAATATCACAATGCCTGTAGGTGTAGTCGGTCACGAAGGCTCTACAGTTTTGGTAACATTGAGCGGTTTGCGGTTGCTGAGACATTAATTGGGTTACTCGTTGCCAGACACCCAGCGACAAAAGTTAATGCACCAAAATCCCAGAAACCGGGTTTCTTCCCTTATCTCTCCCACTCAACCTAAATCTCCATAGAAACCCGGTTTCTCGCCACCCAGCGACAAAAGTTAATGCACCAAAATCCCAAAAAGCTTGAGGAATAGAATTTTCTAATTGTTACCAGTTATCAAACCAAACTAACGGCGGAAAATACCAGGCCACACACCTACAATTACCGCAGTCAGCAGGCTAGCCGCTACCCCACATAGAATGCTAAATCCCAGAATCACCCTCAATCCCGAACCAGCATCTAAAAGTGGCACTAGCGTATTTATCGCAGTATTGATAGTATGATTTGCTTCAATTTCCGTTTTAAAATTTGACGAGAAGTATTTCTCATCCCCACAATTTGGTTGTAATTACTCACCAACCGTTCTGTTAAAAATAAACTTTTCTCCTCAGCCCAAATAATTTTATGGCGGTAACACAGCAAATCCAGCCAACTTATGTAAAAATTGCTGCCTTCCCGAAAAGCAGCTTCATCAGGATACAAAATCACCAAAAGTGGCAAATTTCCCTCAAGCTTATCGCCCCAAAACTCAGCAACTTTCCCGCCCAAAAACTCACCGCTACCTTGAGAAACACCATCTTTTGCAAACAAACACTTGTCAACCTGTTTTGCAAGTTCTGCCGCTTCCAAATCCGTCCCAGATTCCAGCCAACCCGAAAGCATCCAAGTTTTACCAATATTTTCCAACTTGGGCGGTTGAGGAATTAAATATTGCCAACTTTCAATCAGTTTAACAACTTGCGTACATTCATACTTACCATCTACATAACCATCAAATAAAAGTTAGTAATTATCCGTAACATTCCAGTGGCAGTAGCGATCCTTGACTGCATGATTGTTGAGATTTCCTGTAAAAGGTAAATCCGCTACTGTTTTCTCCTGTAGCGCCAGAAATTTTTGTTCCGGGGTAAAAGAAACATTCAGTTTTTGGTGAAGTTGTTTAGCTAAACCCGCTAAAAATCTGTGGTAAACTTTGCGAATTTCCGGTTCACCGACACCCAACCCTTGTTTGAGAGTGTAGCTAAATAAATTCAGGGTAGGATCAACTAATTTGAGCATAAAATGTTTTGCTGATGGTTACTTCTGGATGCCTATCCGCGAGGCAGAAACCGGGTTTTTATGACAATCCCGAATTTTCACCTTAAATTTCGGCAAAAACCCGGTTTCTTAGATTTGGCGCGGAGGCAGAAACCGGATTTTTATGACAATCCTGGCTTGTCACCTCAAATTTTGGAAAAAACCCGGTTTCTTGAGTCTCAATGCGTAACTCGACAAATCAAAACCTCAACCGATAAACCCGTTCCACCAAATCACTAGCTTTTCCCAATAACCTCCTCGCCATACTCTGCGGATTAGAATTAGTCAAAGGAGGAGCCAAAAAAATATTATAATCATCAGTCTGCCGCGGCGGAATATTTGCATCCAACTCAGCTAGATACTTATTCTTTTCCTCCGACTCATCAAGTTCCTGCAACTCCTTGTAAGCCTTCTTTAAATCTTCATAAAAAGCAGCATTTTTTGAGCTAGATTAATAAGTTCAGATGCTTTTTCTAACTCACCACTCACCAAAGCATCGTCAACCTCATTCACTTCAGCTATTAACTCAGGCGAAAGAGGTGCTTCAAATCTCGCGAGGGAGATTAAAAAAGCTTTGGGTGCAAACGGATCGAATCCCGATGGAGTAAATTGTGTAGAATTCGTATATTTTGGCTGATTTGACTGATGGCTGCTGCTTCAATTTGGGTAAATTTTAAGGTGCTTTTGCCCTGGGAGTTCTCTACCATTAGCATTGAATTGGGTGCAATTTCCGTGGGTTTTGCTGTTGCTGTTGAATGGCAATTTGATCTCTGGGGATGCGGGTAATTGTGCGGATTTTGGGGACAACCACGGGGGGATTGCCCCTACCAGGGTTTTGTAGGGGTAGTGCCAAGAATGCCTACCCCCTCCAGTGGGAAGGGAGGCAAAAACAGGGAATCTAGGGGCAACAGGTGCAAGTCGCGGTGGGGAATTAAGATGGGGTGTTGGATATTGGTGAGGTGCGTGCAAATTTCGGGAATTTTCAGGATGTCGGCGAGTTGTGGCAATTGCGCTGTCATTGATTCGCGCCAGGGATGGGATTCTTTGCTTTGCTGTTTGCTGGTAGTTTCGCAGTAGTTTTGATAGTTGGTTTTCCAGTTTTATAGCCATTTTTCTAAACTCTGACTGTGACGTTTTGCGAATATATCGGTGAGAGGTATGGCGATTGTTTCAAACTTGGATGGGGCTATGATAAAAGCTGTCAGGGAAACAGGGTTCAGATGCCAGTAAATTATCGCGGTTTCCCTGTTGTTTGTAAGTCTCGGATTAGGGGATAAGTCGGGCTATCGGTGCGGTTTAGCGAAATTGGACGCATCCATTGCAGGCAAAAGTTTTTCCTGGCTTCGGCTTTTTCTAGGGCATTTATCTTGTCGCCAGACTCGACAAGGGTATCGACTTCTAGTTGGTAAAGTCGGGCAAATTTTCGCTGGAGTCGCTGTTTGATTTCGGGGTGAGTTTGATTGTCTAAAAGTAAGGTTTCTAAGAGGGTGGTAGCTTCGTTAAGGTACTCGCTGGTTTTGGCATCTCCCAAGCTGCGACAGAGGGTAATTAAGCCTTGCTTTACTTCTAAATAAGTTTCGGGGATGAGGGGCGAATTCTTGAATTTGCGGGCTGGTTCGTAGCTGGCTTTGGCTTTGTGGAATGATTCAAAATAAGTGAATGTTTGTTTGGCGTGTTGGTAGTGTGCCTCGCCTTTTGCCTGGTGCAAATTGCCGCAAGCGAGAGGATAGTCGCGGTTGCTGGGGAGATATTTCTGTAAGCCTTCATCCCAGTTTTGAATAGCTTCAATTCGGAATGATTTAACCGGCGCTAGAACACAGAGAACACAGAGAGAACCCAGAGAAATGAATACTGGACGATGAAGATAGGAATTGATATGACAATCTCTTCATTTACAACCAATGAACCATCCCCATCCTTCCGCTTCAAACTCTCCCCAGCCAACAATTGCCTACCAATCTTCCCAGCAACCTCACTAATTCTCCCGCAATTCATCTCACCCAGACGCGACATCCGCCCACCCAATTCTAAATGCGTTTCCGGCGATACCAGCAACCTTTCTCCAAATTCTTGCAGCCAGTTTTCCCACTCAGCATCTTTGATGTTGCTACCGATTAAAAAGCCTTGAATTGTGCCCCGACTCCAGCCTTCTCCAACACCCTCTAAGAGTGCCATGAATTTCTGTTCGTATTCCCCAAAAGTGCGAATCGGAGTTGGCTTTGGCGGTGGGGGTGCTCCTTTGCGGAAATGTCGCTGAAGAAGCCGCCACAGGTTGAGGATGCGTTGCCAAATTTGTCCGAGCATTGGCTGGGTGGGTGATGTATTGTTGGAGATTGTAGCAGATTTTGCCGTTGAATGTACATTTGGTTCGTAGGGGCGGGTTCACCAACAATATATAACGATGACCAGCAATCTATATAAACCCGCCCCTAGGACATCGCAAATTATACGATCGGGAATCCACGAGACATGATATTAGGGAACTCAATAATTAATTCGTGTATCCGTGTCAAAATCTCTGAGAGTGCTTTCTTTTTCCTATTACAATTGATTGGGGTCGATTCCCATTTCTCGGAGTCTTGATTCTAAAGCTTGCGATCGCGATCGTTCTTGTTCCAGCAAAGCTTCTGCTTCCTGAATCCGTGATTCCGCTTCCTGAGCTCGTGCTTCCGCCTGCTGCCGCAATTGAGCGAGTTCCACAAAACTCACAAACGGTTCTCCCGACGGCCCGAACATTTGGAGTCCAGATTCCTCAGACAATCCAAACCGTACCCCCAGTCTGGGACTTGTCCAACCGTCCATTTGTTCGATCGCCTCTAACTCTTCCTCAACCCGCAGCCATCCCGTCAACTCTAAATTTTGCGGGTCATACAAATAATATTCTTCCACACCGTAGCGTTCGTAAAATTTGAATTTTTGAATCATCGGAGTGAGGCGATTTCCCGGCGACAAAATTTCAAACACCACTTGCGGTACAATATTATCTTCCAGCCACTGTTGGTAAGAACCTCGATAACCTTTTGGTCTGCCGAAAACGATCATTGCATCCGGTGCTTGAGAAATTTTGTTATTTCCTTCCACGGGATACCACAGCAAGTTTCCGGCTACGAAAACATTGGCAACGCTAGCAAATAACAATTCTAAGTTTTCTTTAATCCAGACGATTAATCTAAATTGCTCGGTATTGTCTGACATTGGTTCGCCGTTGTCGTCAGGGTAGATGATTTTTGATTTGTCGGGAGATTGCAGTTGTGTAACCATTGCTGTTTCCCCTAATTTGCTCATAAGTTTATTTTATTGTAGACGAACTGCGGGCGATCGCATTTCCAAAATTTCTTGATATTTTTCAGTGTTTGTAGTAAGGACTTTAGTAGTTGTAGGGTGCGTCGCTATGAAAAATCCTTCAATAAAAATGTGGAACGGGCTCTTCGGCCCGTTCCCAAACTGCACCATAAATCCCCTACAACTTAACTATTAAAAAGAAACAATCAAGTAACCGTTTTGGAATTTAGCACCAGTAACAGACTTGCCAGTCAGCGCCGGAGGTAGCAAAATATTGCGCCGCTGATCGCCCGCTTCGATCGTCACTTCCGGCCCGGATTGAATCAATTTAATTTCTTTCTTGTCAAACCCAGGCAAAAACAAACTAACTTGACGCTGTGCAGTGTTTATGTTAATCGGTTTAGGAGCATTTTTGACCTCAGAAAAATCTGGCAAAGCATCAATTAAGGGCTGCCAGTTACTGTCGCTGTGTGCCGGCACCGAAACAGCCGTCAAAGGATCGAAAGCAGCAGCAATCGCTTCTGTAACCGCTGCTTGATTGACAATTACACCGCCGACAGTCAAACCAACTTGTTGAGAACTTCCCCAAAGATAGCGGGCTGTGGCGATCGCACTTGCATCCCCAGCCGTCACCAAAAAAGCCGCCGTGCGGTTCGGATCTGCCAGCGCTTCCTTACCCTTGTCCAACAGATTATCCACTTGCTTAGTCGATTGAAAAGCATTGTCTCCCGATATATCCACCGTCAACACGGTACTGACAACCGGTTGAATAAAAGGCGACAAAGCTTTGCCCAAATCCGAATCCACCAAAGCTTGGCGGAAGCGGCGGATGTACCAGCTCAAAATTTCCGGCATTCCCAGCATCCGCAGCGTATCCATGCCGCCGCTTCCGTCATAAACAATGACATCGTATTGTTTGCTGTCGTCGTATTGACGAAGTTCGTTCAACGCCAGGGCGCTGTCCATTCCCGGTAACACCCCCAATTCTTGCCCGTAAATCTGTTTGAAAAACGGTGTGCGGACGTATTGAGCTTCGAGTTTTTTAACTTCGTCCCACCTGCGTTCTAGCAGCGGCGCGCTTTGCACCTGAACTGCTTTGAGGTTGGGGGCGATTTCCACGGGCTCGACAGTCAGGGGAAATCCTAGCAGAATACCCAATGCAGGGCCGGGATCTTGGCCGAGCAGCAGAACTCGCTTGCCTTGAGCCGCGTATTTTTTAGCAGTTGCGATCGCGATCGTACTGCGGCCAGTGCCGCCTTTGCCCAAAAATGTCAAAATCAAAGCCATTTTCTGTTCTCAGTGCCAAATTTTCGGTAAGATTAGGAATTCTCAATGCTTTGAGCCATTACTGGCTTAAGTCCTGGTTACTTTTCACCAGACTTTGAGTGATTGATTTTACTCTTTACAGTTTGACATACTCACTTCGTTGCGGAGCTATCTACAAGCAAACCGATCTAGCAATATTCTAGAGTTTGGTTTGATCGGCTCGCCAAGATCGATCGGGCATCAAGCCTGGGTTCAAATATGGCAAATGTTGGCAAAAACTGCCAATTGCTGCTTGACATCAAATCCCGTAGCATCGGAATTACAAAATCGAGTCAGATCGAATCCGCGCTTCATCGTTCTGTATTCATCTCTCTCTTTTGTCTTACTCTGTGTTCTCTGCGCCCTAATCAGGTTAAATCACCTGACGATGCAACGGTCAACGATATGAGCCTGCACTCTCGATCGATCGCCCAAAGCCCGATCGCACTTTCTGCACTCTCGGCCGTCAATTGTAAAGTTTTGTGAAAGGTTTTAATTCGGTAGCATTAGATACAGAATTATCTGTTATAGTGATAAAACACAGAAAAAAACAGCTCAAAATTAAATCAAAAAATACGGAGGAACCGGATATGTCTACCGAAAATCAAGCCCGCTCTCTGATGATGCGCCACCACCACATGGTCAAGAACCGGCAGCAATCCATGCTCAACCGCACCGCTAGCGAAGTCGGGATGGAAGATACCAAATACTGGGGCCACATTCAAGGCAAAGCACAGCCAAGCCTTCGAGCCAGCTACGATCGCAGCAACGCCACCATGAGCTGAGGTCAGCTCAAATTCCCCAACGGCCCGCAAACCTATTACCTACATTTGGAGAAACCAGTTATGTCTGCTCTAGAAAAAGCCCGCAGCCTGATGACGCACAAGCAACACCTCATCAAAAACCGTCAGGAATCCATGCTGAGCCGAGCGGCTGCTGAAATTGGTTTAGATGCTGGTAGAGAAGCGAGTGCCGATCGCAAATAACTCGTTTTTTCAGCCGCGAGACAGTTGAATCGAGTTTGTTGTAGGCCCGCTAAAAATTAATCATGACAGTTACAAAACCGTCGCGACTTCTTCTTGATATAGATAATCGATAGAGGAAGTCGCGATTAATTTTGTTGGGTTGGTTAAATACAAAAAGTCGGGTTGAGCCTTGCTTAACAGAATTTCCACGCACAGCCGGAGAACCAGAAAACTAAAAACAAGACACCCTGACAATCTCCAATCTCCAATCTCCAATCTAAAATCTAAAATCTAAAATCTAAAATGATATAATCCCTTGTCAGCAGATGGAAGGCGACTAGGGAGGTCATAATGTCGGACTGGAAAGTAATTGACGGCGGAGTTACAGCGCCCAAAGGATATCGAGCATCGGGAATTACAGCGGGCTTAAAGCCTTCAGGCTTACCGGATTTAAGCTTAATTTTATCAGAGGTAGAGGCGATCGCCGCAGGAGTCTTCACCACATCCACCGTCCGGGCCGCTTGCGTGGACTACTGCCGCCAGCGCTTGCAAGCAAAACCCAGCGCCAAAGCAATTTTGTGCAATGCCGGACAAGCAAATGCTGCTACTGGCGAACAAGGTTTGGCAGATGCCCTCGAAAGTGCCAAATTGTTAGGAGAAGCGCTGAATATTCCTCCTGAATCGATTCTTTTGGCTTCCACTGGCGTGATCGGACAGCGGATTAAAATGGAGCCGCTGAGGGCCGGAATTCCGCGATTAGTTGCCTCAGCATCGGAAACTGGTTCCGATGCGGCGGCGAAAGCTATTTGTACGACTGATTTAGTGCCGAAAACGATCGCCCTGGAAACCATGTTTGGCGATCGATCGGTGCGAATCGGCGGCATTTGCAAAGGTTCGGGAATGATTCACCCGAACATGGCAACAATGCTAGCATTTGTAACTTGCGATGCAGCAGTGTCGTCACATTTATGGCAAGAAATGGTGAGTCGGGCGGCTGACAGAAGTTTCAATCAAATTACAGTTGACGGAGATACAAGTACCAACGATTCGCTAATTGCTTTAGCCAACGGCCAATCCCGCACGCCGGCGATTACAGAAATGGGCCCGGAGGCTGAAAAATTAGAAGCGATGCTGACAGAAGTTTGCGTGAATTTAGCAAAGGCGATCGCCCGCGACGGCGAAGGTGCAACTTGTTTGGTAGAAGTGCAAGTTAGCGGTGCCGCCGACGAAGTTTCTGCCAGTAAAATTGCCAAAACAATAGTCGGTTCTTCTTTAGTTAAGGCTGCTATTTTCGGACGCGATCCGAATTGGGGCAGAATTGCTGCTGCTGCCGGGCGCGCTGGCGTATCTTTTCAGCAAGAGAATTTGCGGATTCAATTGGGAGATTTTTTGATGATGGAAAACGGACAGCCCAAAGAGTTCGACAAATCCGCTGCGAGTAATTATATGAAAGCCGCTGCAGGCGGTGAATATTTGAAGGAAGACACGGTTTTAATTCAGGTTAGCATTGGGAATGGCGGCGGTTTTGCCAAAGCTTGGGGATGCGATTTGAGTTACGACTACGTGAAAATTAATGCGGAGTATACCACTTAAAAAAGTCTGGGCAGTTGGAAACGACTGCCACAGAGACTTGCACCCGACGGGAGCGAGTTGGAGAGGAATCAAAGACAATTTCATATCAATTCCTCTCTTCATCGTCCAGTATTCATTTCTCTCTAATCTCTCTGTGTTCTCTGTGTTCTAGCGCCGGTTAAATCATTCCGATCCAACCGGATTTTGATATCAAATGTCAGGAAATGAGTAAAACTATTTTACCTGTTACTGAGCCTGTTTCTAACAGTTCGTGAGCCGCTTGAGCTTGTGCCATCGGAAAAGTTTTGCTGACGTGAATTTTGAGCAAATTACGATCGCACAAACCAGCGCACTGCTGCAAAATACGAGCCTGCTGTTCCTGTTCCTCCACCAAACCTTGCAGCATCGGAGTTAACATTAATTCCAGACTAATTCGCAGATTTCGCATCCTCGCTGTTTTCAAATTTCCCAAAGCCGGATCTGGTTCCAAGATTGTTACTAAATCGCCATAAATCTTCACAGCCGGAACAGTTTGGTAAAAAGTTTCTCCCCCGACAGTATCGAAAGCCAAGTCAACTCCTTGTCCTTGAGTCCAAGTCAAAACCTCATCGACAACATCGGTATTTTTGTACAAAATAACTGAATCTGCACCCAAAGATCGACAAAATTCGGCTTTGGCTTCGGAACTAACAGTAGTGCAAACCTCAGCGCCTTGCAACGAAGCCAACTGTATAGCGACGTGGCCGACACCGCCGGCACCAGCTTGGATCAACACTTTTTGCCCCGCTTGCAAGCGCCCGCGATCGTACAGCGATTCCCATGCTGTAATTAAAACTAACGGTGCAGCCGCCGCCTCAGCAAAACTTAAAGCAGCAGGCTTGATGGCGAGGAAACGTCGATCTACAACGGCAAATTCAGCATAAGTACCAGCGGGCCCGCCCAAACCGCCGTTGCAGAAAAAAACCTCGTCTCCCACCTGGAAACTTTGCACTGCAGCACCGACAGCCTCTACAACTCCAGCACCGTCGCACCCCAAAACGTGAGGAGTTTTCTCCGGATAAAAAGTGCCGCGCGATCGCAACTTAGTATCGATCGGATTGATCCCCGCCGCCCGCAACCGCACCAAAACTTCAGTTTCTGTTTGTATAGTAGGGGGGGAGATATCTTGCAGTCTCAACACAGACGCGCTTCCGGGTGTTTCAAAAACGATCGCTTTCATAGCGTGGTATTAACTCTCTTGTCGGCTTCACTGCGATCCTACCTTGTCCGCGCTACCCATTCGTGACAATACTTAGTTATTTTTAATAAATAGATTGGCTTCAGATAACTACTATAATTGTCGAGCGGTATTAATCAATGTTCGATCGAGATTTATTTTTTTACTTTGAGATTATTGCATACCTTCTAGGATTATCGGCGACTTTAGCTTTTGCCGGAGCGATTTATCTCAAATTGCAGCGAAGGCCTCCCAGTCAGCCGCCCGCCGAAGAGCAGCGACAGTTGTCAGAATTAAACGGCGATTTACCTGCAAAATTGAAAATTCAGAAAAACTTTTTGCTTTTCCCCAACTCAAATCTGTTGCCGGTCGCTGACAGATTCTTGCGTAAAATTTTAGGTATTGTCCGCGCTCTATTATTCCCCCAGCAACAGCGCCCAACAGTAAATTCTTCACCTGTTGTCGGGCCTTGCACCAGCAAAACCGCAAGTTTGAGCGTGGAGGGAGAGATGGCCCAAAATTTCTCTCGCCCGCAGGCTAGCAACCAAGCCGCTGTCAGGGATTCCCCGGAATTAGATGAAGATTTGCTCGCCCACATCCTAGCAGGTACTGATGCGCCGGGAGGAGCAGAATTCTTTGATACTTTAGTTCGCCACTTGGCCTGTGCGCTGGGAGTTCGCAGCGCCTTGGCGGCCAAGTCGATTAAGTCGATCGAACGCAGCGATGCAATTCCCGATAAATTGCAAGTGCTCAGTTTTTGGAGCGGCGGACAGCAACAGCCAAATTTTGAGTGCGACACCGCCAACACTCCCGAAATGCTGGTGTTCCAGCAGGCAATGTACTCCTGTCCGGACGGCCTGGTGGAAGCCTTCCCACAAGACCGCAGAGCGGTAGCTGCGGGTGCGCGCAGTTTCCTAGGAGCCCTGCTCAAAAACTGTTACGGCGAACCTTTGGGCATTATTTGTATTTTCGACGATCGACCTCTGATAGAAACATCTTTAACTAAATTCCGACTAATTCTCAGGATCTTTGCCGCACGGGCCGCCGCCGAATTAGAGCGGCAGCGCCTAGAATCAGCGCTGTCCACGGTAGAAGCAAAATACTGCGCCCTGGTAGAACAAATGCCGGCTGTCACCTACATTTCTCCCCTCAACCGCACGGCTGCCAAACTTTATATCAGCCCGCAAATCGAGACTTTTCTGGGTTATTCTGTAGCTGAGTGGAGGGCAGACCCCGATTTGTGGCTGAAACTCGTTCACCCAGAAGACCGCGCTCGGGTGTTGGTGGAAAACGCCACACAGAAATTTAGCGGCTCAGAAGATATTTTTGGCGATGCACCGCTGGTTTCAGAATACCGCGCGATCGCCCGCAACGGTCGAGTCGTCTGGTTCCGCGATCGAGCCATCGCAGTTCGCGACGCAGCAAGCAAGTCCGTCATCCTTCAAGGTGCGATGTTTGACATCACGGAGACTAAAGTAGCTGACAGCGCCCTGTTAGAAAGCGAATATCGCTATTACACCTTGGCAAAAATCCTGCCTGTGGGGATTTTTCGCGCTGACGCGGCTGGAGATTGTTTTTACGTCAACGAGCGATTTTTGGAGATGGCGGGACAGTCGGCACCGCAGGCACTGGGCGAAGGTTGGACCCAGAGTTTGCATCCCGAAGACCGCGAGATCGTTTTGAGCAAGTGGTATGGCGCTGTCAAAAATAAGTTGCCTTGTAAGTTGGAGTACCGCTTTTGCAACGGCGACTCCACAATTTGGGTATTTTGGCAAGCAGTGCCGGAAATTGCCACTAGCGGTGATGTTCTGGGCTTTCTCGGCACGCTAACCGATATCAGCGATCGCAAACAGGCTGAATTCGCGCTGCAACAAGCCGAGGAGAAATACCGCAGCATTTTTGAAAATGCGATCGAGGGAATTTTTCAGACAACTCCCGACGGGCGCTACCTCAGCGCTAACCCTGCTTTGGCGAGAATTTACGGCTACGAGTCGGCCGCGGAACTGATCGCAAACATCCACAATATAGATCGCCAACTCTACGTCGATCCCAACCGCCGCGTCGAGTTTTTGCGCGCGATCGAAAAACACGGTTGCGTGTCAGAGTTCGAGTCCCAAGTGTACCGCGCTGACGGCACCACCATCTGGGTTTCCGAAAACGGCCGGGCTGTTCGCGACGCTGACGACAATTTACTTTATTACGAAGGTACTGTTGAAGATATCACCCTCCGCAAAATAGCAGAAGAGAAGTTAGTACACGATGCTTTGCACGATACGCTGACGGGTTTGCCCAACCGAGCTTTATTTCTGGATCGCTTGGGACACGCGATCGAGCTTTCAAAACGCCGTCCCGAGGTTTTGTTTGCGGTGCTGTTTATCGATCTCGACCGCTTTAAGGTTGTGAACGACAGTTTGGGGCATTTAGTGGGCGATTGCTTGCTAGTCGCGATCGCGCAGCGCCTGGAAACCTGTTTGCGCGCTGGGGATACCGTTGCCCGTCTCGGCGGCGACGAATTCGCTATTTTGTTGGAAAATATCAAAAATACTGAGGATGCGATCCAGATTGCCGAACGAGTGCAAGCGGAACTGGCAGAGCCTTTTTACCTCAACGAATATCAAGTTTTTAGCAGTGCTAGCATTGGCATTGTTTGTTCTGGTTTGCCTCCGCATTCCGAGGAAAGCAGCGAACTGTCAAACTCAGAAAATTTGGGAAAGGTCGATCGACCAACTTCTTTGTCTGGCTTCTCTTCCGAGTCTCCTGTTCCCAAGGTTCCGTTCCAAATGTTGTACGATCGACCAGAAGAACTGCTGCGAGATGCAGATGCTGCCATGTATCACGCTAAGGGATTGGGCAAAGCTCGCCACGAAGTTTTTGACTTAAGTATGCACACTCGCGCCGTCGCCCTTTTGCAACTGGAAAACGATTTGCGGCGCGCTCTCGACTCCCAGGAATTTCGGCTTTACTACCAGCCCATAGTCTCTCTAACGAGCGGTACGATCAGCGGTTTTGAAGCGCTGCTGCGGTGGTATCACCCGCTGCGGGGTTTAGTATCTCCCGGCGAGTTTATTTTAGTTGCAGAAGAAACTAAATTGATTGTACCTATTGGTTGGTGGATGATGGGATCGGCTTGCCGTCAGATCCACCAGTGGCACCAAAATTTCCCAGCCAATCCGCCGTTGACTGTCAGCGTCAATCTTTCTAACGAACAATTCAAACAGCCGGATTTAATCGATCGCCTGAGAGGAATTTTAGACGAAACTCAGCTCGATCCCCGCACTTTAAAATTAGAAATCACTGAAGGTGTCATCATGGACAATGCCGAATCGGCAGCCGCTACCCTCGCCCAATTGAAAAGTTTAGAAATTCAATTATACATTGACGATTTCGGCACTGGCTATTCTTCTTTGAGCCGCCTGCACACTTTTCCAACTGATGCTTTAAAGATCGATCGAGCTTTTGTCAGCCGCATGACTGAAGATGAAGGAAACGAAGCCATCGTACAGACTATTTTAATTTTAGCCAGTCATTTAGGTATGGACGTAATTGCTGAAGGAATAGAAACCATCGAACAGCTTAATTTGCTCAGAGCGCTGCAATGCGAATACGGACAGGGATACTTTTTCTCAAAGCCGCTAGATACTATTGCAGCTACTCTTTTGATAGAAAGTCAACCAGAATGGTAATTAGTCAATAGTCAGCAGTCAGCAGTCAGTTGTCAGTAGTCAGTTGTCAGTTGTCAGCAGTCATTAGTCATTAGTCATTAGTTAGTAGCTATTAGTCAGCAGCCATTAGTCAGAAAGAATGTTTTAAGTTTTAACTTTTGATTTCTCATTACCAATTACCAATTACCAAAGACTAGTGACTAATGACTAATGACTAATGACTCAAACTTTTGCTTCCAAAGACTTGAGAAACTCGGTATTTACCCCCGACTCCCGCGTCAGGGCAATTTTTCCAGTCCGAGCAATTTCCTTAATCCCAAATTTATTCAGAACTTGGACAATTGCCACCATTTTACCCGGATCTCCGACAACTTCCAAAGTCAGCGTATCATCACCAATATCCACCACTCGCGCTCTAAAAATCTGAGCTAACTCAATAATCTCCGATCGCGTCCCGCTAGCGGCATTAACTTTCAGCAACATCAACTCCCGTTCCACACAGGGAACTTCCGTTATATCCTGAACTTTGAGCACGTTAATCAACTTGTACAGTTGCTTGGTCAACTGTTCGATCACTCGATCGTCTCCGGGTACAACCATCGTAATCCGAGACACTCCCACTTGCTCCGCCGGGCCGACGGCCAGACTTTCAATATTAAAACCCCGACGGGCAAACAAACCAGCAATTCGAGTGAGGACACCCGCTTCATCTTCAACTAAAACCGAAAGAGTGTGTTTCATTTCTCCAAAAAAGACGCATTTCGTGCAATTCTACTTTCGCCAATTCTCCTTTTAGCAGAACTGCACGGTCATTGAACCTTCATTAAACAATATGTTTGGCTCAAAATTATTTAGACTTTTTGCCTGACGGAAACCGAAATTTTGAGACCAATTAATCTCAAAATTCCTTCAAATAAAAACCCGGTGTTGCAGCGATGGCATTTGGCGGCGGACTTGTTCTAGCCGATCGGGATTAATTTCTGCAATCGCCACACCCGGTTCTTCTCCGGCATCCGCCAAAACCGCACCCCAAGGGTCTACAATCATCGCGTGACCGTGAGTTTGACGGCGGCCGTAGTGGTGTCCAGTCTGTGCCGGGGCGATCGCGTAACAAGTATTTTCGATCGCCCTAGCTTGCAGCAACACCTTCCAGTGATCCTTGCCCGTGTATGCCGTAAACGCCGCCGGCACGAACAAAACATCAGCTCCCTTGTGTGACAAATGCCTGTACACTTCCGGGAACCGCACGTCGTAGCACACCGAAAGTCCCAGCGTCCCCAACTCCGGCGACACATAAACCTGCGGCAAATCTTCACCAGCTTTCACCGTGCTCGATTCCCTGTAAGTAATGCCGTCTGGCACATTCACATCGAACAAATGTACTTTTTTGTACCTTGCCAACTCGCTGCCGTTTGGGTCTACCAGCAAACAAGTATTGTATACCTTCCCGTTCTCGGTCGGCACCGGAAACCCGCCGCCCAGAATCGTTACCTGGAACCGCAGGGCCATCGTTTTGAGGAATTTTTCGCTTTGGAGTCCGATCGTCTCTGCTTGAGCAATTTTCTCCTCCTCTTCTCCCATAAACGAGAAATTTTCTGGTAAGGAAACTAACTCCGCACCCCGACGCACTGCCAGGTCGATTAATTCCTCTGCCTGTACCAAATTTTTTTGCAGGTCAGGCAAGCTAGTCATTTGAATTGCTGCGGCGAGATAAGACTTCATCGATTCACAATATTAGTCATTAGTCAGTTGTCATTAGTCAGTTGTCAGTTGTCAGTTGTCAGTTGTTAGTTGTTAGTTGTTATTGGTGAGGCCATACAAATAACCAATGCCGATGCCCGATGCCCTCTTTGCCCCATGCCCTGCGCCAACCCATGCCCACCTCATATTTCTGATAAAGGCTATAGAGTTTGAGAGTTTTGATTTTTGAGTTTTCAATTAACCTTTAATTCATCACTCAAAACTCAAAACTCTCAACTTTTTTACTAGATTTTGCGACCTAATTTCGCTCAAATCTTACGGCAGCGGATGGAAAAGCAAGTCTGGGAAAAAGCGGTTAAATTCAATCAAACCCGCAGCTTGGATTGAGATCCAGAGGATTGCCAATACTGGCGCGGTCGAAAGAAACTTGACAAAATATTGCATGAATTCTGCTCCTGAAACTTCGAGACAGTTGGTAATTTTCGGTCTACCGCTAATTGCTCACTTGCAGTTAATTGGTTAACTGCTTGCTATTAGCGCTGCTTTCTTTCCCTATTTTAGCGGGGTGAAACAGTAATTTCGTCGTCCTTGGCAAACATTTCACCACTGGTGATTTCTTTGACAGCAGCCAGAGGCCACAAAACGCCGCTCAGCATACAGCTAACTGCCAAAGGAACGTCGATAATAATCTCTTTTTCCTCTGGATTTGATGATTTTTTGGCTGCTTGCAAGTAAGCGCGGCCTACCCAACCAATCCAACCAGCGATATACAAGAACAGAGCGCTGGGAATCAAAAAGTCGCCAGCGAAACTCAAATTGCCGTCTACGATTAAGTGCGGGTATCCTTCCGGGCCGCACATTGCAGCAGAATAGCGCTCGAATCGCGCTTTGGCAGATGCCGGATCGCCATTTGTCGAACGTGCATTTTTAGCAAGTTCTTGGAATGCGGGAGAGTCCTTGCACGGCACCAAATTGTAAGCCGAAGCAACTGGAGCAAAACTCATCCACAGACTAACCACTAAAATTGCAGCAAACAATCGTCGCATGAAATTGTTTCCTTTTGTTACAAAACAATAAGTTTTTTTACAAGCATTTCAACTTGCCGATCGCGAATCCAGATTGCCGCACTTGCTGAGAGTATAAACTCTCCATCATTGAGGCGACAAAACCAATAAAATCAGGGATTCGCGTTTGATCCGCCAGGGCGCGAGCTAGCAATACTGCGAGGTTATTCTACAGCCTGCATCGCTGGGATCGCCCGGACCTGTCCTTCGGGGGCAGATGCTCCCGCTAGCTATAACCTGAGTACAAGTATAGCGGGGGACTTGCTCCGAATTAGTTAAGCTAGCAATAGCTAACCTATCAAATAAAATTACCAGTTAATGGCAACCATTTTCGCGATCGAAACAAGTTGTGACGAAACAGCAGCAGCAATTGTTAAGAATCGTCAAATTTGCAGCAATGTTGTAGCATCACAAATTAAAATCCACGAGCAGTATGGTGGGGTAGTCCCCGAAGTGGCTTCGCGCAGTCACCTCGAAATGCTAAATCAGGTAATTGCCCAGTGTCTGAGTGAAGCCAACCTGAGTTGGTCAGAAATTGACGGCATTGCAGCGACTTGTGCCCCCGGTTTAGTAGGTGCATTGTTAGTCGGGCTCACAGCAGCCAAAACCTTAGCAATAGTCCACCAAAAACCTTTTTTAGGCGTCCACCACCTCGAAGGACACATCTACGCCTCTTACCTTACCGAACCCGACTTGCAGCCGCCATTTTTGTGCCTGTTAGTTTCCGGGGGACACACCAGCTTAATTTATGTCAAAGATTGCGGCGTTTACGAAACTGTAGGACAAACACGCGACGATGCGGCCGGTGAAGCTTTTGATAAAGTCGCCCGACTCTTGCAGCTAGGATATCCAGGCGGGCCGCTGATTGACAAATTGGCAGCCCTTGGCAATCCCCAAGCATACCCCCTGCCCGAAGGCAGAATTTCGCTGCCGGGAGGTGGCTATCATCCCTACGATAGTAGTTTTAGCGGGTTGAAAACAGCAGTTTTGCAATTAGTGCAGAAGCTCAAAAAACAAGATATTAATACCGGTGGCGAAGGCATTTTGGCTGCCTCTACAATTAATGATATTGCGGCGAGTTTTCAGGAAACAGTAGCTAAGAGTTTAACAAAAAGGGCGATCGGCTGCGCCCTAGATTTCGGACTCAGCACAATTGCAGTCGGCGGCGGAGTTGCAGCAAACAGCGGACTGCGAAAAAACTTACAAGCAGCAGCAACCAAACACAACTTCCGAGTATTGTTTCCGCCATTAAAATATTGTACGGACAACGCAGCAATGATCGGCTGTGCCGCGGCAGAACACTTGCAGCGAGGACACAAGTCGCCGCTGAATTTAGGAGCAAATTCGCGCATGGCTGTCAGTGATGTTATGCAATTGTACAGCAGTCATTAAGCTGTTGCGGCATTTAAATTTTATCTAAAAAACAATCTTCACAATGAGTGGGGTGTCGGGCCCGCCCTGAACATACAATTTAAATGTCCCACAGCTCAGTGATTTTTTTGGCGATCGCAAATCCTATGTGAAATCACTTTCTTGCCACCTAAACTCCCAAAATTATCGTAAAAAAGTAATAACAAATTCGGTGGTATAAAGAGTACCGGGACGATACAAATAATTGTCGAAAAAACCCGGTTTCTGGGCTCGGCGCGGGGAAGAAGAAACCGGGTTTTTGGGAGTTTTCGGGTGTTGGGCGATGATTGTCGAAAAAAACCCGGTTTCTGGGTTCGGCGCGGGATGAATTACCCCAACCCTTCAACTAACAAATTGCGAGCAGATGCCAACGCTTCCGGCAACTTACTAACATCACGTCCGCCAGCTTGCGCCAAATTAGGCCGCCCGCCGCCTTTTCCGCCGCAAAGTTGAGCAATTCCCCCGATAAACTTGCCAGCTTGCAATCCTTTCTTATTGACTTCTGGACTAAAAGCTGCCACCAAACTTACCTTATCCGGTTCAGGAATTGAGGCCAAAACTACCGCAGCATTTCCTAACTTTTGCTGCAATCTTTCCGCCGCAGTTTTCAGCGCTTCTGTATCCACATCACCCAATTGAGCTACAATGATTTTGAATTCACCGAGATCCTCAGCGGCATTTAACAACTGGTCAGATTTTGCGATCGCCAATTCCGACTTCACAGCAGCCAACTGCTTCTGAGTATCCTTCAACTCGTTTTGCAAATTAGTAATCCGGTTGGGTAACTCTTCCGGCTTCGCCTTAAATCGATCGCCCAAATCGCGCACAACCCTGTCTCGCACATTCAAATAATCCAAAACAGCTTGGCCCGAAACCGCCTCAATCCGGCGAGTACCAGCCGCAACCCCAGCCTCCGAAACAATCTTAAACAGCCCGATTTCTGCGGTATTGTTGACGTGAGTCCCCCCGCACAATTCCATCGAAACGCCGGGAAAATCGATTACCCGCACCACGTCGCCGTACTTCTCGCCAAACATCGCAGTCGCGCCTTTTTCTCTCGCTTGGGCGATCGGCATTTCTGCAACTTCTGCAGCGTGGGCTTCAGCAATCCAACTATTAATTAAATCCTCAATTTTCTGCAACTCTTCTGCGGTGACAGCGCGGGGAGAATTGAAGTCAAACCGCAATCTTTCCGACGATACCAGAGAACCAGCTTGGGAAATCGAACCGTCTACAATTTGCCGCAAAGCTGATTGTAATAAGTGAGTTGCTGTGTGGTTGGCCTGAATTCGGCGGCGGCTGCTATTGTCAATTTTTGCAGTAATTTTATCGCTTAGTTTCAAGGTTCCCCGTTCCACCAAGCCGAAATGCACGAAGAAATCCGATTCTTTCTTCACGTCATCAACTCTCACCAACAAACTCTCACCATTTTCTCCGCTTTTCAAATAACCTCGATCGCCAATTTGTCCGCCGGATTCAGCATAAAACGGCGTTTGGTTCAACACAATTTGTACCTCGGTTCCCGCCTCTGCAGATTCCACAGGTTGACCGTCAACTAAGATAACTTCCACTTCAGCTAAACTAGATAATTCAGCATAACCGACAAATTCTGTTTTCTGGATGGCTTCAGCTAATTTATCCAAGGAACCTTGCACTGTCAAATCAATTGTTTGATGAGCTTCTTTGGCGCGAGTTTGCTGTTCTTCCATCGCCGTTTCAAAGCCGTCTAAATCAACAGTAATTCCCTGTTCTTCAGCAATTTCTTGTGTCAGTTCTAAGGGGAAACCGTAGGTATCGTAAAGCATGAAAGCATCTTGACCAGAAATCTCTACTGTGGGGCGGGCATCTTGCCCGCCCCCAGAAAGCAACAGGCGAGACGCCTGTTCCACAAGAGCTTTTTTGACAATTTCTTCCAGCAGCTTCTCTCCGCGTTCCAAAGTCTTGAGAAACTGGGCTTCTTCCCTGGCCAATTCTGCCTTAATTTGAGCTTCGCGCGATCGCACGTTGGGATACGCTGCTTCCGAAAGGGCGATCGCACTTTCGGCCACCCGCACCGTAAATTCGCCCTGAATTCCAATCAGCCGCCCGTGGCGCACCACCCGCCGAATCAACCGGCGCAAAATGTAACCCCGACCAACATTCGACGCGCGAATTTCGTCCGCAATCATGTGTACCACAGCCCGAATGTGGTCGCCAATTACTTTCAGCGAAACCTTGACTTTTTCATCGCTATTGTGGTAATCAATTCCGGCAATTTCCGCCGCCGATTGGACGATCGGAAAAATCAAATCTGTTTCGTAATTGTTGGGGACTTTCTGCAGGATTTGCGCCATCCGTTCCAATCCCATTCCAGTATCAATATTTTGATTTTGCAGCGGTGTTAAATTGCCCTCTGCATCTTTGTTGTACTGCATGAAAACCAGGTTGTAAAATTCGATAAACCTGCTATCATCTTCGAGATCGATATTGTCGCCTCTTTCTGGATGAAAATCGTAGTAAATCTCGGAACAAGGGCCGCAGGGGCCTGTGGGGCCAGATTGCCAGAAATTGTCTGCTTCTCCCATGCGTTGAATTCGATCGCCCGGAATGCCAATTTCATCGCGCCAAATCGCAAAAGCTTCGTCATCTTCTCGGAAAACACTCACAACTAAATTGGACGCAGGTAAACCGAAAACTTCCGTGGAAAGTTCCCAAGCCCAGGCGATCGCCTGTTTCTTGAAATAATCCCCAAAACTAAAGTTACCCAACATCTCAAAAAACGTGTGGTGGCGGGCGGTGCGGCCGACGTTTTCGATGTCGTTGGTGCGGATGCACTTTTGCGAAGTTGTGGCGCGCGGCGAAGTGGCGGCGCGCTGTCCCAAAAATATTGGCTTGAATTGCAGCATTCCGGCGATCGTCAGCAACACTGTCGGATCTTCCGGCACCAAAGAAGCGCTGGGCAAAATTTTATGTCCCCGCTGGGCATAAAATTGCAGGAAGGTTTCGCGGATTTGGCTGCCTGAGAGAAATTTAGGAGAAATAGACATGACAAAAACTGTTAAGTATGTGAAGATGTAGCAACAATAGAATTTATAGGACTTACGCACGGGTGTCCAGAAACCGGGTTTTTCAAATAGAATACTTGCTTAAAATCCAATACGGTTAAGTTAAGCCCGATCCCCCCTAACCCCCCTTAAGAAGGGGGGAACAAGAAAGCTCTCAAAGTCCCCCTTTTTAAGGGGGATTTAGGGGGATCTCCGGGGAATCAACAGTGTTAACCCAAGCGTATTTGCTTAAAATCCTCAATCCCGGTGAAAAAACCTGTTTCTTTGCAGCCGAATGCGTGAGTCCTAACTTACATCTATGTGGATATTAATATCATTATACGTAGTAATGTAAAGACCTATCAAGTTTTGCAAATAGTGCTTTACCGCTCCGAAAGCTCGTGCTAACTTAATAATAGACACCGGGACAGAAAGAAACAGGAGGTCGCTATATTTAGAAGCAAAGTTCAAGGATATAGGCATGGTGTCTCCGGTCTAGATTCCCCAGGGCAGCCGAAATTAACCGAACACAACTTGGAATAGTGGCAAAACTGCCGATCGGGCAGTTAAGCCAAACCGCAGTCGAGTCAGACTTATTGTGCTTGCGGATTAAAAGTAAAGTTGCACAAATTGTCAACCCTAGTAAGTAATCGTTCTTTACCGGAAACACATCCCGTTTGTTAGAAAAAACAAAGCTCTCATATTATTGGGTCTGGTCGCTGTCGATCGGGCCCTACGCTTTTTTATAGAACCCATTTGATATCTATTCTGCGTAAATCTCAGAAACCGGGTTTCTGTCAACTCAAAGAAACCCGGTTTCTCGCCCGCGTAAATCTCAGAAACCAGTTTCTCTCTATATTTCTCGTCACCCAACCTAAAAACTCAAAGATGTCAAATGGATTCTATAGGGAGACGGGGACTTTGTATTCTTCAGTCCACTTAGCGCGGACATCCTCAGTCTAGGATTGGTTTCAATCGGCGACTTTTCTGTGTACTTCCTTCGTCTAGGCTTGGTTTCCACCGCCGACTTTGACCTTTCGAGTCAAATTTTACACATTAGATTAGACCTGTGCGCCTGTACCCGCCCGCTTTTTGCCTAACCTAGGTGCTGTGGCACTAGGCACTGTCAAAGATGCGATATCATGAAACATGTCTGTACGAGACATTAAAACCTACCCCGCTGTATAGCAGGAAAGTCTGAGCTTGAGGAGCTTGCTGCAAAGCAAGAATAGCAAACCACCATTTTTGATTGCACAACCCGCCCCAAAAAATTAAATCTCAGGATATAAAGGAGTCAAAACTCTAAAAAATCCCCTCCCCGACGCAGGGGTGAGATTTTCAAGCAATAGAGTTCCGCCAAGTCAAAAAAAATGCAGTGCAGCCAACTGTTGCGGTAAATCACCGCAGAAACAGCCCCGGGGCACCTCTTTTGAGCCTACTTAAAATGCTCGGCAGGCAGTTTAACAAAAAATTCAACCCAGTTCTAAACTTACAATATCGGGAGATTCGAGGTACAAGCATGGCAGAAATAACTAAAGAAGAAATGCGCGAACGCCTGGGAAATATCGACCAGATTCGAGATATAATTTTCGGGGCCCAGCTTAGAGAATACGACAATCGCTTCGATAAAATAGATTCTGAGCTGTCAATGATGCAGCAAGATGTGCAAACTCGCATCGAACAGATAAAAGCCGTTCTGTCTGCAGAAATTAAGGTGGCAGTTGATTCGTTAGAAAAGAAAGTTAAATCGCTAACCTCAAACACGCAAGAAGAAAGCGCCGACCTCCGGCAGCAAATCGATCGCGTTAACCGGAAATTTTCCAGCAGCATAGAATCCCTCGACGAGGCGATAGACAATCAAACCAGTTCGATTCGCGACGAACTCTCCCAAACCAGAGAGCGACTCTCCGAAGAAACCCGCACTCTCAAAACACAGGTCTTTGAAGAACTCGACCGCCGCTTTTCCATGCTCAGAGATGTTAAAGTTTCCAGAGACGACATGGCAGAAATTCTGTTTGAGCTCGGCATGAGGCTCAAAGGAACAGAATTTGTCCCCGAACTAAAAGGCGTTACTGACAGTAAGTTAAATAACGAATTTCTGTTGCCGGAGCGCCACCACCACGGATAATAACGCATGGTTTTACCGAAAGAAAATCCAGCAGGTGAAAATCAGCTAGAGGGTTTTATTTCTCAACCTGACGAGTCCGCTGTCGAGGCAGCAACCCAGCTAGAACCCTTGCTGAATCTGTTAGTCGATCTCAAAATTTTTGCTGCTTCAAACCAGCAGAATGCTGAGCCCGAAAGCGACAGCAGCAGCAAGAACGATCGAGCTGGGGCCGCCGGCGGGTTGATGGATTTGTTAGGTATTTCCGATTTGCCAGACAAAAAGGAAATTGCACCCCTGCCAAACCCAGAGTCCGAAGCTGACAAAAGCAACATAAAAAGTCAAGCCGGAGCCCTGGGCGGGTTGATGGATTTGTTAGGTATTTCTGAGCAAGAGCAAGAGGAAATTGCAGCGAGTATCCCGCAAAAAACTGGCTCTCAACAACCAAAATCTACACAGTCCCCGGCTGTTGCAGGCGAGTCGAAAAGTTGGCTGTTCCCTACTCACAAACTCAACAGTTCTGAACTGGAAAGAAACTATTCCTCGGCTAAAACTATAGATGTTTCTGCCGATGTTTCGGATTTTGAGAGAGAATTGCCTGACTCGACAGTTTCAGATTTTCCGCAGAAATTACAGGCGGAAAAATCCCAGGATTTCGACACCGCTTTAGAGGATTTGTCCGATCGCCCAACTCTAGAATCACCCGCAGCAACTGAGCAAAATGCCGCAGTTTCCGCACCTTCACAGCCGTCAGAAAAAATATATTTAGATGCGGTGGTTGCTTCGCTGCCATCAATGGCAGAGTTGCCAGAACAGCCGACACCGATGTCGCAGCGATCGGAAATACTAGGCGAAATTAAACAAGACTTCAATGAAGCCGACAACGCGATGGAAAGGCTGCAAAGTCTGATTTTTGGCTCGCAAATGTCGGATATCGAGCAAGTCAAAAATCTCCTCGAACAAAACGACTTGCCGGGGGTGCGCCAACTGATGATAACCATCAACGATAAATTAGGAAAACTCGAACACCAAATCTACGATCCCCAAGAACTGATCGCGCTGATGCTGCCTTGGATCGCCGAAATTCTCAGCCGCAAAATTACCGATTCCAGAGAAGAAGTTGTTAACGCGATCGTGCCAATTATTGACGAAGTAATTAGAGCAAAAACGGTAGAAAACAGGCCAGCAATGAGTTCGGCGATCGCTGAATTGCTCCCAGACGCCCTTGCCGAACAAATAAAAAATTCGCCGGCAGATATTGCTAAGGCGATCGGTCCAGAAATGGGCCTGGCAATTAAAGAGCAAATTCGCCTCGATCAAGAGTCGATCGCCCAAGCCCTCGCCCCGGAAATGGGCAAAGCAATTACAGCCCAAATAAAACTCGAACGAGACGCAATGGTGGATGCCCTCTATCCAGTAATTGGCAATACTATTGCCCGATACATGGCAGAAGCTATCAAGACAATCAATGAAAAAGTGTCAAATGCGATGAGCATAGAAGGAGTTAAGCGCAAAATTCGCTCCAAAGTACAAGGAGTCTCCGAAGCCGAATTAATCCTCCAAGAATCAGTACCCTTTACCATCCAAGCAGTCTTCTTAATTCACAAAGCATCAGGCTTAATAATTTCCGAAGTTCAAAACTCCGAAAGCTACCAGTTAGAATCAGAAATGGTAGCAGGAATGCTCACAGCCATTCGCAGCTTTGTGAACGAGTGCATCGTTGTGCCGGGAGAAATTTCCGAACTAAATCAAATTGAATACGGCGACTCAAAAATTTTGCTAGAAGTAGCGGGATACTGCTACATGGCAGTCGTAATTAAAGGAGAACCGCCAGACTCGTTCATCAGCAAGCTGCGAAAAACACTTAGCAATCTCATCCTTAATTACGCTAAATTAATTCACGAATTTAACGGCGACCCCGATACTATACCGGAGTCGCTGCACCCGTTTATCAAAACTTTATTCGACCCGGTGGAAAAGGAAAAATCCACCAAACCCCCGATCGCCCTAGCCGGACTCAGTTTACTCGCCCTCAGCTTAATCTTAGTACCTTGGGGAATGTATCAGTACCGCCGCAGCATCGATCGCCCCCTAGTAGCAAATGTCGCTTTAGCTTTAGCATCGACCCCAGAATTAGCAGTTTACCGCTTAAACGCCGACCTTGAGGGCAACACTCTCAAATTAACCGGAAAATTGCCAAATCCAGAATTGCGGGCAAAAGCCGCAAAAATAGTCGCATCAACTGCACCAAATCTGAAATTAGACAATCAAATTATCGCTGTAGATGTACCTCCCGACCCAGTTTTGACGGCGGGAGAAGTGCAGCGGATTACCGCTGTTTTGAACCAGAGGGAGGGCGTTTCTATTTCTAGTCGGTATGGCGATCGCAAAGTTACAGTAGATGGCACAGTCACCGACGCTGCAGACTCACAAAAAATTGCTCAGTCCCTGAAGCAAATTCCCGGCGTTCAGTCCGTCATCAGCACTGTTAAACTAGACCCGCTCAAAATTGCAAGCCGCATCTACTTTGATCCAGGAACGGCAAAATTAGACTCAACATCCGCAGAAATCATCGCCAGTGTCAAAAAATTCATGGATCAATATCCTCAAAAACATATTAAGATAATTGGGCACAGCGATGGAACTGGGGAACCTGCCACAAATCAACGGTTGTCGCTCAAGCGTGCCGCTGCAGTGCGAGATGCTTTGGTGCGGCAAGGTGCCGATCCCGATCGCCTCCAAGCGGTTGCCAGCTCAATTCCTCCCGACGGCGTGGAACCCAATCAGCCGCTACTTTTAAGCAGGTGCGTGCTATTTGAACCAATAACTAAAAGCATAAACAGCAAATAATTATGTCAGTTACTATATCTAAAAAAATGTGCATGATCGGCGATTTTGGCGTGGGCAAAACCAGCCTGATCCGCCGTTTTGTCGATCGGCAATTCAGCGACGAGTACCTTTCCACTGTCGGAGTCAAAATTTCCCGCAAAAGCCTAGAATTAGAAGGCATCAAAGAGCGAGAAAACGTCACTGCACAGTTGCTGATTTGGGACTTAGAAGGGCATACAAAATTCAAAGGAATCGCACCGACTTACTTGCAGGGAGCTAGCGGCGTTTTAATCGTTGCCGATGTCAGCCGCACCGAAACAGTTGAGCGAATCTCCGAACACATTCAGCTTTTTTCTTCAATTAATCCCAAAGGATCGATTATCGTCGCTTTGAACAAAGTAGACTTGATAGACGAAGAAAAATTGGCACTGCTAGTAGAAATTTCCCATGCGATCGGCAAAGACAAAGTAATAGCAGTTTACACCACATCTGCTAAAACAGGAAAAGACGTTGACGAAATCTTCCACAAACTCGCTTACACAATGGTAGAACAAGCATGAAACCCCTGTTTAGAAAGCTCTTGGGCCCGCGACAAACAGAATATTTTGTAATAAACCACAATTTCATCATTCAGGAAACCTCCGCCGAAGTGCAGCATTATGCCGATAGCCCGGGCGACGCGCTCCCCGGTGCAGATGCTCGCATCAGTTTTCCCGAACTGGTTGGCATTGAAAATATCCTGATGTCGATATTGATGGGACGGCGACCGAGTTTTGAACTCAAAGGTATCGCTAGATTTGCCGATAAAAAACGCCCTTTATACTTCGATATGTTGGCTGTAGAACATGAAAACGAACAAGATACGGCAAGTAATTTACTGGTCTTGATTGAAGATGCCACCGAAAAAATGGTGATGAAGCAATCCTTGATTCAGAGAGCCAATGAAGCCAATCTGTTGGCGAGCGCCTTAGCCGCTTCTAAAGATTATATAGATAAAGTTATTCGTTCGATGGGCGATGCTTTGTTGGTGACAACAACATTAGGAATTATCAAAACAGTAAATCAATCGGCACAATGGCTATTTGGGTACAGCGAACCAGAATTGATCGACCACCCGCTCTCCAAAATAGTAGTCGAAGAAACCTTGCTTTACCAAGCTCGCCACCGCTATATTTTGTCTCAAAAAGAGTTCCTCAGAGAACTGGAAGTAATCTGCACTACAAAAGCCGGAGCAGAAATTTGGGTAGAATTTTCCTGCTCGGCAATTCAGACAGAATTAGAGGGACTTTACGATTTTGTCTATATCGGTAGAGATGTCACAGAACGCAAGCAACAAGAACTAGAAATTCGCCGTTCTTTGGCAAAAGAGCAAGAACTCAGACAAGTAAAATCTCGTTTTTTCTCAATGCTCGCTCACGAGTTCGGCAATCCTTTAAATACCGTATTATTTGCTACTCAAATTCTCAAAGAATACGGCGACGAAATCACCAACGAGGAAAAAAAAGAATATCTCAAACACGTCAAATCAGCATCTAAACACATGGCTCAGCTATTAGATGACGTGCGGTTGCTCAGCAGCGCCGAATCCGGAAAACTCCAATTCAATCCCGCACCAGTTGACTTACAAAAATTTTGCACCGAGTTAGTAGAATCAATTAAAATTAGTTACGGAAAAAATCATCAAATTAACTTTATTTGCCGAACAACAACTTCCCCCGCGAAAAAACCCGATCGCGATTTGGATAAAACACAACAACACCCCGCGCTCGATAAAAAATTGTTGAGGCACATCTTGACAAACTTGCTTTCTAATGCTGTTAAATATTCGCCGATCGACAGCAATATTTATTTTCAATTAAACTGTCATAATGAAAAAGCTACCTTTAAAATTAAAGACGCAGGCATTGGCATTCCGATAGAAGACCAAGCACAACTATTTGAATCGTATTACCGAGCCCAAAATGTCGGAAAAATATCCGGCACAGGACTGGGTTTATCCATAGTCAAGCAGTGTGTAGACTTGCACGGAGGTCAAATCGAATTTTCCAGCGAGACAGGGTTAGGCACCAGGGTAAGCTCATCTAATTTGGTATAAATTGTACTTGACAAAAAGACAACTATAGAAAACGTGGCATTTACGTATTAGCAATTCTATAATGCCTGAAAAGCTAAGTCATCAAGCGGTAAAACTCA